>QIFG01000083.1 GCA_003228735.1 Zetaproteobacteria bacterium
AAAACGCTGGGCTACAGAACACCCCATGAAGTGTTCTTCAATACCACATCGCGACTCACCGATGTTGCACTTGGCAGTTGAATCCGCCTAAGTCAAAAAAAGGAAGGTTTGGATTTGAGATGAACGGGGAGTTTCACGCAGGGAAAAACGCGAGCAGTACGATGATTAGCCTGTTCAAAAAATTAGTGGCTGACGACCCGTCTTTTTTGGAAAGATTTACAGCGAGGAAACATGGCCGAAAGAGAAGATATATATCCAATGATAAAATGGAACTCTATCCTGGTCGGCCAGATCTTTGTGCAGAACATTCTCAAGAGCTAGTTCCTGGCTGGTGGATTGGCACTAACTATAGCCGGGGAAACATTCGAAAGATCATCAAATTAGCCTGTGAGGTAGCAGGGCTATCTTTCGGAAAGAACTTGGTTCTGTATTTGGGTAATGAAGAATAATGCGATGCGCGTCCAGCTATACCATGGTACTGGTTGTGGGAAATGGGGTCAGACCCCATTTTATGCACTCGATTCTGTCTCACCATCAACAAAACACATCCAAACTCTTCCCGCTAATAAAGCGAACCCGGAAGAGTTGGCGGCACGCATCAAAGATTCCGTGCTGATTGTGGTGGCAGAATAAACACATGACAAAAAAGATTTTGATTGTTGCTACATGGAGGTGAAATATGATTAATTATCAAGATATCATTACGCTGGAGCCAGGGAAAAGATCGGGGCAGCCCTGTATCAGGGGGTTGAGAATCACAGTATATGACGTTCTCAATATGCTCGCTGATGGAATGACTATGGAAGAAGTTATCAGTGATTTCCCGGAAATAGACAAAAACGATATTCTGGCTTGCCTCTCCTTTGCCGCAGATAAAGAACATAAAATAGCAGTCTGCGCATGAAACTACTCTTTGATGAGAATCTCTCATTTAAGTTACGCGCAAAGATGCAAGACATTTTCCCGGGGTCACAGCATGTGCGCGACCTTGGTATGGAACAGAAGACTGATCTGGAAATATGGACATTTGCCAAGCGCGAGAATTTCGTGATTGTCACGAAAGATGCTGATTTCAATGATATGTCCGTTATGCGGGGATACCCCCCGTATATCGTTTGGCTCAGAACTGGCAATTCCAGAGTGAGTCAAATTGAGGCGCTTATCAGGGTTCATCAAACGGATATCGAGGAATCCGTGCACAAAGAAAAATTTGGGATCATCGAGATTGCCGGGCAACAACCAGAAACGTGGTCTGGCCCCATATCAAGACCTGAATAATCCCTCTGATTGCCGTGGATTCAAAACGATCTCACCTTCTTGTCGGCGTTATGTCCGGCACATCTGTTGATGCCATTGATGTCGCAATTATCCATTTCAGAGTTGATGGCCGGCCTGAGCTTAAGCATTTCCGTGAACACCCCATGCCAGGAGAGTTGCGCGAACCCATCCTGCGCCTGGCCGAACCGGGTTTGAATGACAATTCAGCTGAAAAGATGAATTGGGCGCCCAACGGGCGGGGCGAAGCCCCGAAGGCCATGGATGGCCTGAGTCAGATTGATTCACTGAGCGGGCTGGATCGCGCCTTGGGCGAAGCCATCGCCGATGCTGTTCTGAAAACGCTGAAGGATGCCGGAATATCCCCGACAGAAATCACGGCCATCGGCAGCCACGGGCAGACCATCCGCCATCGCCCTCACAGCAGGCCGGCCTTCACCCTGCAGATCGGCTGCCCTTCGACCATCTCCGAGATAACAGGCATTACGACCGTTGCAGACTTCAGGCGCCGTGATATTGCTGCCGGCGGCGAAGGGGCGCCGCTGGCGCCGTTTGCCCATCGCCTGCTGTTCGGCGATGGCGGAGATGCCGTAGCCGTGCTGAATATCGGTGGCATTGCGAATATCAGCTTCCTGCCGCCTGAAGGTGATGTCTTAGGCTTCGACACCGGGCCGGGCAACATGATCATGGATTGCCTGATGCTGCATCTTTCCGATGGCAGACATGGTTTTGACCGGGATGGGCAGATAGCAGCCGGTGGCACGATATGTCAGCCCTTGCTGACAGAGTTACTGGAGCATGCGTTCTTTTCCCGCCGTCCGCCCAAATCCACAGGACGTGAGGACTTCGGCCAGGAGGCCACCAATAAAATCCTGGCCTGGCCGGATATTGGAGATGCAGACCGCCTGGCTACGGCTGCGGAACTGACAGCCCGCAGCATTGCAGACGGACGCGGCTTTTTGCCGGAAGAGCCCAAGGCATGGTACGTCTGCGGCGGCGGCGCTGCCAATCGACATCTGATGCAGCGCCTCAGTGAACTGCTTGCCCCGGCTACCGTGCAGAGCACCGAAGCCCTCGGCATGCCGCCGGCAGCGGTTGAAGCCGTGTGCTTTGCGCTTCTTGGCTGGCATACGCTTCTGGGTAATACGAACACATTGCCGGAAGTCACCGGTGCACGTCATGCGGTTTGCGGCGGCCACATCACTCCCGGCGAAAACTGGTCAAAACTGCTCAAGGATCTGAACACATAGACCCACTGACCCACGCCTTAAGCGGCGCCATTATCGCCAAGGCTGTTCCAAAACAGGCAATCGGCGGCTGGAGCGTATTCTTTCTGGTGTGCATGGCCATGCTGCCGGATGCCGATTACCTGCTGAAATTCGTCTCGGACATCACCTACCTTCGCTACCACCGCGGCATTACCCATTCCATACTTCTGCTGCCACTGTGGGCATGGCTTTGCTACAGCTTATTGCCGCGCCGGCGGCGCCTTGACCCATCCATGCCGTGGATGATCGCTGCCGCCCTCGCCGTTCACATTCTGCTCGATCTGGTTACCTCGTTTGGCACCATGGTCTTTGCCCCCGTCTCGGAAATACGCGCCACGCTCGATCTCGTATTCATCATCGACCCGATCTTCACATCGATGCTGCTCGCACCCCTTCTGTGCATGATTGTGATGAGGAGGCAGGCGCGGTTGCTTGGCGTCATCGGACTGGCGGCAATGACATCCTATCTCGCCCTGTCGCTGTTCAACCACGAACGGGCCATTCGGCTCACACAGCAGGCCCATCCCGATGCCGCCAGTGCCTATGCCCTGCCACAGCCCTTTTCGCCATTCCGCTGGTAACTCATCGCCAGCTATCCGCAATATGAATCCCGGGCATTTGTCGATCTCTGGCCTGCGTTCAAAGGCACGTCTGTACTATTCTCCGATGCTCACCTGAAGCGCTACACCAAAGACATCACGCCGCCGGAGACATTGGGTTGGCAGAAACTTCGCGCCATGCGGGCGCTTACAGACATTGATGGGCTGCCCGGCGTGGACTTCTACCGCTGGTTTGCGCGCTTCCCCGTTCTGTTGCGCCGGGATGGCGCCCTCATTGAATTTTCCGACCTCCGTTTCGATACAGGCACCGGTGGTGAAAGCGCCTTCCACTTGAGAATCGAACTGGGAAATGCGCCAAAGTCCTGGCTGGTTTGGCGCGGTGACCGCAAGAGCGAAATCAGCGAGGCCATCGCTCCCGGCGACGGCTGGCTGTCCGGCTACTAAAATCACGCTTCCCCCAAGGCAAGGCTTGCAAAGCCATTGCGCTCATTTCATGCTCTCAATCATCCATCAAACGAGCCTCTTGCAATATTCTGGGTGGATGAGTGACAATCCCGCTTCGAGTCCATTTTTGGGATGGAATGAGGCGCATGGTGGTTCCATGGGCCGACATTCCAGCTCGGAAATGGGCCGGAGTGGGGAAGTCAATCGCCGCTCATGAGTTTTGCAAGAGGCTCAAACTATGTCTATCAGGAGAACGGTATGCAGGCATGGCTGGAATCACTACAAACCTGGACTGTGCTGGGTATACCTGCATCGCGCTGGCTGCTGGCCGTACTGGTGCTGTTTGCCACGCTGGTCATCCAAAAGCTGTTTGTCAGCGGCCTGAACAGGATGGCGCAGCATCTGGCTAGGCGAACAACCACGCGGCTCGATCATGTGTTTCTGAATTCAGCGGAAAAGCCTGCCGCATGGCTGATTCTGGCCATTGGCATCATCGCCACACTGCATACCCTGAAGCCATCGGCTGAAACCTGGCCCATGATCGAATTGGTCGATTATGCAGGGCGTGTAATGACTATTGTCATCGGCACATGGTTTCTCTGGCGCCTTCTTGAAGCGATGTCCAGCTACCTTGTCGAATACGCCAAGAAGACCGAATCCCCGCTGGATGACCAACTGGTGCCATTCATCACCAAAACACTGAAGATATTTATCGTCATCACCGCCGTTCTGGTCGTAGCCCAGAACATGGGTTACTCGATTTCCGGCCTCATTGCTTCGCTCGGCATTGGCGGCATTGCCGTGGCCATGGCAGCCAAGGACACCATTGCCAATGTATTCGGCTCCATCATGCTGCTGGTGGACCGCCCCTTTACTGTTGGCGACTGGATCAAAACGAGCGAGTTTGAAGGGGTGGTAGAGGAAGTGGGCTTCCGCTCCACCCGCATCCGCACCTTTGCCAAAACGCTGGTCAACGTACCAAACTCGGCGTTGGCCAATATGGTCATCGACAATATCAATGCCAGACCAAAACGCCGCATCAAGATGCGTATTGGCGTCACCTACGATACAACGCCCTCTCAGATGCAGAAAGCCATTGAAGGCATTGAGGACATCCTGAAGAAGCACCCCGGTGTGGATCAGGACTTCTCACTGGTGAAATTTGACGAGTTCGCCGACTCGTCGTTGTCCATTTTCCTGTACTATTTCAGCAAGAACGCGAAATGGGAAAAATACCTGCAGGTGCGCCAGGAAGTGAATATGCAGATTATGCAGTTGCTGGAGAAACTCGGACTGGAATTTGCTTTCCCCACCCGCACGCTACATATTGAGCAGAGTCCGGTATGACCATGAAAGCATTGCACCGCAAAGGACGCAGAGGAACGCAAAGGATAAAATAGAAAAGTGTGATTAGAGTATGAGGAAGCATTTGCTAGCATGTGGCTATCTTCATGGTTTCCCATAAACATTCCCTTGCTACACTTTGCGTCCTCTGCGGTAAAAAAACAGATAGAGGATGCACGTAGATGACTCAGAAACCTGTTGTTGAAGCATTTACTGACGGCGCCTGTTCCGGCAATCCCGGCCCTGGCGGCTGGGGCGTGCTTCTGCGTACAGGTGAACATGAGAGGGAACTGTCCGGCGGCGAAGCCGATACCACCAATCAGCGCATGGAGCTGAAAGCAGCCGTTGAAACACTGAAGACCCTGAACAAACCCTGCCGTATTACCATTCACTCAGATTCAAAATACGTCGTGCAGGGCATGACCGAGTGGATCCACGGCTGGAAAAAGAATGGCTGGAAAAATGCCAATAAAAAACCGGTCGCCAATCAGGACCTGTGGCAGGAACTCGATCAGGCAAGCAAGAAACATGAAGTGAAATGGGAATGGGTGAAGGGCCATGCCGGGCACCCGGAAAACGAACGCGCAGATGATCTGGCGAGGTTGGCCATTCCCAAAGCCTGAAACGCAAAAGTCCGGACCCTTCGGCCCGGACTCCTGCAAATCTCAGTTCTCTATATACAAGCCACGACTACTTCATTCCGTAGCTTGCGTTCTCCTCAAACGGACCCCATGCCCAGATGGGAGATATGACCAGGCACCCCAAAGTGGACATTGGAAAACCCAAATTTAGCCACCGCATCCAGGCCACCGAGGGTAATAATCCATGTTTTCAGAATATCTATGACTGCTGGGTTAATCCCTGCCGTTTCCGCGCCGAGTGCCAAGGATAAATCAAACCTGACAGGCAGGTTTTTGTACAGTTGAATATCCCTGCTGTTGATTGCATATCCATGCTCCGGCAGCCAGATGTTCAATTAATCTGTTGACACATAGGAAAGGCTGACGCGCCCCGCCAGCCTTTGGCTGGCACACGACAAGATTTGTAACCCGGATTACAAAATTGTTTGCGGGTAAATACAAATGTATATACAATGCAATTGTGCAATATGAGTGGGACGAGGCCAAAAGGAAAAAGAACCTGGCCAAGCATGGCCTGGATTTTCTGGATGCCGATTTGGTTCACGAGTCACCAACTCGCATTACTGTTCCGGCCCCGTCCAAGGATGGCGAACTTCGATGGGCAGACCTCGCTGTGGTAAGAACGCACGTTTTGGTGCTCATCTATGTCTGGCGCGGAAAGGCCATCCGATGCATATCCCTTCGCCGGGCCAGTCGAAAGGAACGGAGGTATTATCATGAAGCAACGGATCACGCGCATGACCAGTAAGCAGTTGGATGAAGCCCGCCAGCGCAACGAAAGCCAAACCAATTGGGATACCGTAGCCAAGGTGGAGCCTGCCCTGAATGCGGATGAAGAATTAACGCGCGAAGCTTTCCTGCAGGTACTGCCAGATTCTCCAGGTAAGCAAATGATCTCCATCCGGCTGGATAAGGACGTTTTGAACTGGCTTAAGAAAACATCCAGGGGCAAGGGATACCAAAGCCGGATAAACAGAGTGCTGCGCGCATATATGGAAGCCCACAGCAAAAAGGCGGCGTAGGGAAAAAGAATAAATCAGTAGTCGCCCATCGGAGTTATCGCGTATCCGCGAAGCAATGCCTAGCAGCCTGTCGGACTTATGATGAATCTACTGCGCGGCAGGGACAGCGGCCCAAAATGGCCGGATTTTTTGTTTCATAGTCACCACTATGCGCCTCGAAATCATGCCATTTTGGCCTCGCTTCCCCACCTGCTCGCTACGATCCCCCTAAGTCCGACAGACTGCTAGTGTGGACTTTAGTAGCGTGGAAGAACTATGCTTTACGCAACTGCGGGAGATAAATGATGACTGAAGGCGATTACGAGAAAATCGGGGAAATCATCAAGACGCACATCGGCGTGATGGCGGAAGATTTCCAGCACCGGCTGGGCACTGTGGCGGACGGCATCCTGAACCTCGATGAAAAGCTGGACAGAAACACCGCTGAACTCAAGGGCGAAATCGAACAGAGCCGTGCCGAGTATCGCGGATTGTTTGCAAGCCTGGATGAAAAGATTGATGGCGTGGAAGGGCGGCTGGAAACGAAGATTGATGGCGTAGCTTCTGATCTCAAGGAGACGCGGGAATATCTCACAGGCGAAATTCGGACTGTTGGCGAGAAGGTTGATGGACATGAAGTGCGCATCCAGCGGTTGGAGCGCAAGGCGGCGTAAAAACATTGCTTGGATGCCTTGCCTGCTTCATGCCTAGCATGGCAGACCCATAAACAACCCATCGGAGTTATCCCAGACCCTCGAAGCAAGACCCGGCCCACACAGGTTACGCTGACAGGCTTGCTTCACACCGGATACCCCTGCTTCGGCAGGGGTGTTTTTTATCGGGATGCCTCTACTCAGTCAGCGCATCCTCAAAACCAAACCGGGACACTTCATGCGCATCGTAATACATAAAAGGTTTTTGACGCCTTCTAGCCCTTCCAAACTCAGAAGCGGTAGGTAATGCCTGAGGCAATCACCGGATACCATTTGAAATTGCTTAATGCATCCCGCAACTGTGCCTGTTCCGCAGCAATACTGGATGCCAGGGCCGGATTGGACGCTGCACCAGTCGAACTCAGAGTTGCTGTTGGCGTGCCCTGATAAAGCGCCCCGATTTCAAAGTCAAAATGCCAATTGGATTCTTCGTCAACGGCATTGCCCCAGCCAATCCCGACAAATGGCGCTACACCAGTCATGTCAATATCGGCAGTCATGGTGCCTACCTGGGCAGAGGTGTACGTAGTGCCGTTAATGTTGAACGTGCCAGCGGACGTCGGCTTGGCAGTGAGGCTGATCTTGTTGGCATCGTAGAAAATGCCCGCACTCAGGCGGAAAATGCCTTTGAACGGGTAATAATCAATAAAGCCACCAACAGAGGCCAGTTTCAGCTTGGCGTCATAGGCGATACCGCTCTCGGTACGGCTGTGATTGTAGGCAAAGCCCCGCCCCAGATACGGCCATTGAAATAATCGTTGATAGGCGCAACCACCTCAAGACCAATTCCCAGCGTGCTGCCCTTCAGCCCTATGGCTACGCCCTCACCGGCATAGGCAGCATTTGATGCCATGGCACTCAGTGCCAGCGCAGCGGCAAATATTCCTCTTCTCATTTTCTCCTCCCAGTTGGTTTTGAATCACATCCCGGTATTGGGCCGCAAAAGGGCCTTTCCCCTATGTAGAAGGCACGGCTTCAGGTTTTTTCTTACCACACACCTTTATTACAACGTCGGCAATAGCTGAAATAGCAGCTTGATGCACCTCTTTTGTATCTTTTTGCTCTGCACCAAACGTTGTAGCCACCTGAAACTCCTCCTTCCAGATGTATCTATCTTCCGAGGCAGAATATATTTTTACGGAGAAATGCTGCACACTTTCAGAGGCGCTCACCTTGAAAAAACTGGCGTCAACACTGGTTCCCTCTGTGTCAATAATCAAAATGCCGTCGGTTTCCAATTCTGATCCAAGCCTCTTTAGAACTGCGATTTTCTCGCTTTCCGACATGTATTCGGATATCTCTGCATCTATCGCCTTTAGCTTCTTATCGACTGAATATGGCGTAATTACATCAAGACGGCTCCTCGCCTGGAGTGTTTCCGCCAGCATGGCTGTATCACTGGCATGGCTTTTATTCGGCCATACAGCCAGCCGCTTGATGCGGTGAAGCAAGGCCTGATCCTCAGGGGCTATCGGGGCATCCTTAAATCTTACTTCCGTATCTCCCCCTCCCTGGCCTTGAACGACCTTATATGTAGCAAACGCGCTATATCCCAAGGAAGCAGCAGCCAAAGGAATTGCCGCTACCACACATCCTTGCAAAGCCAGCGCAAGAGGAATCAATAAAGCTATCAGACCGTTATTGTGCCCAGTCATTGATTTACTCATTAACCCCCCCCTGCCGACACGCACCATAAGAATATCCTGTGTTCTAGTTCGCGACGTTGTTGATCACGGTACCGGTATTGGTGCCTATCGTAGTGCCAGCATTGTTCTTGACTGGCCCCGACAGTGTTCCCTCATTTGCCGCACCACCTCCGGGCCTTAAAATAATGGTGCCTGTTATCGTGCCGGTATTATTTGAAGCATCAGTCCAGGCATAGGTTGCATTGCCCCTCACCTGAACATCTTGATACCCCACCACGTTTCCAGTCATCGTACCGGTAAAGGCGACACCCGCGCCCGCTGGAGCGGTAGGATTGGTGTATGTCACGTTTCCGGACGCAGTCCCCGTGTACGATCCCGCTAATGTCCCGGCCCTTGATCCGGTATAGCTCGCATCCCATGTTGCTGAAGTTGTCGGATTAGGCCCTGTTGAGTCATACGTACCGGAGAACGATTCGGTAAAATCAACATTGGTTGATACCAGCAAATCGCTGGCTTGCTTCATGTAGACATTATCCAGATCGATCTGTTTGGCCGCCGCCTGTTGCGGCTGAATTGTTGCAGGAGTGCTAACAGCATTCGATGTGATGATCTGATTTGTTTGAAGGCTGAGATTGCCATTGAAATTAGCCTGCTGGTTTGCGGTAAAATTCCTCGATGCAGCATTACTGGCTACTTGCTTAGCTTCGCGCAGAGATGCCAAGCGAAGATTGGCTGTTTCTCTTATAGATTCCTGATTAACAACAGTTGGCCAAGAGTATGATTTCTCATTTAGAATTGCTTTAACTCCCGTCACTACATTAGGGTCTTTATATGTTGAGTGAGCCCAAAAGGTTTTGTTTTCTGTGTCTAAGCTAAAGGACGTTTTGCCTAGCTTGATATTTTTCACGCCGGGGACGTTTATATCTCGGCCGATGGGGTCGTTCTTCAAATGAATATTCGTCCATTCTTTCACACCAAGCTCAGTCGGCTTTAGCATATCGCTTTCCTTTACACGCCCCACTAGTTGTCCGCCTGAATTCTCGGGCGCAATGTCGCCCCATTTTTTTCTTTTATCGCCCCCCAAAGGGCTTCCCATTGTGATGAAGTTGTCTATCGCAACATCCTGCCCAGCCTCCTTGATTTCTTTCAGAGCGTGATAAGCAATAACTGACCCTTGAGAGTGAGCAACTATGTTGATCTTTTTCCCTTTGTTTTCCTTAATAAGTGATTTTAGGCTATTAACGACTGAGCGCTGCTCATCCTCATTTCCAAGATCCCCGCTCCAAGCAATTGACTTATTCTCACCAGGAAACCCTGGGCCAACAAAATTTTTCGAGAGGTATGAACCCTCTTGACCAAACTCTCGACTACCATCATCTCTCATTTTGAACCGAGTACCGGGCGATCCTCCTGGCACAGTTGCTTTCATGTCAATTCCATCGACGAATATTGCGTCATATCTATCGTACCCAAAGAACTTATCGACGCTTGCGCTTTTCTCGACAAGATGACTGACCTGTGGCGATATGAATTTGGAATCCCATACGATATCGGAAAAGACTTTGTTTGGGGCACTCACATGTGGGTGCCAGTACACTGCTTATTTGACGCGCTCTTATGCGCACACTCACGGCTTTCGAGTAATGAGCGCGTCGATTATCTAAAAGCGCTTAGCCGATCCCGACAGACACCAAGCGACTCTTGTAGAGATGATTCCAGGACACAAGATTGATTCGGCTGTGGCAGCCCAGTTCGAGGCTCCTGGGCAAGGAGTAGGGAATTGCACTATCGATTGGGTCATTAAATCGAACGGCGATCGCACCGTGTTATTAGACGTAAAGAGACGGACAACTGATTTCATTAAACACACAGAAAGAATTGGAAACGAGCTAGTTGCACCAAAGCCAGATCATGATCCAGCGCTTCTGTTCCGAAGTGTCGAGAAAAAATTCGAGCCAACTGACCCCAATCTACGGCTACAAGGGGTTTGGATTATCACCGACATAAAACGGCGCTTCACCAAATCGTGTGGGTAGCGGGCTCATGATGCTGGCTCCGGATAGAGATTGAGACCTCCCAGATGGAAGTAAATAGCGTTGC
>QIFG01000097.1 GCA_003228735.1 Zetaproteobacteria bacterium
TCCTCCGCCAAACGCCGGCCTTGTGTACCTTTACCGGCACCGGGCGGGCCAAGCAGGATAATGCGCATTAGTAGGGCCTGATAACACTCATTCTGGTTGCAGCGATAGAGCCATTTTTATCGCTCTGCAAGGCGTTTCAAGCGCAGTGTGCTTGCTGCACATCAGCGAGAAACAACGCAGCAGAGGGGGGAAATGGCCTATCCCGCAGGGCTGCGCCCCAAATGAGGTCATTCAGCGTTGCTCGTCGCTCATTTGCACTCAACAAACTTCTCTCCTCGCGCCTTGACTGGCCTCATTTGGATCAGCAGCGCTTCAATCAGAATGAGTGTTATCAGGCCCTCACCTGCTGGACTTGAGCCTGGCCTGTTTCATCAACCCTTCATACTGGTGCGACATCAGATGTGACTGAATCTGGGCCATCGTATCCATCGTCACAACCACAACAATCAACAAGCTGGTGCCGCCAAAATAGAACGGCACGGACAGGGCCGATATCAAATACTGCGGCAGCAAACAAACCAGGGC
Organism: Zetaproteobacteria bacterium; assembly: GCA_003228735.1. Taxonomy (GTDB): domain Bacteria; phylum Pseudomonadota; class Zetaproteobacteria; order Mariprofundales; family Mariprofundaceae; genus SZUA-181. The sequence continues at coordinate 526 of QIFG01000097.1, forward strand.
GACATAGGCGGCGCCAACCACGGTCAGGCGCGTCAGAACGCTGTCAATGTACTCCGAGGTGCGCTGGCCGGGGCGAATACCGGGAATAAAACCACCGTATTTTTTCAGGTTGTCCGCCGTCTCTTTCGGATTGAAGACAATCGCCGTATAAAAGAAACAGAAGAAAACAATCAGGGCCGTAAACAGCAGCATGTACAGCCACGCCCCCGGCGACAGGATGGCGGACAGATCACCCAGCCAGGCAAAACCTTCAACACCACTCGTAAACTGCGCAAAGGTCGCCGGCAGAAGAATGATGCTGGAGGCAAAGATCGGCGGAATAACGCCGGCCGTATTAACCTTCAAAGGCAAAAACGAGGACTTGCCGCCATACTGGCGGTTGCCGACCTGCCGCTTGGCGTACTGCACCGGAATGCGCCGCTGCGCTCGTTCGACAAAGACGACAAAGCCGGTGACGGCAATGGCCATGACAAACAGGCTCAGTACCGTAAAGGCGGTGTATTCGCCCGTACGCGCCAACTCCAGCGTACCGCCGACCGCGCTCGGCAATCCGGCCACAATGCCGGCGAAAATAATCAGGGAAATGCCGTTACCGATACCGCGCTCGGTGATCTGTTCACCCAGCCACATCAGGAAGACCGTACCGGCCACGAGTGTCACCACGGTCATGAAACGGAAAGCCATGCCCGGATCGATCACCACGGGTTGCCCGTTCATCGAGAACGACTCAAGCCCGATAGACATGCCGATGGCCTGGAAGGTGGCGAGGAATACCGTGCCGTAGCGCGTATATTCGGTGATCTTGCGGCGTCCGGCTTCGCCTTCCTTCTTAAGTTGCTCGAGCTTCGGCGATACCACCGTCATCAACTGAATGATAATAGCGGCGGAGATATACGGCATGATGCCAAGCGCAAAGACCGTCAGACGGGACAGCGCACCGCCGGAAAACATGTCGAACATGCCCAAAAGACTGTTCTGGGCCTGATTGAAAAATTCGGCCAATACCTGAGCGTCAATGCCGGGAACCGGGATATGGGCGCCGAGACGGTATACGACCAACAGTCCCAGTGTGAATAAAATGCGGTTTTTTAACTCCGGAATCTTGCCCACATTGGCAAAACCGCCGAGTTGACTGCCAAAGCCCGCCATAAATTACGAAGCCTCGGTGAGCTTCAGGCTGCCACCAGCAGCCTCTACCTTCTTCACAGCCGAACCGGAGGCCGCAGCCACTATGATCTTCAGCGTCTTCGATAAATCGCCATTGCCCAGCACCTTGACCGGATCCACGGCGTTGCGGATCAGGCCGGCTTCATACAGCGCTTCCGCATCCACCTGCGCCGATGCCTTGAAACACTCCAGGGCTGAGACATTCACAATCTGATAACCCGCCTTCATCGAGGTGAAGCCGCGCTTGGGAAGCCTGCGGATCAGTGGCATCTGGCCTCCTTCGAAGCCGCGCATCAGCTTGCCGCCGGAGCGGGATTTCTGTCCCTTATGTCCTCGGCCACCGGTTTTCCCATAGCCGGAGCCGCTACCGCAGCCCAAACGCTTGCGCTCACGACGGGAACCCTGTGTCGGCTGCAAATCATTTAACTTCATGACGCCTGCTCCTCCGCTTCAATGCGCACCAGATGCGTTACCTTGTTGACCATGCCGCGAATCGCCGGTGTATCCTCAAGCTCCACCACCTGATTCATGCGGCGGAATCCCAGGCCACGCAGGGTGGCTTTCTGATCCCTGGCATAGCCGATACCGCTTTTAACCTGGCGGACACGGATCGTCTGTTTCTTGGCCATGCTCAAACTCATCTTATGCGCTCTGACCGCGGCGCGCCGCAACCTGCTCGGGACTCTCCAGCTGAGCCAGACCATTAAAGGCGGCACGCACGACGTTAAGCGGGTTGCGCGAACCCAGGCATTTGGTCAGCACGTCCTTAATGCCGGCTGCATCCAGAACAGCGCGCAGGGTGCTGCCTGCAATCACGCCGGTACCTTCGCTGGCTGGCTTGAGCAGTACGCGCGAGGCGTCCTGACGGCCGATGACTGCATAATGAATCGTGCTATCCCTGCGCGGCACGTATATCAGCGACTTGGTCGCCATTTCCTTGGCCTTGCGAATCGCTTCCGGAACCTCTTTGGCCTTGGCATGGCCGAAACCGACATGCCCGTTACCATCGCCCACAACCATCAACGCCGTAAAACCGAAACGGCGGCCACCAGCCACCACCTTGGCGACCCGGTTGATATTCACGAGCTTTTCAGTCAACTCCAATTCTTCTAAATTGATCATGCATGCACTCCTAGAACTTCAGGCCACTGGCGCGCGCAGCCTCGGCCAGAGCTTTTACACGGCCATGGTACTGATAGCTGCCACGGTCGAAGGCCACCTCGCTGACTCCCGCCTTGCTGGCGCGCTTGGCCAGCAGCTCGCCCACGGCTTCGGCAGAGGCGCAGTTCGATCCAGCCTTGATCGTCTTATCCAGGCTGGAGGCTGCCGCCAGTGTCTTACCCTGGCTGTCGTCGACAACCTGGGCATAGATATGACGGGCAGAGCGGAATACGCTCAGCCTCAAACGGCCACTGGACCTGATGCGGCCGCGTACACGGCGGGAACGGCGAATAGCGGCATTCATCTCATAACGTTTCGCAGACATTTAAACTCCTAGGCCTTCTTGCCTTCCTTCATCATTACGCGCTCGCCCGCATAACGTACGCCCTTGCCCTTGTACGGCTCTGGCGGACGGATGGCGCGAATCTCCGCCGCCACCTGGCCCACGCGCTGCTTGTCGGCCCCTGAAATAGTGATATTGCTCTTGTCGACCCTGACTTCGATACCGGCCGGAACCTCGTATGCCACCGGGTGTGAAAAGCCCAGCGATAAATCGAGTTTGCTGCCGGACGCCTGGGCGCGATAACCCACGCCACGCAGCTCCAGCACGCGTTCGAAACCCTGGTTGACACCGGTCACGGCATTGGCCAGCAGGGCGCGGGCCATGCCGTAGTTGGCCTTCATGCCGTTGTTCTCAAGATCGGCGCAGTTCAAAGACAGCGTACTGTCTTCCTGACTGACCGTGATACCCTCAAACAGCGGCGAGCTGATCTCGCCCTTGGGGCCCTTGGCGACAACGCTGTCAGCACCGATGGTGATCTCCACACCACTCGGCACCGTGATGGGCTGGTTACCAATTCGTGACATATCTCTGTTACCTCAAAAGACCATGCAGAGCAATTCGCCGCCGATATGTTCCGAGCGGGCTTTCTTGTCGGTCATAACCCCATGCGAGGTGCTGACGATGGCAATGCCATAACCACCCTTGACGCGCGGCAACTCACCGGCGCCGACATATACGCGGCGGCCCGGCTTGGAAACACGCTGGATATCGCGAATGATGGGCTTGCCCTCATCATAGCGAAGAGCCAACCGCAGATAGCGCCTGCCCTTGTGGTTGTAGCTCTTGGCCACGGTAATATAACCCTCGCTCTTGAGAATCTCGGCAATCGACTCCAGCGTCTTGCTGGCCGGGAATTCCACCCTCTCAAGACCGGCTGTCTGCGCATTGCGGATGCGCGTCAGCATGTCGGCGATACGATCTGTCATCATAATTTCAAACTCCTACCAGCTCGACTTGACCATGCCCGGCATTTCGCCGGCCAGGGCGCGTTTGCGCAGGCAGATGCGGCAGATGCCGAATTTGCGGTATACCGAATGCGGCCGGCCACAAAGCTGGCAACGGGTATATCCCCTCACCTTGAACTTGGGCTTGCGTTTTGCCTTTGCAATCATTGCTTTGGTCGCCATCGTGCTTGCTCCTGTCTATGCGCGGAAGGGCATATTGAAATGCTTCAGCAATGCCCGCCCTTCCTCATTCGTGTTTGCCGTCGTGCAAATGGTGATGTCCATGCCGCGGATCTTGTCCACCTTATCGTATTCGATCTCGGGGAAGATGATCTGCTCCTTGATGCCCAGTGTGAAGTTGCCGCGGCCGTCAAAAGACTTCGGGGACACGCCCCTGAAATCGCGGATACGCGGCAGCGCAATATTGATCAGGCGGTCAAGGAACTCCCACATCTGGGCGCCTCTCAGCGTCACCCGGCAGCCCACCGGCATACCCTCACGCAGCTTGAAGTTCGCCACAGACTTGCGGGCGTGCGTCACGACCGGCTTCTGGCCGGTGATGGCCGTCATATCGGTCACTGCGCCTTCCATCAGCTTGGCGTTCTGCGATGCCTCGCCAACGCCCATGTTCACGACGATCTTGGTCACGGCGGGAATCTGCATGTTATTCTTGTAGCCGAACTCTTTCGTCAGCTCTGCCGCCACCTGTTTTTTGTATATTTCTCTAAGCCTGGCCATTACCCATACTCTCCTAGCTGTCCAGCACTTCGCCGCATTTGCGGCAGTTGCGCACCCTGCGCCCGTCTTCGAGCGCCTTGATGCCGAGCCGCACGCCGGTCTTGCAGTTCGGGCAGTAGAAGGCCACGTTGGAAACAGCCAACGGCGCTTCCTTCTCGATGATGCCGCCACGGTTATCCTGCGAAGGCCTGGTATGGCGCTTCACCATATTGACCTTGGCCACAAGCAGCTTGCCGCCACCACCCGCCACATTAATTACCTTGCCGCGCGTGCCTTTGTCCTTGCCTGCGATGACGATGACTTCATCGTCACGGCGAATGCGTGTCTTCACGTTCGCTCCCATTACAGCACCTCCGGCGCCAGGGAAATAATCTTCATGTATCCCTTGCTCCGCAGTTCACGTGTCACCGGCCCGAAAATACGCGTGCCGATCGGCTCGCCCTGCTTGGTCAGCAGTACGGCAGCATTGTCATCGAAACGAATCGAGCTGCCGTCCGGGCGGCGGAATTCCTTGGCCGTACGCACAACCACGGCCTGCGCCACCTCGCCCTTCTTCACCTTGCCGTTCGGCAGGGCGTCCTTAACCGCCACCACGATTACATCACCAATGCGTGCATAGCGGCGCTTACTGCCGCCCAGCACCTTGATGCAGGCCACCTTCCGGGCTCCGGAGTTGTCTGCAACGTCAAGAATTGATTCAGTTTGAATCATCGTTTATCCCCGCTTACAACTGTTCAGCGCGGCTGATGATGGATTCCAGCCGCCAGCGCTTGCGGCGCGAAATGGGTGCTGCTTCCACAATACGCACCATGTCACCGATATTGCAGCTATTGTCTGCATCATGCGCCATGTATTTCTTGTGTGAACGCACAGTTTTACGGTAGCGCGGATGCAGGAACTTGCGCTCCACCTCCACAACAACGGTCTTATCAGCGCCGTTGCTCACCACCGTGCCTTCCAGCTTGCGTTTGTTACCAGTCTCGGACATCGGTTACCCCCTGCTCCGCTCAGACAGAACCGTCTTGATGCGGGCAATCTCCTGCCGCACCTGCTGGGGGCGGGAGGTTTTGGTTAACTGCATCGTGGCCTGCTGGAAACGCAGCTTCATGGCCTCACTCGCCAGTTCATCGAGTTGAACTTTCAATTCGGCATCCTTCATCTTACGAAGCTCAGCTGTCTTCATCGTCCGGCTCCACGTACCACAATCTTTGTGCGGATGGGCAGCTTGCGGGCGGCAAGGCGCAACGCCTCGCGGGCTACATCCTCCGCAACACCGTCCATTTCATACAGGATGCGGCCAGCGCGAACCGCCGCCACCCAGTGATCCAGAGTGCCTTTGCCCTTACCCATGCGCACCTCAGCCGGCTTGCTGGATACCGGCAGATCCGGGAACATGCGTATCCACATACGGCCCTGACGCTGCACATAACGTGTCATGGCGATACGGGCGGCTTCAATCTGCCGCGCCGTGATACGGCCGGGCTCCATCGCCTTGAGGCCAAACTGTCCAAAATTCAATGAAGCGCCACGCGGAGACACACCCCGGATGCGCTGCAATTCCTTATGGTGCTTGCGCCAACGAATCTTCTTTGGTTGCAACATGGCTTATTTATCTCCGCTCCTGGGCATTTTCTTCTTCGGCTACGCCGAGCTTCTCGCCCTTGAACACCCAAACCTTGATGCCAATGATGCCGTAGGTCGTATTCGCTTCGGCGAAGCCGTAATCGACATCGGCGCGCAGCGTATGCAGCGGCACACGGCCTTCGCGATACCACTCGGTGCGGGCGATCTCGGCGCCACCCAGGCGGCCGGCGCAATTGATACGCACGCCCTGGGCGCCCATGCGCATCGCACCCTGCACGGCGCGCTTCATGGCGCGGCGGAAAGCGATACGGCGCTCCAACTGGAAGGCAATGTTCTCCGCCACCAGTTGCGCTTCAGCCTCGGGGCGGCGAATCTCAACAATATAGACCTGCACGTCTTCGCCGGTCATCTTCTTCAGCTCGGCGCGCAGGCCCTCGATCTCGGAGCCCTTCTTGCCGATGATGACGCCGGGGCGGGCAGTGTGGACAGAAACCTTCACCTTGCCGGCTGGCCGCTCAATCACGATACGCGACACGCCTGCATGCTTCATACGCTCTTTCACAAAGGCACGCAGCTTGATGTCATCGCGCAGCAGCTTGCCGTAGTCTTTTTCCGCATACCACTGCGATTCCCATCCCCGGCTTATGCCGACGCGGAACCCGAGTGGATTTACCTTTTGTCCCATCCGTTAAACTCCTTTATGCCCGTTCACACACGGCCAGCGAAATGTGGCTGTGGTGATGAAAACGCTTACGCATACGTCCCATGCCCTTGGGCCGGAAACGCTTCAGTGTCGAGCCGGCATCCACCTGAATGGAAGCCACTATGAGCTCATCCACATCCAGGCCGTGATTCTGTTCGGCATTGGCGATGGCGCTCTTCAATACCTTCTCGATCAGGCGGGCGCTCTTCTTCGGCGACAATGCCAAAACGGCAATGGCGCGATTTACAGGCAGGCCGCGAATTTCATTGGCCATCAGACGCGCCTTCTGCGGGCTGATCGGGCTGTCTTTTGCCAGTGCGCATGCTTCTTCCGCCATGTCTGTTACCTCTTCACTTTCTTGTCGGCGCCGTGGCCGTAATAAGTGCGGGTCGGCGAAAACTCACCCAGCTTGTGTCCCACCATGTTCTCCGTCACATAGACGGGGATGAACTTGTGGCCGTTGTGTACAGCAAAATTGAGGCCGACAAAATCAGGCGCAATGGTGCTGCGGCGCGACCAGGTCTTGATCACATCCTTCTTGCCGCCCTCAACCGCTGCCTCCACCTTCTTCTGCAGGGAAGCCTCAATATACGGGCCTTTCTTTAATGATCTTGCCATTAGCCTACCAACCTCACTTCTGTTTGCGGCGGCGGATAATATCGCGATCCGACGCTTTATTCTTCTGGCGGGTCTTGTGACCCTTGGTCGGCACGCCCCACGGAGTAACAGGATGACGGCCGCCGCTCGTGCGTCCCTCACCACCGCCATGCGGGTGGTCCACCGGATTCATGACCACGCCACGCACATTGGGGCGAATGCCCAGCCAGCGCGAACGCCCGGCCTTGCCCACCTTGCGGTTGGAATGATCGGCATTGCCCATGACGCCGATGCTGGCCATGCAGCGAATATCGACGCGGCGAAATTCACCGGATGGCAGGCGCAACACGGCGCGGCTGCCTTCCTTGCCCATAAGTTGGACGGAGGCGCCGGCGCTCCTGGCCATCTGGCCGCCCTTGCCGGGCTTCAACTCGACATTGTGCAGAAGTGCGCCAACACGGACATTGGCCAGCGGCAACGCATTGCCCGGACGAATCTCGGCATCGGGGCCGGAACTCACGGTATCACCCGGACGCAATCCCTGCGGCGCCAGGATATAACGCTTGTCGCCGTTGGCATAAACAACCAGGGCAATATGCGCCGTGCGATTCGGATCGTATTCGATGCGGTCGACATGGCCAGCCGCGCCAAAGTTGTTACGCTTGAAGTCAACCATGCGGTACAGGCGCTTGTGGCCGCCGCCACGATGGAAGGATGTGATCCGCCCATTATTGTTGCGGCCGCCGCTCTTCCTGAGGCCCTCGGTCAGACTGCTCTCCGGCGCCCCCTTGTACAGATCGGGATTGACCACGGCCACACGGCCGCGGCTACCGTTTGTTGTGGGTTTATATACTTTCAGCGCCATGGTTTACGCCTCTTCTTCCACGTCCAGGGTCTGGCCTTCAGCCAGGCGCACCACGGCCTTGCGGTAGCCGGAGCGCGTACCCACGTGCACACCACGGCGCTTTTCCTTGCTGGGCACATTGATGACCTGAACCTTTTCCACTTCCACCTCGAAGATGGCCTCCACCGCACGCTTTACCTGCTGTTTGGTGGCGCTTCTGACCACGCGGAAGGTGTACTGGTTGGCCGTACCCGTTGCACCGTAACTTTTCTCGGTCACAACCGGACGCTGCAGGATATTGAAATCATTAAATGTCGCACTCATGCCAGATGCCCCTCAATCTTCTCCACAGCGGCTTCCGTCATGACCAGGCGGTCGTATTTGACCAGATCATACAGGTTCAACTGGCCATCCATGACAACCTTGGTATTTGGCACATTGCGGCTGGAAAGCACAGCATTGGCGTTTTCCTCAGCCAGTACAAACAGGCTGTTCCTGCCTTCAAGGGTATCCACAACCTTAACGAAATCCTTGGTCTTCGGAGCCTTGAACGCCAGCTTGTCCAGCACGGTCAGGCTGCCGCTGCGCGCATGCTCAGACAGCGCCAGGCACAGGGCGCGGCGGCGCTCTTTCTTATTGATGCGCGTTTCATACGAACGTGGCTGTGGGCCGTGCGCAATAGCGCCATGACGCATCTGGGCGGCACGTATCGTGCCCTGACGGGCGCGGCCGGTTCCCTTCTGCTTGAATGGCTTTTTGCCGCCACCGGAGATGGTCGAGCGCGTCTTGGTGCTGTGCGTACCGGCCCGCTGTGCGGCAGCCAATGCCGTAAGTACCCGGTGTACAAAATCGGCATCCGCATCCAGACCAAAAACGGCCGAGTTCAGCATGCGCTTCGAAACCTGCTTGCTCTTCTGATTTACAACGACGATCTCAGGCATAACAGTTCCTACGCTCCCTTCACCGCCGGGCGAATCTCGACCAGGCCATTTCTCGGGCCGGGGACAGCGCCACGAACAAGAATACGGTTTATGTCCGCATCCACGCGCACGATCTCGATATTCTGGGTTGTCACCCGCTCATTGCCGTAGTGACCAGGCATCTTCTTGCCTTTGAATACACGGCCCGGCCACTGGCACTGACCGGTGGAACCCATCTGACGATGCACTTTCTCGGCGCCATGACTGGCGCGGCCGCCAGCGAAGTTGTAACGCTTCATCACACCGGCAAAACCGTGGCCCTTGGAGGTTCCGGCGACATCGATCTTCTGGCCGGCCTCGAACATTTCCGCCGTCAGTTGCTGGCCGAGTTCAAACTCGTCACCGGCATCCACGCGGAATTCGCGCAAGGCGCCCATCACTTCCTGGCCCTGTTTGGCATAATGCCCCTGCATGGCGCGGGACGTATGGCGCTTTGCGGCGCCGAAACCGACCTGCACGGCATCATAGCCGTCACTCTCAGCCGTACGGCGCGCAATCACGCGGCAGTCCTCGACATTGAGAACCGTCACCGGCACAGCAGCACCCTGCTCGGTAAATATCTGCGTCATGCCCGCCTTTCGGGCGATAAGTCCTGCACTCATGGCCTTCTCCCGAAATTACAACTTGATCTCGACGTCCACACCGGACGGAAGATCGAGCTTCATTAATGCGTCCACGGTCTGCGGCGTGGGGTTGTCGATATCGAGCACGCGCTTGTGCGTACGAATCTCGAACTGCTCACGTGAGTCCTTGTTCACATGCGGTGAACGAATCACGCAGAATTTCCTGATTCGCGTCGGCATCGGAATGGGGCCGCGCACGATTGCGCCTGTACGCTTGGCCGTATCGACGATATCCGAGGCAGACTTGTCCAGAATGCCGTGGTCGAAGGCCTTGAGGCGAATGCGAATGGATTGAGTAGCCAACATGCTTCCCCTTTTTACTTAACGATCTCGGTTACGACGCCGGCGCCGACGGTCCGCCCGCCTTCGCGGATCGCGAAGCGTAACTCCTTGTCCATGGCGATCGGCGTGATCAGCTCGATGTCCATCGACACATTGTCGCCAGGCATCACCATTTCGGTGCCGGAAGGCAAGGTCA
>QIFG01000021.1 GCA_003228735.1 Zetaproteobacteria bacterium
ATGCCTCCATGGTTTTGGCCATTATATATTGGATTACAAAACACTCTAAGCCCAACGTAATACTGAACAAAATTGCTTCGTAGGACTGGAAGAAATAAGGGGACAGTTTACTCATTTCCAACCGTCAGGCTGCCTACAACTTCTCCACAGTACCCATGGGAATAAACAACCGGGTGCGCTGATGCGCAGCAGGTGGGTGCAACGGCCTGAAATCCGGGTACCGGTCATAAAACAATATGCAGGGTATCAAGAGCCACCCCATATTGGGCCAGATGTTGGATCAGACGATCCCACTTCTGCTAATCCTGCACCCTTATCTTCACCGAAGTTGCCATCAAACTACTTTCTGCGCCATTGGCACGGAGGTCTTTCGCTTCCTGTTTCTTATTGGGTTAATGGCTCTATTTTGGCTGCTATCGTGCCAACAATTCTCTTTGCCGCTATTAGTGACCTTAAAAACAGGAACTACTCCCTACGAGAGATATCCTTTGCAATCCTAGGCGTTCTACTTTTTTCAGTCGCTGCTTGGCTTTGGTCTGTAGTGGGTATTTGGCGCTCAGCTGGCCACCATGTTGCGCGAGGAGGTTCATCAGGTTGGGCAAGCGCAGCCCGGGTGATGGTTGTTATCAGTTTCTTCGCTATGGCTGGCCAACTCTCCAATAACATTCTGCCGCAGCTCTGGGAATTAGGCCACATTGCCATCGGTCACGATCCTATCGGAGAAATTGACGTCAAGGTAGCGACTGACGGCAAGTCAGTGATAGTCACTGGGACGTTACGAGAAGGATCCGCAGTTGTAGTGGAAAGGATTCTCGAAGCAGCTCCTGGTGCAACATCGCTAATACTTAACTCAAATGGTGGTCGACTTCTTGAGGCTGAGCGCCTTGCAAAAGTTGTTCGAAAGCGAAATCTCGATACTTATGTCGAAACTGAGTGTGCCAGTGCTTGTACATATGTTTTTCTCGCAGGTAAGGGTCGCGCAGCGGCACCTAATGCAAGAATTGGGTTTCACCAACCAAGTTTTGCAGGGATAGACGCCAATGCCCAACAGGAAGGGACTCAGAACATGCTTGATTTCTACCGTGCTTCTGGCCTTCCAGAGGCTTTTATCAAGCGTGTTGGTCAGACATCCTCAGATGAGATGTGGTATCCGACTTATGACGAGTTGATTGCTTCCAATGTCATCACCCGAGATGGAGAAAAAGTGTCAGGAGCCTTTTCGTACAAATAACTAGACGTTGAAGCGGAAGTTCATCACGTCGCCGTCGGCGACAACATACTCCTTGCCTTCGAGCCGCATCTTGCCTGCTTCCTTGGCGCCTCCGAATTGCCACCTTTGCCGAGACATTGAAAAAGTTGATACAGGAAGCCATATGGCCTAACATACCATAATGGAGCAGACTGAGCTGATTTTGCACCGCAAGGAAGTAGCAGGCGGCTTGATTGTGGAAGTCAGGATTTGGCGAATAGCGGAAGCAGATGCCGAAAGGCCACATGGCTTTAAATACAGTCTGCACTGTTGCACGGAAGACGGCGAAATGATCGTGCGCTACGACAATGAGCGCGGCAAAGGAGATCATCGCCATATTGGGCAGCATGAGGAAGCGTATTTGTTTGTTTCGCTGGAAAAGCTGATCGAAGATTTCTGGCGCGATGTAAGGAGTCGAACATGAGCAAAGAGATCAAAGCCGTGGTGGGTTCACTGGACAGCATGATGACTGACTCCCTGGCCGCAGCAAAAGAACTGGATGCCGGGAAAGAGGCTGCTGTGAGAGAAGCCATCTATTTTTCCAGCACGCAGGACATGCTGCGCGTTTTATCGCCCAAGCGTATGGTCGTGTTGCAGGAACTGCATGAAGCTGGAGCCATGTCCATCCGCGCCCTGGCGCAGTTATTGGGGCGTGATTACAAGAATGTTCATACGGATGTCAAAGAGCTTGAAAAGCGAGGCCTGATTGAGCGTGATGCGCAGAAGCGCATTGTCGCACCGTATGATGTCATCCATGCGGACTTTGATTTGAGGAAAGCGGCATGATGGGGCGCAAGCAAAAAATGGATGGTGATGGCTATGACATCACATCCATGTTCGGCAGGCGCTACATCCGCTTTCGCGCCAGTGAGAAAAGGCGGATCAAGCGCCGGCTGAATAAATGCTATCGGCAGCTGCTCAAAGTCCGGCTGCGCTTGGCGACATGAAACTGAGGAAATACTCCTGATCTCGAATAACTAGACGTTGAAGCGGAAGTGCATGACGTCGCCGTCGGCGACAATATATTCCTTGCCTTCAAGCCGCATCTTGCCTGCTTCCCTGGCGCCCTGTTCGCCGCCGCAGCCAACATAATCATCAAAGCCGGTGGTTTCAGCCCGGATAAAACCCTTCTCGAAATCGGTGTGAATCACAGCCGCCGCCTGCGGTGCCTTATCTCCCCTGTGAATCGTCCAGGCGCGCACTTCTTTCGGGCCTGCCGTAAAGTAGGTGATAAGTCCGAGCAGCGTATATGCCTCGTGGATCAGGGCATGCAGCCCCGGCTCAGAGAGGCCAAGATCGGCGAGGAAATCGCTATGGCTATCCGCATCCATCTCCACCAGCTCGGATTCGATCTGGGCCGAGATAATCACAGTGCCGGAGCCTTCCTTCTCGGCCAGGGCGCGCACTTTCTTCACATACTCATTGCCGTCCGGCAGCGAACCGTCGTCCACGTTGGCAACGTATAGCACAGGCTTGGCGGTTAAGAGGCACAGCTCCGAAAGCTGGGTTTTAGCTTCGGCATTCAAATCCTGGCTGCGAACGGTCTGGCCTTCCTCGAGCGCCTTCATCACCTTCTCGCAGGTGGCGAGTTTGGCCAGTGCATCCTTGTTGCCGGTTTTCGTTAGCTTGGCCACGCGCTCGATGGCCTTCTGCATCGTATCGATGTCTCTGAGCATGAGTTCGGTGTCGATGATCTCGATATCGGAAACCGGATCGATCTTGGCCGACACATGCGTGACGTTCTCGTCCTCAAAGCAGCGCACGATATGCGCAATGGCGGCGCATTCGCGGATATTGGCCAGGAACTTATTGCCCAGTCCCTCGCCCTTGGATGCGCCGGCGACAAGCCCTGCAATGTCCACAAACTCGACCGTGGCCGGTTGCGTTTCCTTCGGATGCACCATGCTGGCGAGGTGATCAAGGCGCGGATCGGGCACCGGCACGATGCCGACATTCGGATCAATCGTGCAGAACGGGTAATTCGCAGCCTCCGCACCGCCTCCGGCCAGGGCGTTGAACAGGGTGGATTTGCCGACGTTCGGAAGGCCGACGATGCCGATGCTTAAAGCCATACATACCTCATTTCACCACCAAGGCACAAAGGAAAAACCATGCATGTATGGCGCAGATGAATCGGGAATATTTTCTGCCTGATGAATTATTGAAAGCTGCATTTGCATTACTTGTCCTTTCTCTGTGCCTTTGTGTCTCTGTGGTTAATCTTTCTGTTCTTCTTGCTGGTTCAGGTCGAGATGGATGTGGTTGGCGGCCAGGGCCAGATCGTTCGCCAGAATTGTGTCCAGCTGCTTGCCCAGACAATCGAAGACGCGCGCCTCAGTCGCTTTCTCGTCGGCTGTCTGCTTACCGAGCACCCAGGGCGTGACCTCGCCGAACTCCGGCCGGCCGATGCCGATCTTGATGCGCGAATAATTCGAGTCTCCAAGATGCTGGTTGATCGACTTCAGGCCGTTGTGGCCGCCATGCCCGCCGCCATGTCTCAATCTTATTTTCCCGGAGGGCAGATCCAGATCATCGAAGGCGACAAACACGTCGGATACTTCAATACGGTGGTAGCGCGCTGCTGTGGACACGGAGCGGCCGCTGTCGTTCATGAAGGTCTGCGGTTTGATGAGCAGCACGCGGCCTTCTGGCCGATCCCATACGGCCGTCTCGGCCTGAAAACGCGGGGCTGCGGCAAAGCGCAGCCCCATGTGATCGGCGATATGGTCGAGCAGACGGAAGCCGGCGTTGTGCCGGGTCTGCCGGTACTTGTCGCCGGGATTGCCGAGGCCGACCAGCAGTTGCATGCGAGAGATTCCCTAGTCTTCGGAGCCTTCGGCTTTTTCTGCCTTGGCACCTGGCTCAGCGCCCTCAGCACCTTCCTCAGCACCTTCCTCAGCACCCTCTGCGCCTTCCTCACCTTCAATTCCCTCTCCGGCTGCTGCTGCAGCGGCTGCGGCTTCTTCTTCCTCTTGCTCGACGGACTTGGTCGGAGCGACGTAGGAGAGCACGGTGAAGTTCACGTCATGCGCGACTTCGGCGCCCTCAGGCAGCGCAATATCCTCGATGTGGATGCTGTCGCCGATTTCGAGAGCGGAACAGTCGACTTCGATGGAATCCGGAATCGAGTCGGCACGGCAGGTGACTTCCAGTGAGTGCCGGGTGACGGATAAAACGCCGCCGGCAATGGCGCCGGGGCACTTCTCATGATTTATGGCGTGCACAGGCACTTCCATGGTGACCTTGTCCGAAGATGATACGCGGTAGAAATCGATGTGAATGGCCTCTTCCCTGAGGTGATGCCATTGCACGTCCTTGACCAGGGCCGAGCTCTTGCCACGGTTGCCCTTGACGTTCAGCTCGACCATGGAGGTGTAGAAACCTTCGTCGTCGAGCAGCTTTGATGTGGTCAGGGCGTCCAGAATGATCGGAAGGTCTGGCTTGTCTCCACCGTAAACTACAGCCGGAATCTTTCCGCTGCGACGCAGACGGCGGGCATTCCCCCTGCCGGTTTCTTCACGCAGTTCTGCGTCTACTACATAATCGCTCATGGCATTCTCCTGGTTATCAAAGTGCACCGGCGGGTTTGCCCGTTACGGCGTGTTGCTCTTGGCTGGAATTCCCAGCGGGCGCGGCAGTCTAGGGACTGTTAAGCCAAACTACAATGCATTGCGACCGGATTGCATTGCGACCGGATAAGGGGGGAGGGAGGTTACTCCGCCGGATCGTACAGGCTGCTGACCGAGCGTGCGTCGTAGATGCGGCTGATGGCTTCGGCCAGCATGGGTGCCGTGGACAGGATGCGGACCTTGCCTGTATTCATCACGGCTTCCGGCTGGGCGATGGTGTCGGTGACCACCAGTTCATGCAGATCGGATGCAGCAATGCGCTCGGTCGCAGGGCCGGAAAGCACGCCATGCGTGGCATAGGCGGACACCTTGCTGGCGCCGCTTTCAAGCAGTGCCTCGGCGGCGCCGCACAAGGTGCCGGCGGTATCCACCATGTCGTCGATCAGAATGCAGTGCCTGCCTTCGATATCACCAATGATGTTCATGATCTTGGCTTCATTCGGCGCTGGCCGACGTTTGTCGACGATGGCCATGGGCACATGCAGACTTTTGGCAAAGGTCCTGGCGCGTACGACGCCGCCGACATCAGGAGAAACGATGACGACATCATCCAGCGAGCGGTTGCGGATATCCTGAGTGAAGATGGGCGCAGCATAGATGTTGTCCACCGGAATATTGAAGAAGCCCTGAATCTGGCCAGCGTGCAGGTCCATGGTGAGCACGCGCGTAGCGCCGGCGATGGTGATCAGGTCTGCCACAAGTTTGGCCGAGATCGGCGTGCGGCTGGCGCTCTTTCTGTCCTGGCGCGCATAGCCGAAATATGGAATGACCGCACAGATGTAGTGGGCTGAGGCACGCTTGGCGGCATCAAGGAAAATCAGCAATTCCATCAGACTGTCATTGGCGGGCGCCGATGTGCTCTGGATGATGAAGACATCCAGGCCACGGGTGGTTTCCTTGATTTGCGTGAATATCTCGCCGTCCGAAAAGCGGTGGATATACAGCCCGCCCATGGAAATATCCATGTGACGTGCGACATCTGCACTCAACTGGGGATTGGATGTGCCGGAAAAAAGCTGTAGACGTTTTTCTATCACAGGGGGCTCCTCAAGTCGCTCATATCTGACGCTTCAATACCTGGTTGGGGCGGCAGGATTCGAACCTACGCATGACGGGATCAAAACCCGTTGCCTTACCGCTTGGCTACGCCCCAGTATGCTGTCTCCATCAACGGATGCACAGCCAATAGTTTTCCTGCATGCGTCCACCCGGCCAGTTCCGCATGTTGCAGTTGCTCAGCCAATCGCCGGGCGGTATCCGCATCATCAACCAGGGCCACGCAGGCTGAGCCGCTGCCGCTCATCCATACCTTGGCCGTCTTCTTGCGCATGGCTGTGAGCAGGCTTTCAAGCTCCGGACACAGGCTGCAGGCCACAGCCTCCAGATCGTTGACGCCAAGGTGGAATACCTGCTTTGGCGACGGTTCTGACGAGCGGGCGGGCATGGTATCTTTAGCCCCATGACGGGTCAATTGAGCGCCCGCATCGAAACGGGCAAACACTTCGGCCGTGGACAGGCCAACGCCGGGATGGGCCAGAATCACATGTTGATCAGGCAGAGGCGTAGGCAGCTCAACCAGATTTTCGCCGATGCTGGTGGCCAGGCTGGCGCGGCCGAACAGGAAGCAGGGGATGTCCGCTCCATAGGGTGCTGCAAACTCGATCAGTTCATTTAGCGGAAGATTCAGGCCCCAGAGATGGTTGGCGCAGGTGATGGCGGTGGCGGCATCGCTGGAGCCGCCGCCCAGTCCCGCCTGTTCCGGCAGGTGTTTCTCGACATGCACGTATAAGCCTTCGGTTACGCCGTAACGTTTCCGCATGGCGGTCAAAACGCGCCAGACCAGGTTGGATTCCCCTTCCAGATGCGCATCCGAGCAGGCCACATGCAGGTCGTTATCGGGGCGTATCGTCAGCCGGTCGGCAACATCGACATAGGCGAAGCTTGTATCAAGCTCATGCCTGCCGTCGGCTCGTATGCCGGTGACATGCAGATGCAGGTTGATCTTGGCCGGAGCCGGGAGCGTGTCTGTTCTAGTCGTCATTGATGATGAAGATCGCCTGACGGCCGTTTTTGATGTCGGTGATGTTCAGCCTGTGACCCTTCCATTCCACCCGGATGCGATTGCCGTTACGCTTTCCCAGCCATTGACCGTGCCTGGTTTGCGAAAAGCCTGCCGGGATATGCCCGCTGAAAAAGCCCGCCAGTTCATGCGGCAAAAGCGAGATGCCATGGCGGGCAAGTTCGTCAACTCCGATAGGGCGCCAGTCCGGCACGTTCGCCTGATTGTCGCGCAGCCAGAGATTCGCTTTTTCCCAGCGAAGCTCCACGATACGGTGGGTAAAGGCGTGGGTCAGGCGCATATGTCCCTGATTTGGGGATGTGGCATGCCAGTCGAACATGACCTGCCAGCGGCGCGCAGGTTCGGTGGCCAGCAGTCGGCCGTGAATGTCAGCGGGTAGGGGCGTGATTGTTGCCTCCGGCGGTTTTTTGACGCAGCCGGGCAGCAGCAATATCAGGGCACAGACACTAAAAAGAGGCAGGATACCGACACCAAAAAGCGGCATGGCACTGGATGTTTTCGCCGCCACGTCTACAGGCCCTCGGAAATTTTCCGCTGCAGCCTTTCCGGCTCCTTGTGTTTGAAGCCGATGGCCCGCTGCCAGGCCTGCCGGGCTTCATCGGGTTTATTGTTTTTCCACAGGATGTCGCCGAGGTGGTCATGCATGATGGGGTCGTCTCCGGCCTGTTTGACGGCCCTGTTTTGGGTAGCCATGGCCTCAGCATAATCGCCGCGCTTGAAATACACCCAGGCCAGCGAGTCCAGATAATAGCCGTCATCAGGTTTCTGTTTCAGGGCCCGCCGGATCATGTCTTCCGCCTCGTCCAGATTGATGCCCATTT
The DNA here is from genome assembly GCA_003228735.1 of Zetaproteobacteria bacterium. GTDB lineage: Bacteria > Pseudomonadota > Zetaproteobacteria > Mariprofundales > Mariprofundaceae > SZUA-181. The sequence goes on from QIFG01000021.1 coordinate 7,780, forward strand.
CGGCGTACAGATAGCCGAGAAAATTCAGGCCATCGACGTATTCCGGATCGGTTTCGAGCAGGCGCTTCAGCGCCTTTTCCGCCATCGTGTATTCCTTCAGGGATTCAAAGGCGGCGGCACGGTTGAACAGCAGGCGTACGGGAGGTTTTTCGATCTGCATGGCGGCCTGGGTTTCCTCAATCGCCAGCCGGTATTCCTCCTGGGCAAGCCGCACGGCAGACAACATGCTGTAGGCGTTAGCTGCATCCGGCTGTTGGGCGATCAGCGCCTTCAGGCGTTCGGCGGCCTCTTTCAGCTTGTCCTGCTCGAAGGCCATGCCGGCCAGCCGCAGCTGTGCCTCGATATACGACGGATCTTTCGCATCGACCTGCTCATACAACTCAGAGGCCTCTTTGTCCTTGCCGCCCGCATCAAGTGCTGCGGCGAGATAAAAACGAATGGCTGCATTCGGGCGAGTCTTTAGCGATTCCCTGAATAATGCTTCCGCCTGTTCGTAGTCATTCTTCTGGTAATGGAGCAGCCCCAGCGAGGTCAGGATATCCGCATCGCCATGTGTTTTTTCGGCCAGGGACTCATAGACGGCGATGGCTTCATCAAGACGTTTCTGTCCGGCCAGCAGGCGGCCGAGCATGGCGGTGATACGCAAGGCGTCTGCGTGTCCGGACAGAAAATCGCGCAGCACCTTTTCGGCGGCTGCCGCATCACCCATGTTGTTGGCCAGGTCATGCAACATCATGACCGGCGTCTCATCGTCCGGCGCCATTTTGCGCATGGCTTCATAGGTGTCCCATGCCTTCTGCGGCTTGCCATCGCGAATATAAAGCTGGGCCTGCAACTGCCTAAGGGCGAGTGTGTCTTCCTCGGCGATGCCCTGGCGCACGGACTCATGCGCGGCATCCATTTTTCCGGTTCCCATATACAGGCGAATCAAGAGCAGCCTCGCTGCGAAATGTTTGGGATGGGCAAGCAGCACTTTCTCCAACTCGGGAATGGCCTCATTCTTTTTGCCTGCCGTGGCCAGGGCCCGGGCATGCAGCAGGGATATGGCGGGTCTGCGTGACTCATCGAAGTTGCCCTGCGCCAGCACGGTTTCGATATGCTCGATCGCCTGCTTGCTGTTGCCGCGCATCAGCAGCAACTCGGCCAATTGCAATCTGGGATTGACGGCCTTGTCATCCTTTTGCACAAGCGCTGTCAGAAAAGCGATGGCTTCATTCACCTTGCCTTCCTTGAGGGCATTCTGGGCCGCCAGGTACAGGAAGGATGCATTCATCTGGGTGAGTGTCGCCTTGCCACTGGCCGTTTTATTCAGGGCTTCCGGTGATTTAGCCACAGGGGCACAGGCTGCCAGGGCAGCGCACAATACAAGGACAAGCAGGCGCATCAGGCGATCTCTTTCAGGGTGACCGGTTGAAATTTATCGCCATGGCCGTTCAGGGCCCAGCAAAGCGTTTCGGTGGCTTCTCCCTGCTGTATGCTGACGATGATATAGGCAAAGCCTTCCCATGCGCCTTCCAGATCGGTTGGTGAGGGTCTGGCGGGACAGTCCGGGTGTGAATGGTAGATGCCAATGATTTCCTTATCCGTGCCGGCAAGGCTGCTGTCGATTTGCCTGTAGGCATCCGGATCGAGCTGGAAGCGGTCTGCCGCCCGCTGGGTATTCAGATTCGGCACGGCCCGGGCTTCATCGATCTGCCAGCTTTCGGACGCGATGCGGCCGATCAGCAGGCCGCAGGCTTCAAGCGGGTAGCCAGCCGCGCAGTCGGCCTGCATTTGCCCAAGACTCTGGCTGTTCATGCGGCAAACCTGTGTGGCGGGGGTTGCATCCAGAACGCCAAGATAGGCTGGGCTTTTAAATCTCTCCGGCTCTTGCATGTTTTCTCCGTTGCCCACAAGTCTAACTTGTAAAGCCCGTATATATTTAATTGCGGTATCTGTTGCCGGGGAATTTAGCCCACCGGAGCCGGAGGGCGGAGCAGCCACCCTTCGGGTTCATGGCCGGAACAGAGATGGTTCGGCTTACGCTTTATTTGGTATCAGCCGTCTTTTTTGCGGCAGGCGGCTTTTTCGCAGCGCTTGCAGGCCTGGCTGCCGCAACTCCCGATTTACGCGGGCGGCCGCGTCTCGTGTGTTTGGGCAGCAGCTCGGCTTTGGCTGAAGCCGTTGGCCAGTTGGCGAACGGGTAGGGGCGCTCCTCGGTGTTATAGGTCAGATACATGAAGGTCTGAAACACATAGGTGCTCAGTTGGGCGCCGAGCGACAGGGCGCGCTCGTTTGTGGCGCCCGTGATGAGCTTGGAAAGGAACTGAAAGACGATAACGATCAGCAGTACGATCTCGGCGATGCTGTAAAAAACCCCAAACAACACCATGAACAGCGCCCTCTGCCAGTTATTCGTATTTTTCAGATTTTCAGTAACTTGCTTGTCCATCATTAACCCCCGTTTAGTCAGTTGTCAGACGAAAGGCAAAATGTGTTCCAAGCGTCTGGTATTGTAAACCCCTGAAAGGCTAGGGCCTGTTAACACTAATTCCAACCGTGGCGTTGCTTCCCCAAATGAGGCAAGGCAAGGCGCGAGGAGAGAAGTTCAGTGATTCTGAATGAGCGACGAGCAACGCCGCATGGCCTCATTTGGGGCGCAGGCCCTAGTGTCCTGTCCCGTAGAAGAGCATACCATCAGAGCCATCCCAAGGAACCAAGGCAAGGCGCGTCCCGCAGCCAATGGCATGTCCTTGG
>QIFG01000045.1 GCA_003228735.1 Zetaproteobacteria bacterium
GGAATATCTCAAGCTGAAAATCGTTGCGGCATTCCTTCCACAACTACCCGGAAATGCCAATATCAACCCACACGCTTCCGCGTAGACCCAAGTATATAAACTCATAACCAAGCCAAATAGTCTAGGATGCCCGTGGACAAACAACATGCCGAAGAATTACGAGAACTTGCCGAACAAGGTTTATGTAAAATAAATATACGAGGTCTTGGTGAGCATGATTTAACAGTTATTGTGCATAAGAATGTGCCTTGCAAGATATCTCGCGATTTTGTCGGAAATGATGATGGACTCTCGGTTTTTCTTGATCGCTCGCCTGACAGACCAGCGGAATGCCATCTATATAAATCTAGCTGTCCAATGCCAACAATATTTTTGAAGGATGATGACTTTCTGGAAAAACAAAAAGTGGAGGATGAATTACTAAAAGACTGTGTAACCATGGTTCTCAAAAAAAGTAAGGCATAGTATTTACTATCCAACAAAATAGCATAACCATCGGCCACACCCGATCTACTTCGTCGGCGGGTGGGCCAAACGTTAGATAAAGTCCTATTTCGTCAGTGAGATAAACAGTTCCGGCAGCTTTTCGGGCAGGCGATCGACATGGTCGATGACCGAATACTGGCTGTTGAAGATATCCGACACATATTCGTCCGCCTTGGGATCAAGATTGATGCAATAGGTGTAGATACCATCTTGATCCAGCTCCTTGACCGCCCGCTTGGCATCCTCGATCAGCATGCGATCGTCGTCAGTATCGATATCGGCCGGCTCACCGTCGGTCAGGATCAGCATCAGCTTCTTGTCGGCCTTCTGATTCTTCAGATAGTGGCCGGCATGACGCATGGCCGCACCCATGCGGGTCGAATAACCCGCCTCCATCGCCGCCAGGCGCGCCTTCACTTCGTCGTTCCACGGCTCGGAGAAGCCCTTGATGTGGTAATAACGCACATCATGGCGCGTGTTGGAATGGAAGCCGCTGATCGACAGCGGATCGCCAAGCTGCTCAATGGCCCAGGCCAGCAGGGAAACGGCCTCCTGCGAAAGCTCCAGGATCGTCTGGTCGCAACCGGCCGCCTTCTCATTCAGCGACTGCGACAGGTCGAGCACCAGCGACACAGCCAGATTGCGCCCGCAGGTCACGTGACTCATGTTGATGCGAGGATCGGGCGAGGAGCCGCTCTTGAAATCAATCAGTGAGCGCAATGCCACATCCAGATCAAGCTCGCTCCCCTCCTCCTGAAAACGGATGCGCACCTTGTCCTGCGGCTTGAGCATATCGAGGATGCGCTTTAACCGCTTGGCCAACGCACTGTGCTTTTCCAGCAGCCGGTCGATATCGCCCGCATCGGCTTTCGCGTGCAGGGCCTCATAGACACTCACCCAGTCCGGACGGTAGTGCTGCGACTGGTAATCCCATTCGTGGTAATGCCTGGGCGGCAGGCCTTGCTCCTCTTCATCCTCGCCCTGGCTCTTCTGGTCGAGATGTTCAAACATCTCTTCCTCGTCACCCGGCTCGATATAAATCCACAGATGCCGGTTATCGTCGCGGTAATCCACCTCGGTATTGTGGAAGTAGACCTTGGGCAGCGTATCCTCCTGCATTCGGGTGCGCGCGATGAACGAGAGCGCGATCATGGCAACATCCATGCTGCTGGCTTCGCCGTCTTTCATCACTTCGAAGAAACGCTCGACAAACTCACGAATATCCGCATTCCCGCATTCGTAATCGGGGTCAAGGATGGCGCGCGAAACAATGGCCAGGCGCAGGTTGATCAGGGACAAGCCTTCCAGCTTGAGGTCATCCTTGTTCGGCGCCGGATGCAAAGCCAGAAACAGCTTGCGCAGGCCCGGATACCTGCGGATGGCCAGATAATCCACGCGGCTGTCCTCAAAGGTTTCAACGGCAACGCGCTGGAACGGACTCCAGTTGTCGACGATCATCTGCTGGCTCCAGCGGCGGTGCGCCGCCATATGCGCCAGCGCGGCGCGATAACGGTCGATGCCGCGAATACCACCCCTGTCGTCGTAGACATCGGGAATGCGGATGCCCAGCCCGTCGAAATACGGCACCGGCTTGCGCAACTCATCAAAGGCCAGCGAATACGGCACCAGATAGTCGTGATCGTTCCACAGGCTGCGCATATATTTGTCCAGCTTGCGCTCGTGATCGACAAACAGGGTGCCGTGGCGTTCGCGCTGCAATACGGCATTGGAATCGGCCGATTGCAGGCTGAAAAAGTCTTTTTGCCGCTCCGGATGCGTGATGTAGTACTTCACCCCGTAATTGATCCAGTTGCGCATGCCTTCGAGGGTGACAAGGCTCAGGATGCGCGGCGCCTGCTCCAGCAGCACCGGCAGGCTGGGGCTGGGAAAGGTCGTATGATGCCCGTGTACCGAGCCGGTTGTGCGCTCGGCAAACTCCTTGAGCAGGTCGAAATAGTGATCGAGCAACTCACGGGTTTTCAGATTGCGGCATACTGCCGCCAGCGACTGCAAAAACGGCGCGATTGCAGGCGCATTGGTATGGGTGGAAAGATGCAGGACGAAATCCCTGATCCCGGTCAGCACATCCTCACCCATCAGAGCGGCAACGCCCGGTGCTTCCTCCAGGTAGATCAGGATCGGCTCAGGCCCACGGCCCATGCGTCCGAGAAAGCCGGCGCACTCCAGATAGGTATCGACCCCCTCGGCAGTCAACGAGGCCATCGCCTCCTTCATACACTCCTCGAAGACGTCCTGAACCTGCGGGAAGTTGGAATCCAGCTTCTCCCAGTAAGCCTGCATCGCCTCTGAGATAACTGCTGTTTCAACCGCAGTCATAAACCAGCCCCACTTTCATCGTGAAAAGTCATGGGTTAACCAAAAGTAACAGAGATAGCATTATCCAATGTGTCTCGGATATCGGCATCATCGGTAATTGGGCGCACCAGCGCCATGCGGCTTGCCGCCTTCGGATTAACACCGCCGTTGATCAGGGTGGCCGCATAAACGAGCAGGCGGGTGGAGATGCCTTCATCCAGACCGTGCCCCTTGAGGTTGCGGGCAGCCTGACCGATCTTCACCAGCTTCGCAGCCGTGTCCTTATCAATGCCGGTTTCCTTGGCAAGAATCCCGGCTTCGAGTTCCTCTTCGGGATAGTCGAAATCAAAGCCGGTAAAGCGCTGCTTGGTGGACTGCTTCAAATCCTTCATCAGGCTCTGGTAACCAGGGTTATACGAGATTACAAGCTGAAAATCCTTATGCGCCTCGAGCAACTCACCCTTCTTATCCAGCGGCAGCGTACGCCGGTGGTCGGTCAGCGGGTGAATAACGACGGTTGTGTCCTGACGCGCTTCGACGATCTCATCGAGGTAGCAGATCGCGCCGATGCGCGCCGCCGTCGTCAGCGGGCCATCGAGCCAGCGGGTGCCGTTGGCGTCGAGCAGATAACGCCCGACAAGGTCTGAGGCCGTCATATCCTCGTTACAGGCCACGGTGATCAACGGCCTGCCAAGCTTCCAGGCCATGTATTCGACAAATCGGGATTTACCGCAACCGGTCGGCCCCTTCACCATCACTGGCAGGCGTGCGGCATAAGCGGCTTCGTAAAGCTCCACCTCATCGGCCTGGGGCTGATAAAATGGCTCTTTGTGGACTTTGTACTGTTCTATGTTGGTAGTCATGGCGTTACTCCCGGTAAAATCTTGCTGGGAACTCTAGCGGCCATGAATAAAAAGGCATGTTTATATATTTTATGTTGGCCATCATTTATACTTATGAACTGGATGACCGCAAGCCCTGAACTGTCTTTTACTAATTGTGGCAAGTCCCCGCATAAAAGGTCTTATGCATAGCCTACAGCAAAATCAGCGAAATGAATTCCCACGATTAACAGGGTTAATCGGCAGCATGTCAAGCCAAGCAGACTGAGGACATCTTGCGGGCCGGATGCAAGGCGCACGGAGCACAGCGACCTAGGCATATCAGTGAATATGTTGAGCAAGCGAGCACCATGCAACGCAGCAAACGGGTCGTACAGCAGGTTTTACGAGATGTCCTCAGATATGTTCGCGGGTCTTGTGGAAGGTGATCTCCGGCCATTCCTCTTCGGTATACTTGAGCTTCCATGGCGTCGGGGCCAGATAGGCCAGAAAGCCGTCAACATCCTCGGCCAGATTTGGCTCAAAGCGGCGGCGGAACTCATCCATCTTCTTCTTGTCGTCGCTGGTCACCCATCGCGCCACCTGAAAATCGGTGCCCACATAGTCGGCATCCACCCTGTATTCGGCCTGCAGCCGCGCCACGGTGACATCGAACTGCAACACGCCCACCGCGCCGAGAATGTAATCCCCGCCGAGCAACGTTTTGTAGACCTGCACCGCCCCCTCTTCCGATAGCTGCACCAGCCCCTTGTGCAACTGCTTGCGCTTCATCGGGTCTTTCAGGCGCACGCGGCGGAACAGCTCCGGCGCAAAGTTCGGGATGCCGGTGAACTTCAATTCTTCTTTGGTGGTGAAGGTATCGCCGATCTTGATGGTGCCGTGGTTGTGGATGCCGATGATGTCGCCGGGATATGCCTCCTCGACATGAGTGCGATCCTGCGACATGAAGATCACCGCGTTGGCAATCTTCACATCCTTGCCGATGCGGTGATGGCGCACGCTCATACCCTTCGTAAACTTGCCGGAGCAGATACGGAAAAAGGCGATGCGGTCGCGGTGAGCCGGATCCATATTGGCCTGAATCTTGAAGGCAAAGGCTGAAAATTCCTCTTCTTCTGGACGCACGGTGCGCTGCATGGCGTCACGCGGACCGGGTGCAGGGGCCAGTTCAACAAAGGCATCAAGCAGTTCGCGCACGCCGAAGTTGTTGATGGCGCTGCCGAAGAATACCGGCGTTTGCGAACCCTTGAGGAAATGCTCCAACTCAAAAGGATTCGCCGCCCCCTCCAGAAGCTTGATCTCGCCGCGCAGGTCATCGGCCTGGTCTCCCAGCAATTCGTCCAGCTTCGGATCGCTCAGGTCATCGATATGCACGCTCTCGAAGTCGCGCGTATCGGAACCGGCCGTGAACAGGCTCAGCTCCTTCTTGAAGAGGTTGTACACGCCCTTGAAGGATTTGCCCATGCCGATCGGCCAGGACATCGGCGCACACTCGATCTGCAGCTTGTCCTCGATTTCGGTCAGGATATCCAGTGGCTCCATGCCATCGCGGTCCAGCTTGTTGATGAAGGTGACGATGGGGGTGTTGCGCATGCGGCAGACCTCCATCAATTTCAGGGTCTGCGCCTCCACGCCCTTGCCAGAATCAATGACCATCATGGCCGAATCGACAGCAGTGAGAACACGATACGTGTCCTCGGAGAAGTCCTGGTGACCGGGTGTGTCGAGCAGGTTGATCTCGAAATCACGATAGTTGAATTTCATCACCGAGGAGACGACCGAGATGCCGCGCTCCTGCTCGATCTTCATCCAGTCACTGGTGGCGTGAGCAGCCGCGCGCCGGGCCTTGACCGCGCCCGCCATCTGGATGGCGCCGCCAAACAATAATAACTTTTCAGTCAGCGTCGTCTTACCGGCATCCGGGTGGGAAATAATGCCGAAGGTGCGCCGTTTCTCAATTTCAGATTTCAGACTCATGGGTACCTGCTTTCAAAGGCCGCGCAGTGTATCGAAGTCCAGCATGGTTGTGGACTTTTTCATTTCAGGCCAGCAAACAGATAGAAAAACCAGGCCACATTTGGCAGTATGGAGTTACTGGTTAATTGCCAATAAAATGAAAGCTCAGGGGAAAGGCAGCAGCAACCATGTCGTCAAAATTACCCGTTAAACCTGTATTCATCGGCCTGATGGGTTCGGGCAAGAGCGCCATTGCCAGAAGGCTTGTCGCACGCCTGGATGATGATATCCGCCTGATCGACGTAGATAAGCACATCGTGGCCAAGATGGGCTTAAGCATTCCCGAAATCTTTGAGAAGTACGGCGAAGCCGAATTCCGCAAAATGGAAACCGAGGCATTGAAAGAAGTCATCCATGAGGACGCCATCATCTCCACAGGCGGCGGCGTGGTGCTTTCTGCGGAAAATCGCGCGCTGCTCAGGGCCAACCCGCCGGTGATCTGGTTCAAGGGATCGCCTGAATTTCTGGTCCAATTCGCCGGAGGCGATCCCAATCGGCCACTGGTAGCCGAGGGCGACGCGCTGAACAAGCTCCGCGAGATGGCAGAAGTCCGTAACCCGCTCTACGAGGAATGCGCCGACGCCATCATGAACCGCGATGAATTGGGCAGAATGGCCACCGTAGATGCCGTCATCGAATTCCTGAAAAAGTGGCCGAAAACCTGACGCCATAAGAGACCTTCCCTTTCAGTTCGAGTCCAGCACGGGAAACCAGGCCGGACTCGAACTAAGAATTCCACGATTGCACATATTGATAGGAAGCTGTTGGCGCTATAGTTGCGGCTATGCATGACGTGGACAGCGAATACTTTGAAGAAGCCGAATACACAGGGCCGAGCAAAAGCGAGAAGAAACGACAGGTGCAGGCGCTTCAGCAACTTGGCGAGGAACTGGTCAAGCTGAGCGAGCCTCAGCTTGCCTCGTTTGATCTGCCAAGAGAGTTATATCAAGCTGTGGTTGAAGCCAAACGCCTCCAGCACAAGCACGCAGCCTTCAAACGTCAGCGTCAGTTTATCGGCAAGCTGATGCGCCAGATCGATGTCGCCCCCATCCAGCAGGCCCTGGCCGCGCTTGAAAAAAAACATAATGCGGATTCAGCCGCCTTTCACCGCAGCGAGCAGTGGCGCGAAAGGCTGCTGACCGACAGTGCCGCCCTTTCCGAGTTCATCGGCCAGTATCCGCAGACCGACCGCCAGCATTTGCGGCAATTGCTGCAAAAGGCCCAGCGCAAACAGCAGGGCAATGCAGGCAAGGGTGCTGCACGCACCCTCTTCCGCTTTCTGCACGAAGTAATTGAAAAACCCGAATAAAAAGGCCGGCTAACAGGAGACGATCACCATGCTGAATTACGAATTGTTACGCGATGAAGGAATTCTTGTCGTCATGCCCGGCGGGCCCCTTGAAGCAAAGGATTTTGAGAGAATAGCGCAAGAGGTTGACCCCTATATTGAAGATAAAGGCAAACTCAATGGCCTGATGATATATGCCAAATCATTCCCGGGCTGGGACGATTTCGCAGCATTGATAACGCATTTCAGGTTCATAAGGAACCATCATCACAACATCAGGAAAGTCGCAGCGGTAACAGACAGCGGCTTTCTGTCTATCCTGCCGAGCATAGCCAATCACTTTGTGCAGGCCGAAGTTCGGCATTTCGATTATGGCGAGAGAGAAACCGCCCTGGACTGGATCAGGGAATAACAGCCGGGGGGCTTTGACCTTTCGCCCGACTTCAAGATTACCAAACTGACCGGCGGCACCTGTTTGTAATTGTTTGATGCGGTTGACTGACCAATACGGACAGGAGGCCGTATTTGCAAAGTTACCGCATGAATAAGCCGGGATGTTGTGGCCGATGAATACCGTGCTCGGAGGACTCGGCAGGCGGCTGGCAGAATACCTGGATCAGCCGGTTGCGCACTACAAGGCCTTCGATATACCCGGCGAGAAGAAGCTGGCCGCCACGCTCAGGCCCGGAGATGTGCTGCTTATCGAAGGCAATACACGCATCAGCAAGGTCATCAAGTACATCACGCAGTCTATCTGGTCGCATGCGGCGCTGTATGTCGGCAACAGCCTTGACTCGTCGAGAAGCGGATCGCACATGCTGATCGAGGTGGATATCGTTGAAGGCGTGATTGCGGTTCCTGTCTCCAAATACGCGCATCTCAACGCCCGCATCTGCCGTCCGGTGGGCCTGACCATAGAGGACAGGGAAAAGATGATCGATTTTGTACTGGCTGAAATCGGCCATACCTATGACCTGAAAAACATCTTCGACCTGCTCCGATATTCCGCGCCAGTGCCGATGCCTGCGCGTTTTCGCCGCCGCATGCTTGCGCTGGGCAGCGGCGACCCGACCAAGGCAGTCTGCTCGACGCTGATTGCCCAGGCATTTCAGCATATCCGATATCCGATCCTGCCTCGGCGCGACAACCAATGCAGCGAAGAGGAATGTCTGCGGCTGCGGCATTACAGTCATTTCACGCCGAGCGACTTTGACCTTTCGCCCTACTTCGAGATCGTCAAACCGACGATTGCAGGTGGCATGGACTACAAGCGGCTGCACTGGACATCCTAGGGCCTGTTAACGCTAATCAGCAGATGCGCACTTTGGGCAGCAACGGCTATACTCTGCCCTGATTCCAGTGATAACTGCCTCGGCCGTTGATTCGCAAAGAAAGCATGATGTGGAGGGAGCAATGAAGACATATCGTGGAAGCTGCCACTGTGCGGCTGTCAGATTTGAAATCTCCACCGACTTAAACAGGGTGAGCGAATGTAACTGCTCCATCTGCACCAAAAAGGGCGCATTGCATCATCGCGTTTCAGCTGACCAGTTCACATTGTTATCCGGAGAAGAGATGCTGTCGCTTTATCAGTTCGGCACGAAGACAGCGAAGCACTACTTCTGCAAACATTGCGGCATTCACCCTTTCAGCCAGCCCAGAATCGCGCCCGATATGTATTCGATCAACATCCACTGTCTGGATGACCTGGATTTGTCAGCGACTGATTTTGAAACGGTGCCATTCGATGGCAGGAACTGGACATAAGAGATACGGGTAGAGAGGAAAGACGCATTCATGCATATCTGGGTTGACGCCGACTCCTGCCCCAGGGTGATCAAGGAAATTCTGTTCCGGGCCGCCGGTAGGACGCAGGTTCACCTGACGCTGGTGGCCAATAAACAGCTATGGACACCCGATTCGCCGCACATCAACACCATTGTGGTGGGAGCCGGCCCTGATGTGGCTGATCATGAAATTGCCGGGCAGATGGCTGCGGGCGATCTGGTCATCACCGCAGATATTCCGCTGGCCTGTAACGCGATCAACAAGGGTGGCTTTGCCCTGAATCCGAGGGGAACATTCTATACCGAGGCCAATGTGAAGCAGTCGCTCACCATGCGCAATTTTGCCGATGAGTTGCGCGGCACCGGTATATCGACCGGTGGCCCGCCAAGCTTCGACCAGAAAGACCGCGTGGCCTTTGCCAATGAGTTGGACCGGTTTCTTACCAGGCACCAGAAACATGCAGAAAAGTGATGTTCCTTCTCGGTAAACCGGGTTTCCTTTCGGAACAGAAGCGATTTGAGTGGTATCCGCTATTCTGGATGATGCGGGTCAAAATTCTGGAATTGAGTGAAGGCTGGGATCGGGTGCGTATCCGCCTGCCACTGAACCGGGTGTCGGCCAATGCGGCAGGCAATATGTTTGGCGGCTTTCAGGCCAACCTGGCGGACCCGGTGCCGGCGATTGCCTGTGCCCGGCAGTTTCCCGGCTACCGCATTGCCACAAGAAAACTGGAACTGGACTTCCTGCGCGTCGGTAATTCCGATTTGACCCTGCATTTCGATTTTGAGCAGGCGCAGATTGAGGAAATCAGGCAGGAGTTGGGTGAGCATGGGCGCGCTACCCCCTGCTTTGAGATGACGTATGTGCGGGCAGACGGCAAGGTTTGCACCCATGTTAAAAACACCATTGCCATCCGGCCCAAGGGCTATGTGGGCTCCAGGGAATAATCGCCTGGATTGTTTCCAGAGCTAGGAGAAATATGTCTGTATTACTATTCAAGCTGCGCAATGTTCCCGAAGATGAAGCCAATGACATCCGCGAACTGTTAAGCGGTCACAAGATCAATTTCTACGAAACTACAGCCGGCAACTGGGGTATCTCGCTGCCTGCCATATGGCTGCACGACAAAGCGCAACTGCAAACCGCCCGGTCGTTGATTGATGCCTATCAGCAGCAACGCCAGAAAAGTGCCAGAGGCGCATACGATCAACTGCGCCAGAAGGGCGAGCAGCGAACCGTCATGGACAAGGTAAGAGAAACGCCACTGCTTGCCGCCATTTATCTGGCGGCAGTGCTCACCATCCTCTATATCTCCATCATGCCGTTTCTGGGCATCTTCAACTAAAGCATCCTGCCAACTGCGTATTACGGTCAAACCAGCCACCTATTATGGCTGACAATGGCCTCCTATATGGAACGCCCGGTTCCGGCCACAACCAGATTGTCGAAGGCTAGAAACAAATAAACTGACCACGATTTTCCCCATGCGTAAAGCCTGCTGCGGCTATGGTTACACAATGCAGGCGATTGCGGATCACGCAGGGTTGTACCATTCTACGGTGAGTCGGATAATCAATGACGAGGAGGGCGATGAAAATGCGCGAAACAAGACTTGACCCCTTCTTCCCATGCTTCACAACCAGACTATCGAAGGCTAGAAATAAATAAACTGACCACGATTTCCCCCATGCGCAAAGCCTACTGCGGCCATGGTTACCCAATGCA
>QIFG01000032.1 GCA_003228735.1 Zetaproteobacteria bacterium
CTATGGCTTTGAGCTGCGTCGCCTTCCTTGCGATCATCCCGATTGGGACGGCTTTGCTGCTCATGGAAGACTTGTTCAGAGCTTCCTTAGATCAAGACAGTAGTTTACTTGGGTAAGTTGACATACAGTTCACGTTATGTCATTTTGACCACTAGTTTATGAAATAACAGGGCTGCTTATTTCAGTTTGAGGTGAAACGCGTATGTCAGATATAACACAGTTTCAAGCTGGAGAATATAAACAACAGCTTGAGTATCAGAGCTTTTCCCCAAATCCAATCAACCAGACTTGGCTCATTACAGAGCCGGAAATAATAACATTACTGGACGATGCCAATCGGTACTTAGGTGAACTCAACGCTTTTTCACAACTTATCCCTGATGTGGATTTCTTTATCCAGATGCATATTACAAAAGAGGCGACAACCTCCAGCCGCATTGAGGGTACGCAGACAAATATGGAAGAAGCACTAATCAGCGAGAAGGATGTTGTCCCAGAAAAGCGAGATGATTGGAAGGAGGTTCAGAACTATATTACTGCTATTAATTATGCGATCGACCAGTTAAGCCAACTTCCTCTCTCAAATCGCCTTATTAAAGATGCTCATCGTGTTCTAATGCAGGGCGTGCGAGGTAAGTACAAGCGGCCCGGAGAGTTTCGAGTAAGCCAGAACTGGATTGGCGTTAGCCTAAAACACGCAACATTTATTCCTCCTCACCATGAGGAGGTTTCTGACCTTATGAGCGATCTCGAAAAGTTTATGCACAATGATCAGGTTTATATTCCACACTTGGTCAAAATAGCCTTAATTCATTATCAATTTGAAACTGTCCATCCATTTTTAGACGGTAACGGCCGGCTTGGGCGTTTAATGATTGTTTTATACTTGGTTGCATTCGGCCTTCTCAATAAGCCAGCGCTTTATCTCTCAAGCTTTTTTGATCGACACAAGGGTGAATACTATGATCATTTAATGGCTGTACGAACAACCGATAACCTGGTTTCTTGGCTCCGGTTTTTTTTGGTTGGCGTATGCGAAACAGCCCAACAGTCTATTCAGGTCTTTAAAGATATACTTAAACTGAAGGAAACAATTGAACGAGAAAAGCTTCCAACCTTTAACGTACGAAGGCAAGGCAATGCACAAAAGCTCATGCGACATTTATATGAGAGGCCTGTTATCAGTATCAAGGATGTTGGGAATCTATTAGAAGCTCAAATCAATACAGCAAGCAAGTTGGTTGGCGACTTTGTTGACCTCGGAATTTTGACGGAGATTACTGGACAGAGGCGCAATAGACTTTTCATTTTTCATAAATATGTGATTCTGTTTACACGATAGTCAATCTGCAAAATCACGTCGTATGTTCTGCTTGGGTGCGGCCCGTTTTTCACTCAAACTACAGAAAGGCATGAGGCATTAATCAGGATGTTATTCAGGAATTTACATTTATACCGCTTTACCAAGCCGTTTTCGATGTCGGCTGATCAGTTGCAGGAAACGCTGGCAAAGAGCGCCTCCAGGCCGTGCGGCAGAATCGAGATGTTTAGCTTGGGTTGGGCTGAGCCGCTGGGCCTGATGGGGCAGCTATTGGTTCATGAGACCGATAGCCGGTTGATGATCTGCATGCGCCGGGAAGACAAGGTGCTGCCCGCATCCATGGTGAGAGAATGTGTGGCTGAAAAGGCTGTGGCCCTTGAGGGTGAGCGGGGCAGGCCGGTGGGTTATAAAGAGCGGTTGACCATCAAGGATGAAATCATCCACGATCTGCTGCCTCAGGCTTTTGTGCGATCAAGTCACACCTATGCTTATATTGATCCGGCCAGGGGATGGCTGACTGTCGATGCGGCCAGCAGCCGTCGCTCCGAAGAGTTGATAGCGATGCTCAGGAAAAGTATCGGCACGCTGGATGTGGTATTGCCGTCCCTGAATTATTCTCCAGCCGCCGTGATGACACAGTGGTTGAGTGAAGATAAGAGCACTCCCTCCGGCTTTGCCATTGAGGATGAATGTGAACTGGTTGGCAGTGGCGAATTCAACAGCGTGGTGAAATGCAAGAATCAGGACATGGGCGCAGATGAGGTTGCTGCTCACCTGCGCGCCGGCAAACAGGTCAAACGTTTGGCTCTGGAATGGGATGAAAGAATTTCATTTATTCTGACCGATGATTTTGTCATCAGGCGGCTGCGCTTTGGTGACGCAATCAAGGCAGAGTTGAATGATGTGGCTGAAGACGAGGCCTCCCGCTTCGATGCCGACTTTGCCCTGATGGGAGCCGAGCTTGATGGCCTGATTTCCAGCCTGATTCAGGCCCTGGGCGGCGAGGATGAAAGCAGATATCCGAAACCTTAAGCGCCTGGCACATTGCTTTAACGTGATAGCTGTGTCGATTAGTTTCAATGAACTCGTACTTCACGACGACTTCCGCGCAAAGTAGATGGCCGCTTTTTTTAAAATCTCATTCTCTTCCTTGAGCTTGGCGTTCCCACGCCGCAGTCGCCATGCTTTTGATCTGGCAACTGCGTGGGAGAGAGGCCAATAAGAAAGGCAGGGCGCTGCCTGCCCTGCCTTGCTATGAAAATTCAAAGTTCTTTCTTTCTGCTGGCGAAACAATGCCTGCTCAAGGATTTCTAAACTGCGATGCAGGTCACAAAAAGCAGAAAAAGTGAAATTAACGGGTTTCGGCGTAAAGGCGGGCCAGAATTTCCCTGCCACCTCTATCCAGAACCTCGTCGGCAAGGTTTACGCCGAGCGATGCCGCTTCGCCGCGTGATCCGGAGATGCTGCGGCGTATCGTCAGCGATCCGTCCACCTCGCTGACCAATCCTTCGAGTGACAAGTCTTCACCATCAAGTGTGGCGAATGCCGCAATCGGCACCTGGCATCCGCCTTCAAGCCGGGCCAGAAAGGCGCGTTCCGCCTTTGTACGATCCACAGTGTCCTGATCATTTAACTGATTGACGAGCGCATTGATGTCATCGTCGGCATCACGTGTCTGGATGCCGAGTGTGCCCTGGGCCACGGCAGGCAGGAGAGTGTCGGTAGGGATAAACTCGTGCATCTTGTCTGCCATGCCCATGCGGCGCACACCGGCAGCCGCCAGGATGACTGCATCCACCTCAGTCCCCAGCTTAGAAAGGCGCGTCTGGATATTGCCGCGGATCGAAACGAACTCGAAGCCGGGGTGTTTATCCTTGAGTTGCGAGATGCGGCGCAGGCTTGATGTGCCGATGCGGGCATTCTTCGGCAGCGTATCAAGGCCACCGCCGGTAATCGTTGCGACGGCATCCCGCGGGTCTTCGCGCCTGGGATGCGCCCGGATGCTGGTGCCCGCCGGCAAAACGGTCGGCACGTCTTTCATCGAGTGCACGGCAATATCGGCGCGCCCGTCCAGCAGGGCTTCGTCGATCTCCTTGGTGAACAGCCCCTTGCCGCCGACTTTGGCCAGTGGCACATCGAGTATTTTGTCGCCCTTGGTCACGATTTTGACGAGTTCGGTTGTGACATCAGGATTCAAGCGACTCAACTCTGCTGCGACATGCTCAGCCTGCCAGAGGGCAAGCGGTGAACGGCGTGTGGCGATGCGGATATGGGTCAATTCAGCCTCCAGAATGAGGGCAAAACACTAACCACGAAGGCACAAAGGCACAAAGAAGTGGTTGATCAGGCGAATTCGGGAAGGATGCCGGCAGAAAATACGGGCCCATCCACGCAGACGCGGCGGTGGTATTCTTTGCCATCCTCAATGGTTTTGACGACGCAACCGGCGCAGCCGCCGAGGCCGCAGGCCATGTATTCCTCAAGGCTCAATTGCGCCGGAATACCAAGTTCTCGGGAAAGCCGCGCTACGGCATGCAGCATTGGATGTGGGCCGCAGGACAGGAGAATGCATCGCTGCCGCTCCTTCTCATTCAGGGCCAGCAGATAATCGCGGGCAAGATCAGGCACATGGCCTTCATAGCATCCGTACAGGCCTGCATTGCTGGCAAGACGCGATGGGATGCCACGCTCTTCCAGCGACGTGATGCCAAGGATGGCATTGCCACCCACGCCCGGTAGCAGAAACCTGGATGGCCTCAGCGCGAATGGAAATTCAACTTCTGAACCTGCGAACACAATCACATCGGCCTGACCGGCAAGACGGTCAGCAGCGAAAATCATCGGCGGAATGCCGACCCCGCCGCCAATACAGACATAGCGCCTTGATGTATCGGACAGGTCAAACGGGCGGCCAATGGGGCCGATGATGGAAAGGGATTCTCCGGCCTTGCGCTCGCGCAGTTCGCGCGTGCCTTCACCAACGGCCTTAACGAGCATATCGACTGTGCCTTTATCTGCATCGGTGAGCATGATCGAGATGGGCCGCCGCATCGGCCGGTCGGCCGAGACCTGAACATGCATAAACTGGCCGGGCATGGCATGCGCCGCGGTCTTTGGCGCCTTCAGCCGCAAAATGAACTGATCGCCCGCATGCTGAACGTTGGCAATGACCCCGGCGTCTTCTACATAAAGGGTGTTGCGCGGGTCAGGCAACGATGTTCCCGTTGGCATAGACAAGACGGCCATCCATGATCGTATGCGTTACGCGGCCTGTCATTTCGCGTCCGTGCCAGGGGGTGTTTTTCGATTTGGAGAACAACTTCTTTCGATCCAGCGTCCATGTGGCGTCAGGGTCGAAGATGGAAACATCGGCGGGTGCGCCCACGCTGAGCGTGCCAGCCTCAAGCCCAAGCAGCCGGGCCGGGTTACAGGTCATCTTGGCGATCAGATCAGACATCGAGCAGATATTGTTTCGTACCAACTCCAGAGACACCGGCAGCATCGTTTCCAGGCCGACAATGCCGAAGGCCGCACATTCCAGGCCGCAGCGCTTGTCGTCTTCGTGGTGTGGCGCATGATCGGTGGCAATGATCTCGATGGTGCCGTCTCTTAAGCCCTCAAGAATGGCCAGGCGGTTTTCCTCGGTTCTCAGTGGCGGGTTCATCTTGGCATCGGCGTTGAAGTTCAGCACTTCCTCTTCGGTCAGGGCGAAATGGTGCGGAGCGGCCTCAGCGGATACGTTCAGTCCCTCGGCTTTTGCCTGCCGAACCAGTTCCACCGATCGCCCGGAAGATATGTGTGCGACGTGATAACGGCCATCCGTCAGCCGGGTGAGCATGATATCGCGCGCCACCATGCTGTCCTCGCCTTCAACCGGCATGCCATCGACACCGAGCTGTGTCGAAATCCAGCCCTCATTGATGACGCCACCTTTGGTTAGTTCGAGTTCCTCAGCGTGCTGGACAATCAGGAAGCCGAAGCTTGAGGCATATTCCAGTGCCCTGCGCATAATGCCGGCATTCCATATCGGACGTCCGTCATCCGAAAAGGCCACGGCGCCAGCTCGTGAGAGTTCACGCATCTCGGTCAGTTGCTTGCCTTCCAGATTCTTGCTGACAGCGGCAATCGGATGCAACCGGCACAGGCCGACATTTTCAGCTCGCTCAATGATCTGGCGAACCACGCCGGCATGATCGAGCCTCGGTTCGGTATTCGGCATGCAGCACATCGAGGTAACGCCGCTTGCAGCGGCTGCTCGGGAGCCGGATTCGATATCCTCCTTCCATTCCTGGCCGGGTTCACGCAGATGGACGTGCATGTCGATAAAGCCGGGGGCAACAATTTGCCCCTTGGCATCAATGACTGTGTCGGCCTTGGCCTTGTGTTTGCCGATGGCGGCAATGCGCCCGTTCTCGATCCAGACATCGGCGGCCTTATCCACCCCGTTTGCCGGATCAATGACGCGCCCTCCACGAATCAGCAAGTCAGACATGGTATTTACCACGAAGAGCACGAAGCACGCGAAGTGCTGTCATAAAACCATCCTTTTAATGCCGTCTCTGAGAAGACGAACATTGAAATTGATCAACAGGCCTGTGCTAACTCCGGCCAGCTTCATATAGGTTAACAGTTGCGCTTCGTGGATCGGTTGCAATCGATCAACTGATTTAAGTTCCACGATAAGCTGATTTTCGATCATCAAGTCGATCCGGTAAGCACAATCAATGTCCACTGTTTTATATCTAACCGCTAACGGGGTTTGCTGACGAAATGATAATCCTTGTTGCGCCAGTTCATGGGCCAAAGCCATCTCATACGCTGATTCCAGCAAGCCGGGGCCAAGTTCACGATGAACCTCCAACACACAGCCAATCAGCTTATTGGATAACTCGTCAAATTCAATCTTCGTGATCTTCGTGCGCTCAGTGGTAAGTTGCTTATTGGCGCATTCGACGCTCACAGCAGTTTCCTCTGGGCTTTCTGGGCAGCCATGGCCTGCTCCTTTTTGCGGGCACGTTTCTTCGGCTCCGCCTGGCCGCCGCATAGCGCTGTCAGTACGGCCATGCGTACGGCGACACCGTTTTCAACCTGATCCAGAATGCGGCTGCGTGCGCCATCAGCAACATCCGAGGCGATTTCCACGCCACGGTTCATCGGGCCGGGGTGCAGCACGACAGTGTGGTTTCCGGCCGCATCGAGCCGCTGCATATTCAGGCCGTAGGCCTCGTGATATTCGCGGATGGATGGGAAAAAGCAGGCGGATTGCAGCCGCTCGCTTTGCACGCGTAGCATGTACAGAGCATCGCTGCCGGGAATAGCTGCGTCGAAATCATTGAACACCTTGCAGCCGAAACGCTCAATCCTAACCGGCAGCAGGGTCTTGGGCGCGACCAGGCGCACCTTATACCCCATCTTGGCGGCAGCCAGAAGATGTGAGCGGGCGACGCGCGAATGCGCAATATCACCAACAATGGTGATCGTTCTGCCTTCAATATCGCCCCATGCCTGTTTGAGCGTCAGCAGGTCGGTCAGTATCTGGGTCGGATGTTCATGTGCGCCGTCACCGGCATTGACGACAGCGGTATTTTCGAGGAAATCGGCCAGGAAATGGCAGGCGCCGGCGCGTGAGTCGCGGATGACCAGAACATCCGGCTGCATGGCGGCCAGCGTATGTCCGGTATCCAGCAGCGATTCACCCTTCTTGGTGGCGCTGGTGGAGGCGGATATGTTGATGACATCGGCGGACAAACGCTTGCCGGCAAGCTCGAAGCTGGTGCGTGTGCGCGTGGAGTTTTCAAAGAACAGATTGATGACGGTCTTGCCGCGCAACGTCGGTGCTTTCTTCACCGGGCGGCGCGACAGATCGACAAAGGGCTGACCCAGTTGCAGCAGGTATTCGATCTGTTCGCGGCTTATCTCCGCGATGCCGAGTACGTGTTGCAGGGGCCGCATCATTTCACCTGCCGCTGTTCGATATGCCAGTCCGCATCGGCATGGATCAGTTTGACCGAGATGCCAGCCGGAGCTTCGTGCTTGAGGCCAATCAGGTCGGCACTGATGGGCAACTCGCGGCCGCCACGGTCGAGCAGCACTGCCAGCCGGATGGCTGCCGGCCTGCCGTAATCAAAGACATCGCCGAGGGCAGCCCGGATGGTGCGGCCCGTATAGAGCACATCGTCCACCAGCCAGATGTCTTTTTCGCTGATGTCAAACGGGATGTCGCTGGGGCCTATCTCCGGATTGGGTCCAATCGTGTCCAGATCGTCGCGGTAAAAGCTGATATCGAGATTGCCGCGCTCCACGCCGTGTCCCGATGCTTCCAGACGTTGCTGCAAGGCATCGGCCACGGCTGCGCCGCCATTGAGAATGCCAAGCAGATAAATGTTGTCACTGCGTGTGGCCATGGTTGCCGCCATCCTGTCGAGGGCCTCATGTACGGCGGCAGTATCGTAGAGAAGGTCAGTCATGGTTGATATCCGGGTGGGCAGCGATAAATGTCTCAAGGATAATGGCTGCCGCAGTCTGATCCAGTTTGGCGGAAACCTTTTTTTCATTCAGGCCCTGGTTGCGCAGGCGTTCCTTGGCTTCCCATGTTGTCAGCCTCTCATCCCACATGTGTATGGGCAGGCCGCAAACATCCTGCACCTGCGGCGCCGCTGCCCGGCAGTCGGCAGCCTGTTTGCCTTCCGTTCCATCCATGTTTTTGGGCAGACCGACGACAATACCTCTGACACCATATTCTTCGAGAAGCTTCGATAGCTGTTCAGGCCAGGCACGGTCATTTCGTTGCAGGCAGGCGATGCCGGAACAGGCGATGCCGAGACGGTCGCTGACGGCAACACCAATGCGGCGTTTACCAATATCAAGGGCCAATAATGGAAGCTGGAGAGTAGAAGAATCAGTGGTTAAGCAGGATATGGTCGTCATTAAAACCGAGATTCTGCAATGTTTCGGTGCAGGCGTCTACCATTGTGCTCATGCCGGCGACACAGGCAATGGTATTTTCCCCGCTCGGAGCATGCTCGGAAAGGGCATCCTGGACGAAGCCGATTGGGCCATCCCAGCTCTCATCTCCGGTTGTGACTGATACGTTAACCTCTATGGCGTACTCACTTAGCGCATCCATTTCATCGGTAAGTAACTGGTGCAGGGGTGTGAGAAAACCCGCAAAGATGGCCACCTTGCCATAGTTTTCCCGTTGCCGGATGATCGAGCGCCAGACGCTTCTGAGTGGCGCAATCCCCGTGCCGACGCCGAGAAGGTAGACATCCGAACCCTGATATGAGCCGATATCAAAGCCTTTCCCCATAGGGCCGTCCACTTCAACCCTGGCTCCGGGCTCCATATCTGAAATCGTCTTGGAGATACCGTCTGCCAGCTTGATAACGAATTCATAGTGGCAGTCGTTTTCCGGTTCGGAAGCAATGGCAAAATAGCCAGGTGACGGGCGTTTCAGTCCCGGCAGGCCAAGGCGTACGACTTGTCCGGAGATAAATGGCTGCAACTTTTCTCCCGGCATGGGTTCAAGAACGAGCTTGATGACCACGTCGCTGCACTCGGGCATGGCCAGCCGGCCGCTGCTTGTGACTCGCATGAAAAATGGTGGAGAATGCGTCAACATGACCTCTCAAGAGAAATTCAGGAATACGCATTGCAGCGAAGGTGGAGGCAAGATGCAAGAGCCGGTGTGGCTTGAGTTGCGGATATCGGCTTCTCATTTGCCCGAGGACAGCTTCGCCAGTCTGACTGAACAGATGAATTGCATGGGCATGGCGTTGGAGACGGATGCGGATTCGGGCGACGCCATGAACATTGCCTGGTTTGAGACTGGAGATGATGTTCAGCAGACGCGGGCGAGGATCGCTGCCGCGGCGTTGTTGCAGGGCATATCGGCAGAGCATATTGATATTTCCGAGATAGGCAGTGGATGGGAAACGGCCTGGCAGAAGGACTGGCAGGCCATGCCGGTCGGAGAACGCCTGTGGGTACGCCCTTCTTTCTGTGAGGCGCCTGCTAATGATCGTCTGGATATCGTGCTTGATCCGGGCATGGCCTTCGGCACAGGACAACATGCTACGACGCAACTCTGCCTTGTTGCTATCGAACGCATATGCGGAACTGCTTCAGTTCAAAGTGTGCTGGATATGGGTTGCGGCTCCGGCCTGCTGGCAATCGCAGCCGCCAAGCTTGGGGCAAAAGAGATTGTGGCGATCGACAACGATCCGGTGGCCGTAGAGGCAGCGAAAAAGAATGCACGCATCAACAATGTCGCGGTAAAATGCATCTGTTCGGATGCACCGCCTGACCGGTGCTTTGATCTGGTGGTGGCCAATATCCTGGCTGGTCCCCTGATGGAGATGGCGGGGCCGCTTGCCGCCTGTGCGGATAAATATCTTATCCTGTCAGGCCTGTTGACGGAGCAGGTGGATGGGGTTGCAGGCGCTTATCGTAAGCATGGTTTTGATTTGCAGCAGGTTGATAGCAGCGGCGAATGGGCGGCGATAAGCTTTTTCTGCACGGCTAGGACATAAGGCTGCGCTGTAATAAATCACCTCGGATAAGCGACGTATGTCCATTACGTATTTTAGAGGTTCTTTATCACAACTGTCCGGTTAACTTGACTGATTGTAACGAGAACCTTTTTTAGAATAGTGAGTTAGGAGATATTTTGGGTGTTGCCGACTTGA
>QIFG01000023.1 GCA_003228735.1 Zetaproteobacteria bacterium
CTCCGAAGCATAGAGATACGGGAGGCCAGGTCTTCGGCCCGGCTGCGGAAACTGGCAATACGGTCTTCTGTGCCCATCTTCAACTCCACTTCTTCCAACAAAATCAGCGAACAGCAAGGTACAGATTCACTCCCTCAAATCAACTGCGGCTTTGGCTCGGTTGTTTGACGCTCCATAACTCCGGGAACAGGATAAACCCATGAACAAGCAGGAAATCCTTTCGGAAATAAAACGTATTGCAGAAGAATGTGGCGGCAAAGCACCAGGTGCTCAGCGTTTCGCAACCGAGACGGGGCTACGAAAATCAGAATGGTACCCAAATCTGTGGCTGCGGTGGGGTGATGCCATTAGTGAAGCAGGTTGTCAGCCTAATGTTTTTAAAACCGCACACGAGAACGATTTCCTTATCAAAAAATATATCGAGCTAATTCGTGAGATCGGCCACTTCCCAATTGAAGGTGAACTTAGAATTAAGAGAAAAACTGACCGTGACTTCCCAAATCACAGTGCTTTCTCTCAGCTTGGGTCAAAGCAAGATCGGGTTAAGAAAATCATCGAATACTGCAATGGGCAAAGTGAATTTGATGATATTACTTCCATTTGCTCAGTAGTTGTAAAAACCTCACGAGAAACTCCAGAAGCAATTGAAAGCTCTAATTCTGACAAGATTGGCTATGTCTACCTTATTAGGCATGGAACGCGGAATGAATATAAAATAGGCAGGACAAATAATCCCGTACGTCGTGAGGGAGAGATTCGCCTAGAGCTTCCTGAAAAAATTCAACCTATTCACTACATTGAAACAGATGACCCCGCAGGAGTTGAGAGCTATTGGCATTCACGCTTTTTAAGCAAGCGCAAAGAAGGCGAATGGTTTTCATTAACTGTAAAAGATGTCCGAGCCTTTAAGAGATGGCGGAGAATTTACTGATAACGTTGGGTAACTCAGGGACAGTTACTTGCACTAATACTTAATTCGAGATCAGTGCATCCTCGACTATGAACTGTACAGCGCCGTAGCCGCGAAAGCGGTCGAACTGCGGCCTGCCGACAAGGCTCACCATAATTGATTTTTGACATCAGGCTAGCTTGATATATATTTACGTATATACGAGGTGCCAAATGAGTAAAGTCGCATTGAGAAAAGTCGGTTCCAGTCTTGTCACAACCATTCCTGCCGATGTCGTACGGGAACTGCATCTGGACGAGGGCCAGCAACTCGAAATAAGCAAGGAAAATGGCCGCATCGTCATGATACCGATGGATGCAAAACTTGAGCAAGCCAAGGCATCGCACGACAAAATCATCAAGAAATACCGGGCGGCTTTTCAGAAACTGGCTGACGTTTGAAACAGCCTGTTTTCATCGATCTGCCCATCGCCCTGCTGGTTCATCAGGAACAGATCGAAGCCTTCGGCGGCAGCCACGGCCTGCGCAACCAGAACGGTCTGGAATCCGCTCTGGGACAGGCGAAGCAGACCTGGTCGTACACCAAAGACATCTATGAGACAGCGGCGCAATATGGATATTCACTGGCCCGCAACCATCCCTTTGTGGATGGTAATAAACGTGTGGCAGCAGCCTGCATGCTGGTGTTTCTGGATATGAACGGCCTTGAACCGGAGTTCAATGTTGAAGACATCTTCACATGGATCATGGAAACGGCGGTTGGCTCGATTTCCCGCGAAGAGTTGGCAGCGCGTCTGCGCCCCTGAGCTTCAAGCAGCCAGCGCATCCTCGACAATAAACTGTACGGCGCCATGACCACGAAAGCGGTCGAACTGCGGTCTGCCGACAAGGCTCACTTCACAACCCGGCTGCAATGCCGACTCGATAGCTCCCGCCCGGAAAGCAATCGCATCCACATAGGCACCATCTGCGGCATAACGCAGGCGTACGGCACCGCCACGCAACTCCTGCCGGTTGACGATGCTTCCGCCTTCAAGCAACCACGTACAACTCGGGTTGCCCTGCCCGCACGGCTCAAAGCGATTAAGGCGCTCAACAAGGCCTGAATGAATGGCCGCCGTGGTCAGCACCCCATCGATTTCCAATGTCCGCGCATCGTCCGCATCCGCGCCGGATTGTTCACACGCGCTGGCAAAGGCTTGCTTAAAGCCACCCCAGTTTTCAGCCGCAAGCCCACCACCACCAGCACCACGATGACCGCCGAAATGATCAAGATGTTCGGAGCAGGACTGCAATATCTCGCCGACATGAAAACCCGGCACGCCCCGCAGCGAAACACGGACATGACCGCCGGGCTCGACAAAGCCAACCGCCGCAGGCCGTCCATGCTTGCGGGCTAGGCGTCCTGCCACCAACCCGACAACGCCGGCATGCCAGGCCGGATCGTAGGCGGCCAGCACATCATCCGATTGTGCCGCCAGATATTCTTCGACCTTTTTCAAAGTCTCTCGCTCAACCTGCTGGCGCAGTCGGTTGCATTCATCCAGATCAGCGGCCAGTTCTCCCGCCTCGGATTCATCAGCAGCACTGAGCAGGCGCATGGCCTGTTCACCGTGCTGCATGCGTCCGGCGGCATTGATGCGTGGAGCAAGCTGGAAGCCTATGTCCTGAACCGTCACAGGCCCCTTCACCCTGCCCATCTTCATCAAAGCGGCCACGCCGGGGCATGGTTGCACCTCCATCTGCCTGAGTCCGTAGTAAACCAGAATCCGATTCACGCCTGTCAACGACATAACATCGGCCACCGTGGCAATCGCCACCCGGTCCATTAATTGTCTTAGATCAAAGGCAGGATCACTCCCCTTCTCTTTCAGGCGCTTCCAGACACTCATCAACAGAAAAAAGCCGACACCGGTGCCGCACAACTTGCGCCCGGCAAAGCCGCAGTCTTCCCTGGCCGGATTCAATACGGCATAGGCTTCGGGCAGCGTCTCATCAGGCAAGTGGTGATCGGTCACGATCAGATCGAAGCCGAACTCTTTGGCTGCGCTGCATGCCGCAAAGCAGGTCGTCCCCGTATCAACGCTGATGCCCAGCGTGCAGCCGGATTCATATGCCTCACGCACGGCTTCCACGCCGATGCCATGACCATCATCAGCACGATGCGGAATGGAAGAGGACACAGCGGCCCCCGTTGCACGCAATGCCTCGGTCAGGATCGCCGTGCCGCTGACGCCATCGCAATCAAAGTCTCCAAACACATGCATGCGTTCCCGCTTGCTGATGGCCTGTACCAGCCGCTCCGCGGCCCTGGCCATATCCTGCATGCCATCCGAATCGGGAAGATCGGCAAGCTGCGGAGAAAAGAAGGCATCGGATTCATGCAGGCCCCGTGCCGCCAGCAAGCCCTGCCATGCCGTCAACGGATCGGAGGCGTAAAGCGGAGCATTGCGCCAGATCAGCCGATTTCCGCGCAGTGTCAACCCGAGTTCTTCCGTCATTATACGAACACCCGTTCTTGAATCTTATCCAGAGAAAGCGATTGGCCGAACTTCCAGACATTCCGGCCAAGCCGCGGCAGTGCCCGACAGTCGAGAAGAACACATTGACCACCCCCTGCCAGCATCCAGAACCGGGGCGGCTTGTTGGCTTTCAGCATATCCCCTGCACCTGCAGCGGAAGTCACCACAAAAGATGCCAGTTCGCTGTTTGTAACACTGGAAAGTGCCGATTCATCCGTCATGACTGCCGGAAAGGAATCCGTAACATGATTTGCGGGCCAACCCGTAGCACCCCAAAACCATAGGCCGGATACGGAAGACTTGGTATCCTGAGCCAATGCCATCTGGATTTCGGACAGCAGACGCATCATGTCGCCGGCATCCTTTCCCGGCGGCTGCCTGTCCGGCAGCCGGCCGCCGGAGATGGCGGCAAAACCCGGCACATCAACATCCCAGGCCTTATTGCAGCATGCCAGAAGCATCGGGCCTGCGGGAATCAGGATCATGTCGCATTCTTCAAGCAACGGATTCAGAAGGGCCGCTAGGCGCAAAGCTTGCTGCTCATCCCAGTCAAAGGATGACTCTGGAGCCACATCGACGTGATCGCGTGCGACTACGGCGTGATATGGCGAAGCAATCCAGCACTGTTTCGTATCGGCGGGAATCTTTGCCGTGCGGCTGGCGAGAAATGCCGCCGGGGAACAGGCGGATTTCGTGGCCCAGAGATACCATTCGACCGCTGTTTTGGACGCGCAATTCGCCCATAGCTTACCGGCACGATTCATACGTTTATGCCACGGATGAAGCTCCGGATGCGGCACAAGTCTGCCTTCGGACGGCAGCAACCCATCCACTACGATCACAAATCTGAGGGATTTAGACGTACTTGGCGGCGAAATATTACCCCTGATCCAGAATCTTGCGAACAGCCGATTCACTGGCATCTATTGTAACCGGGGTGGGTGCACCCTTCATGGCTGTATCGGGATCCTTCAGGCCATTTCCGGTCAGTGTGCAGACAATGCGCGCGCCCGGCTTGAAAAACCCACGCGCATTGAGCTTGATGACACCAGCCACGGATGCCGCCGAGGCAGGCTCACAGAACACGCCTTCGAGGCTGGCCAGCATGTCGTAGGCCTTGAGGATTTCCTCATCGCTGACGGCCTCAATCACGCCGCCGGATTCATCGCGCGCTGACTCCGCCTCTTTCCAAGAGGCCGGATTTCCGATGCGGATGGCAGTAGCTACGGTTTCCGGATTTTCGACCGGATGACCGAGCACGATTGGCGCCGCCCCCTCGGCCTGAAAGCCTAACATGCCGGGTAAGGACTTGCTGATGCGCTTCTCACGATACTCCTTATACCCCATCCAGTAGGCCGTGATATTGCCGGCATTGCCGACTGGCAGGGCGTGAAAATCCGGCGCAAAGCCCAACTCGTCGATGACTTCAAAGGAGGCGGTCTTCTGCCCCTGCAAGCGGTACGGGTTCACACTGTTAACAAGGCTGATCGAACCATCGGCAGCAATGTCGCGCACGATTTGCAGGGCCTGATCGAAGTTGCCGCGTATCTGGATAACCTTGGCGCCGTGCCGCATGGCCTGCGAGAGTTTGCCGAGCGCAATCTTACCGTCCGGGATCAACACATAGGCGGCCATGCCGCAATTGGCGGCATAGGCGGAAGCCGAGGCCGAGGTATTGCCGGTCGAGGCGCAGATCACCGAGCGCGAGCCGGCGTTATAGGCTTGCGTCACGGCCATCGTCATGCCGCGATCCTTAAACGAGCCGGTTGGATTCAGGCCCTCGAACTTCAAAAATATCTGCAATTCAGGGTTGATAGCCAACCTGAGATTGTGTGATTCATGCAGCGGCGTATTACCCTCGTACAGGGTAATCACCGTGTCGCTTTCTTCAAGCGGCAGAAACGCCCGGTAGCGTTCGATCACGCCCTTGTAGTGCGGCATGTCAGGCGCCGAAACGTTCGATTCTGAGGATAAGGGGCTCACCTTCAACGCTGCCCAGACGCATGATACGGGAGACAGCCGCCTGCAGGTTTCCCTCAAGCGTTGTGTGCGTAAGCATGACAATGGGCACAGCCTTGGTTTGATGCCGCTCCTTCTGGATCAGGGCCTCCAGGCTGATGCGGTGATGCGCCAGTATCTCGGTCACCGAAGCCAGCACGCCCGGCTGATCCTGAACCATCAGGCGCAGGTAGTACTCACACTCGACATCGGCCATCGGCAATGTAGCCAGAGGCTTTCGCGATGCCTGCGAAAACGCCATCGGCGGCGCCAGGCTGGCAACCGAATCAGGCATGACGCGCGCAATATCCAGCACGTCGGCAACCACGGCGCTGGCCGTGGGCTTCTCACCCGCACCACGCCCGAAGTACATCGTGTGCTCGACAAAATCGCCTGATATCTGCACGGCGTTATATGAGTCCGATACCTGTGCCAGTTGCGCCGCATGCGGCACCATCGTCGGATGCACGCGCATCTCGACATGCTCTGCATGCGCCTTGGCGATCCCCAGAAGTTTGATGCGATAACCAAGCTCACGGGCGGACTCGATATCATCCGGCGTAATCCTGCTGATGCCTTCGGTATGCACTTCATCGAAACGGATTTCGGAACCAAAAGCCATGGCGGCCAGGATTGAAAGCTTGTGCGCCGTATCCACGCCCTCGACATCGAAGGTCGGGTCGGCCTCCGCATAACCCAGCTTCTGGGCCTGCTTCAACACCTCGTCGAACGGCAGACCCTCATGCTCCATCTTGGTCAGGATATAGTTGCAGGTGCCGTTCAGGATGCCGTAAACAGACTGGATATTGTTGGCTGCCAGCCCCTCGCGCAAAGCCTTCAGGCATGGAATCCCGCCGCCAACAGCCGCTTCAAAACCAATGGCTGCATCCTTGCCTGCGGCCTGTGCGAACAGTTCCTCACCATGCCTGGCGATCAGCGCCTTGTTGGCCGTCACCACGTGTTTTCCATTCTCGATAGCCGTCGCCACAAAGCTCCTGGCTGGCTCATAACCGCCGATCAGTTCAACGATGACATCGATATCATCGGCCTTGATGACCGCATCAACATCCGTGGTTAACTCAACGTCCTTTAGATCCAGGCCACGGTCGATCGTGATATCCAGATCGCAGGCGCGCACAAGCCTGACCCCTTTGCCCAGCCGCCGCTCGAGAATGGCGCGATTCTCCAGCAGGATACGGGCCACACCCACACCGATTGTTCCAAGGCCCAGCAGGCCGATTCGGACAACACTCATATTAATCACTCCCGGCATTCAGGAAATTGCGGATGCCCCGCAGCGCCTGACGCGTACGATGCTCATTCTCGATCAGGGCGATGCGCACGTAATCGTCGCCATACGAACCGAAGCCAACGCCGGGGCTCACGGCTACCTTACCCTGAATCAGCAACTGCTTGGAAAACTCCAGCGAACCCAGAGCCTTGAATTCATCCGGAATCTTGGCCCAGATAAACATCGAGGCTTTTGGCGATTCGGCCATCCAGCCCATAGTATGCAGGCCGCTGATCATCGTATCGCGACGCGACTGGTAGCGCAGGCGTATCTCCTCAACACACTCCTGCGGGCCATTCAGGGCCACGGCAGCAGCAATCTGCAACGGCTGAAAGGTGCCGTAGTCCAGATATGACTTCACTTTTGCAAGGGCCGCCACGATTTCAGCGTTGCCAACCATGAAGCCCATGCGCCAGCCGGGCATATTATACGTCTTGGAAAGCGAGTAGAATTCGACTGCCACATCCTTGGCCCCCGGCACCTGCATAATCGACGGGCACTTGTATTCATCAAAAGTAATCTCGGCATAGGCGATATCGGAAATCACGATCAGATCGTTCTCACGCGCAAAGTCCACGACCTTAACGTAGAAGTCCAGATCAACAACCTGGGCTGTCGGATTCGACGGGAAGTTGACGATCAATACCTTCGGCCGCGGCCACGAATCACGCACGGCATCGGTAATTTCCTGAAAATAGTCGCGATCCGGCCCCATCGGCACATGCCGGATGTCAGCCCCGGCAATAATGAAGCCGTAGGGGTGGATCGGATAGGCCGGATTCGGGCACAGAATAAGATCGCCTGGCGAGGTGATGGCCACAGCCAGATGGGCCAGACCCTCCTTGGAGCCAATCGTGACAATGGCTTCGGTCTCAGGGTCGAGATCGACATCGAATTTGCGCTTGTACCAGCCACAAAGAGCCTTGCGCAGGCCGGGGATGCCGCGGGAAAGGGAATAGCGGTGGTTGCGTCCATCCTGCGCGGCCTCACACAGTCGGTCGACGATGTGCTGTGGTGTTGGCTGGTCGGGATTGCCCATACCGAAATCAATGACGTCGTCACCGGCACGGCGCAACTGCATCTTCAGGTCGTTAACGATGCTGAAAACGTACGGTGGCAGACGTTTGATCTTCTCAAACTCACGCATGATTTGGCTTGTACTCCCGGCGCGGATAAAGCTGGCTGAACCGCTAAATTCCTAAGGTTTTCAGGACGAATGGAGTGTAGGCAGGCGTCCTGTACGGGTCAAGAAACCGCCTGCCATTCCTTTGCCGACCTATTCCGAAACCGCAGGAAAGCAACCATGGACTATAATTAAGATTAAGGGGGTAATTATGAGGTGGACCCCATCGATGGGACAGTTCGGGCGGTGATTTAGGGTGTACTGTTCCGTCTTCCTGTTCATCGATCATGCGGCCTTCAGGGCCGCCGCTGTGCCGAAGTATAGCTCGGCGGGTGTCTTGCCTTCCAGCGACTGGTGCGGCCGCTCGAAGTTGTAGAGGTTGAAGTACTGTTTCAGTGACTGAACCAGCTCTGTCACCGAGTCGTATTCCCTGATGTAAACTTCCTCGTACTTCACGGATCGCCATAGCCGTTCGATGAAGACGTTGTCCATCCAGCGACCCTTGCCATCCATGCTGATCCTGATGTCGTTCTCCTTCAGTCCGCCGGTAAAAGCCTTGCCTGTAAACTGTACGCCCTGATCCGTATTGAAAATGTCGGGCCTTCCATGCCTGCGTATGGCGCTTTGAAGCGCACTAACGCAAAAGTCATCGTCCATGGTCACCGACACTTCCCAGGACAATACAAAGCGGCTGTGCCAATCCATCACCGCCGTCAGATACACGAAGCCACCGCGCATGCGAATATATGTGATGTCAGAACACCACACCTGATCAGACCGGTTGATATCCAGCCCCCTGAGCAGGTACGGATACACCTTGTGCGCCTTATTGCCCTTGCTCGTGTTCGGCTTGGGCACAATCGAGGCAACACCCATGATCCGCATCACTCGCTGTACCCGCTTGCGATTAACCTGATGCCCATGGCTATTGAGCCATCTCCGTATCTTCCTGGCACCATAGAACGGATGCCGCATGTACTCCTCGTCAATCAACCGCATCAGATCCTAGGTTCTCCGCGCTCTCGCCTTGCAGTCCCGGACGGTAATAGCCGGATCGTGGCAAACCAATCAGTTCGCATTGGCGCGATACGCTTAACTGAGTCTGGGCCGGATCAATGCATGCCCGCTTCTCCGGAACACTCATTTCACTGGCCCTGTTACTTTTTTTAGCCAGTCAACCTCAACCTGAAGCTGGCCGACCTTCTGGTATAACCGATCCCTTTCCCGCTCAAGGTCTTCCACATCGTGACCCTTGCCCCGTGAAAACGACTCCGACAAACCAGACAGAGCATGCTTCTTCCACTGCCCAACCTGATTCGGGTGAATCCCATGTTCAGACGCAATCTCGCTCACTGTCTTCTGGCCCTTGATTGCATCCAGTGCTACCCGAGCCTTGAATTCCTTGCTGTAACTCTTCCGTGTCATACGCCCCTCCTTTGACCGGAAAAGTACACCTTATTCCACCTTAGATAACTGTTCTGTTTTTGGGGTCCACTTCAGTCTCTGGAAAGTGGATTGCCAAGCCATTCGATTTTTCCTGACGAGGCAGTCCTAGAATCAGAACGCACGGTCAGACGATACGCCACTCGGCAAGCGGTGCACGGGCACTGCTTCTGCTATAATAGTTTCTACAGATTCACAAGGAAGGATGTCCCATGGGGAATTCACCTTGGACAATCGAGTGGACAGATGCTCTCAGCGTGTCGAATCCAGAGATTGACGCAGAGCACCAGCACTTCATCAAACTGGTAAACGAGCTTAATGGCGAAATCGGAACTCGCCGGGATAAGTCTGAAATTCAGCGCATCATGGGCCTTATACTGGAGACACCATCGCACACTTCTCGCATGAGGAGCGGCTTTTTGTCGAAAAAATTACCCCGCTTCACAGGATCACACTCAAATCCATTCGGAACTCATCAGTAAGTTCAAGCAAGGATTGAAGGAAAATGAACAACCCCGTGGCAAGACCACGGGGTATCAAAAGAGCTTCAACTGCCGAAGCTCGCCCTTGGGCTTGCCTTGACCCTCTACGTACT
>QIFG01000028.1 GCA_003228735.1 Zetaproteobacteria bacterium
GCCAACGCGCGCCTGATTGCGCGTTTATCAGTTACAATGGATATGTCGTTCATGCCGCTTTATCCTTGAGATAGAAATCCGGATGCTCCAGAAACATGTCAAGGGAAACGCCCTGATCCTGCAGACGCATCCATTTATCCGTCAGTCGCGTCAGATCGGCATCGGACATGCGCTCGGCCGGCCGGGTGCTCAGCATTTCGATGTTTCGCAGCGTCGGTTGACCATTCCTGCGCCTGAGAAGACTCAGATGCCGCCCGCTGATCTTGGCCCAGATTCGCATCAGCATGCCGCGCCCTCCCTGGTACGCAGCGCTTCAAGCAGTGCTGCGCTGGCTGCGACCACTTCTTCAGCCTCATGGATGATCGGGCCGGTCTCTTTCGATGTGACATCCACGCCGCCGTGGCTGTCCTTCTTCTGAGCCTCGGCCAGCTTGCGGAAGACATCGCCCATCTCCTCGCCGACCTTCATGGCCGCATGAGCCAGATCGGCTTCGTCGTCCACCTCCGGCATCTCGAATACGGCAATGCGCCGTGGCCGCAGGATCGTGCGGAGCACAGAGATATCGAGTCCGTGATACACCCAGCGCATGAATGCCTTGAAGCTCGGTATATGCGTCGGCTGATTTACATCCAGCGAATTAGTCGTGGCCTTCAGGCTCCAGCCGGCCAGCGCGGCAGCGTGGGCTGTGCCCATCGGTTTGATCTTGCGCGCCGTAGTGTCGTACCGGGAGCCTCCCTTGCGGTACACGATGGCATCGTGCATGGCGACGATCACCTCGTCCTGGTAAGCCTCCTCGCCGAGGGATACAGGGATATCGCGCTCAGCCACCCTTAGCCTCCCCGGAACATGCCGGCATACCATGCTCGGCATGAGAAGCGGACTTGGCCCTCAATCGCTCCAGCAACGGCTGATTCAGCTCATGCTCGATGATGTTGCGCACCGTACTGGCATGCCATCTGGGCGCGTTGCGGAGGCTTTTTCCAACCCCGACCATCTGCACCACCCGCCCGCGCGTCGGCATGTTCGATTCATTCAGAATCTTGGCGATTCTGGCAGCGGGAACGCCGAGGACGTGATTGCTCATGATGACAACGACGGTCTGTTGCTCGGCTGCATGCTTGACCTGGCTGCCGCCCTCATGTTGCCATCCATAGGGCGCGTGAGCGCTGTAGAGCTTGCCACTGTCCCGCTTGTGGCGCAGGGCAGTTCGGGTTCGTTCGGCAATCTGTTTGCGTTCAAGCTCGGAGAATGCGGCGGCCATGGTCAGGAAGAAGCCGCCCATCGGTGTGGATGTGTCCAGGCTGACGCCGCCGAGGTCGAGGATGTGCGTGGCGCAGCCCAGGCCCTGCAGCTCAGGGATGATGGTGATGGCCTCGACAGTGTTGCGGAACATCCGGTCGAGCTTGCAGGTGATGACGGCATCGACGGCGCCGGCGCGGGCCATCCTGATTAGATTGCGCATGGATGGCCTGCCCTCAATCGACTTCGCTGATCCCGTATCTTCGAGGATGTCCAGCAGTTCCAGATCATGCAGGGCGCAATACATCTCGATGCGTTTGCGCTGGGCGTCCAGCGACACGCCATGATCGGCCTGCTTGTCAGTGCTGACCCGGATATATCCGACGGCTGTTCTGGAATCGCTCATGCTGAGCCCTCTTTTCCGGCATCAGGCGCAAACCGCCCTGCAGTGACAGCTTGGTTGAGGTGGACACACACCTTCATGCCACAGCCCCCGTCTGCTGGACAGCGCGCCATGCGGCTACCATGTCGGCATCCCGCTTGATTCGGTTATTGGCATTGCGGAAACACTCAAGATCGCCTGTGCGAATCGCTTCGGCCCGCCGGCGCTGGTCTCTGTGCAGCCGACCGATGGCCTTGCCAAGCTGCCTGCGCCTGGCTGCGGTCGGAACGTCAGCGGGAAGGATGATTCGGATCATGTCGCGCCTCCTGAAAGGGTGGCGCAGGGCGGCCCACCCCGCCCTGCACCGGGACCGCGCCGTACTACAGTCGCTCGGGGGGGGAGACTTTGCGGGCAGCGCGGTCATTTGGTTTGGGTATGCATGCGGCGCTCAGCGCCTTCGCATGCTTCGATGATCTGTTGCTGATTCTCAATGGCCGAGAGCAGCTCGGCACGCGGCCTGTGAGGCGTCAGCGGCGTCAGGACGCCCTCAAGCGTCAGCTTCGTGGCCATGGCCTGCTCCAGCACCATGCGTTCCTCTGCCGGCGTCATATCAAACCCACAGAGGCACGGAGAAGATGTGTATAGGGACTCATGCGGCCTGCGCCGCTGGCTGGATCATGTATTGGCCAGCGCCGGGGCATATAGTAAGCGGGAGAACATTGCCACGTCCGAAAGCTGCGATCATCTCGCAAATCACGGCAGCATATGTTGTGGTTCCAAGCCATTCCGAATTCGGAAGCCCCCCCTTTAGCAACCACCCATGCACGGCCTGCTTGGTGATGGGCATTCCCTTGTTGGTGCATGCAGACGCCACCGCGCTTGGGCCTCCGGCTAGATTGATGGCTATATTTAAGTCCATGGCCGGAGTAAAGCATAGGTTGCCTTGCGTGTCAAGCGTTGGTTGTCGCATGCAAAAACAAGGAGATATAGCGTGCTGAACATGGCAGACATATCAAAGGAAGGGGTGGCTCTCCGCCTTGCTGAGCTTGTGAATGATAAAGGAATTACGCAGGAAGAGTTGGGTGCCGCAGCCGATAAAACCAAGCAGGCTGGGGCCGCATGGCTGAAGACTGGACGCATCCATAACAGTAACCTTCAGAAGGTTGCTGACCGCTATGGGTATTCTTTTTTGTGGCTTCTGACAGAGGAAGGCCCAAAATATCAGGTGCATGACATCGCACATGCGCAGGCTGTTATTGCTCGGCGCAAGGGGCAGGGGGAGGTTCACGAACCGGCTGGCGCGGGTTATCGTTTGCCTCCGGATGAATTGGCTTTGCTGGGAAAATACCGCCGTCTTCTGCCAGGGCAAAAAAAGGTGGCGCAAACAGTTGTTGATGCGCTGGATAAATCGGACATGAAAACGGGGAATGACGGATAGGAGGGAACCTTGGCGGCATATCAGAAATACAAAGCGGTGAGGGACATCCTTCTGGAGTTCGGCGAGGTTGTCAGATCATCGCTGCTGGAGCCGAAGAAATGAAATGGGCAGTGATGCTGCTGGCAATCGGGCTGATGATGCCTGGCATGGCCAACGCCGAGTATGTTGGCAACATCAAGTGCTGGAGAGGCGGCATTGTCACTGGCGGCATGTCCTTCCAGACCGTCAGGAAGAAGTGCGGGAATCCCTCAGCATGGGAGAAATACACGGATCAGTATCTTGTTCGGGGCGGCAGGATTTACAATGATCAGATGGAGCGCTGGACATATTCGCGCCTGGGGAGGATTTCACAGTTCATCATCTTCCGCAACGGCAGGGTTGATGCCCTGATTCTCGACAAGTGATAGGCTTTGCTTTCTGTCCTTCCCCTCTTGATTTGTGGTGAATTAAAGGAAGGCAGAAGGCCGGGGCGGCAGGGGTGTCGCCCCGGCTTTTATATTGCGCTCAAGCGCGCTATGTAATCATCGGCGACGACTCTGGCCGACGCATCATCGGCAGCCGCTTCCACGGCCTGCTTGCCGCCGAGGCGCAGCGCCTCAACCTGTGCAGCCAGGCCGATCAGGGCATCACGCTTGAGCAGTATCACATCGGCCAGGGCCGCAGGCTCCATGCCGGTAGCCGCCGCCTCTGCATTGATCATCTGCCAGGGCGTGGCATCTGCCGGGTATCCGGCATCCGTGTAGCCTTGCGCCTGCTCGGCCTTGAGCCTGTATGTGGACTCCTGCCCTGGTAGAATAGTGATATGCCGGCTGCGGGCTTCGCCGGCGGCCGTGGACATATCCAGCAGCGCCTGCGCTTTGGTCATTGCCGTTGCTGCTAAATCTGCTGCGTTCTGTTCAGCCATCCATTTGTGATATTCGGCATCGGTAACCTCTTCTTCAGCGCCTTTAATGCCATAATCAGTAATTAAGTATGCATATGCTCCGGGCTTGGCCTCTTGATTGCCGCCCTCTCTGATTCGCCCTTTGCCATCTTTGAAAATTAACATTTCAACTCACCCCCACGCCAAGTATTGAATGATCGCCGTGCCAGACGGCGACCCTGCCGCTTTAACCCATGCGACGGTGAAATCATCGTTCCCGATTGCGGTTACTCTCCCGACCGTATAGATAGAGCCGCCGTTCTCATAAAGTACAATTGACTGAGATGCGTGTGCCAGCCAGGCATTTAATGTGCTGGATGAAATGTCTGCTATGGCCTTGTGGACAGTCGCTCCGTCATCGAATCCGACCGAAAACATGCCCACTGCGACATCTACACAGGCGAGGAAAGCAACCCCCTTGAGCTGGAATCCGACGCCCGAAACAACCTGATTACCTGATGCCAGCGTCAGGTCGCGTGTGAATGAACCGACTTTGATTTGAGCGACGCCTGCTGCGCCTTTGATGGCGATCTCGTCCCAGTAGGCTGTGCCGCCCACGGCAGGGGTGTTGCCAGTGCCGGCCTGGATGCATATGTAGCTGGCGCCGAAATATGATGCCCCATCGTCAACCAGATATGGCGTCGCGGCATTGTAGAAGCCGCGCCAGTTTATGCCCGTTGGCCCGGCAGGCCCGGCTGCGCCTGCCACCGGCAGGCCGGGCAGCGTGTCGCTGCTGGACGATACCTGGATGCTCGTCAGTTCCAGCGGATTGGTGCCGGCCCCGTCGATAACCCAGACTTCCGTGCGCTTTGGGCTGCCTGGAAAAGAGTATTCCACATCGTAAGCCGCATCGGTCATGTCCACGCCGGAGTTCACGGTAGGGGCCAGGGCAAAGGGTGTGATCACGCCCGCTGCCACCGGCACGATGATTGCCTTTTTTGTAATCTTGCGACGTTCGCCGCCTTCGTCATATTCCCAGCCGGCGCGCGGCCGGATGGTCAGCTTGCCGTCAGCAAGGTTGCCGAGTGCGTCCCGAATCTTCGATGTCGATGTCTGAATCGTAATTGCGCCCATGTCTATACTCCCAGCGAGGCCACGTTGTCGGCCCTGAGATCGGTGATCTCCAGGCCGATTGCGCCTGCGCTCTGTGAATTGTCGTGTGGTATGCCGCCGACCTTCACCGCCCCATAGCTGCGGTATCTGTGGCCGTTGGCCTGGCCATGCATCAGGTCGGAGAAGATGGGCCGGCGATCCGTGCCGGCCAGCGCCATGATCTGGTCGTAAACCTCGTCATAGTTCAGCCCGGAGACCTGGCCGGCGCGAACGAAATGCTGGGAACCGCCGCTGCGCTGCGGGGTGCCGGCCTGTGTCACGGTCACGGCCCGGCTTGATACCGGCCGGAGCTGGAAGCCGTAGGCAATGCCGCGCGTCAGCTCGATATAGGAGGACACGCCCAGCCACCGCGCCTCGACCTTGCTCAGCGACGAGTCCTTCATTCTCAGCCGCCAGTAGCGATAGTTCACATCGGGATAGAAGATGCACGGAATGCCGGGGAATGCCTCGTCGGCGCCCGAATCCCATGCCGGCGATGACCACGAGTCCGCAGTGTTCGCCTGCGCCTGGAATATGCCGTTGCGGGTGAGGTTATGGCCTGCCAGCCCGATCATGCCGACGGCCTGGGCGCTGCCCAGGTCGATCACCATCCAGTCATCGTTCGTGTTGGCCCGGTATATGCGCCCGGCCAGACGATCCTGCAGGTTCGCGGCCAGATATCCCGTTGCGGGATCCCCGGTCAGCGTGGCCGAGTCGGCCAGGTTCGGCCCGGTTCCGAATCGCGCCGGCATCAGGAACGACCCACCGCAGAGAAAGAAAGCGGCTCACCACAAAGGCACCAAGACACAAAGGAAGGAAAAAACACATTGTGTTTTAAGACCAGATTCTTCTTTCTTCTTGGTGCCTTCGCGCCTTTGTGGTTAATGCTTATAATCATCTTAAATCTCACGCACGTCAACGGAATGCGGTGCACCGATGCGCTGCATCACGATGCGCCAGTCCACATTTGTTCCGAAGGCCGGCTGGCTGACGATATCGCCCGGCTCCATGGCCATGTCGGTGAGGGGAAGGCCGGACAGTTTTCGCTGGGCGCCGAACATATCAAGCATCTTCTGGCCGGCCGCCTGTGCATCTGCATCCGTGGCAAGCAGGCCGAAGGTGGCCCTTGGCGCGATCGTGCCGGGGATGTTTTCGCGGGTGACGTCGCGCACCGTGCCGTCACCGCCGTTGAAGTCGTAGTCCACGCGGCGGTAGATGTTGCCCGGCTGCGCCGTCTCCAGTTGAACCTCTGAATCGTTGTCCGGGCCAGGGCCGCTGCCGATGCCGTCCGGGTCTACGCAGTACAACTCGCCGCCGCGCCAGCCGGATGCCTCGGCACATTGCCTGTCCACGCTGACGATGGCCTCGGCCACACTGCTGCCGGCCAGCAGGCCGCCCAGAATCGGCGTAGCCTTGCTGTATGCGGCACAAAGCGCGGCGCCGCAGAAGGCCAGCAGGTATTTTCGCACGGACTTCGGCGTCTCGATCTTCTGCCCGGCGCCGATGATGGAGCCGTCACCGTCGATCAGGTCGGCCTCGATGCCGGTCAGGGCCGCCTTGTAATTCATGGTCAGCTGGACGACGCGCACGCCGCCTTCAGTCAGATAGCTCAGCGATCCCTTGAGGGCATGCAGCTTGAAGTTGATGTCTCCGGTGCCGTCCGACCATGTACCGCCGGCATAGCCGCCCGAGGCCGACCAGCGCAGCGAGACATCCGTATCGATGGTCAGGTAGTAGGGATCCCCCGGATGCAGCACGACTGTCTTGTCGAAGACCAGGGGCAGCCACACATTGCCGCCGGAGGAAGGGACGCGCTCCTTGCGCAGGGTGCCGCTGGCGATCTTGTTCGTGGACGTGCCCTCGGCGACCGAGAACTGGATATCTTCGGCCCGGGTCTGCGGCGGCAGCTCGATCTCGATGGCTGCCAGGGCCACCAATTCGGATACCTTGAAGGATTGAGAATTGCCGACCACGGCGGCGATGGTGGCTGCGCCGCCGGTATAGCTCTCCAGCGGATCGGTTGCGTTCGCGCCCACATTCCATGTGGCCTTGCCAAAGGCCACCTGAAAGGCGGTCAGCGAAAGCTGATGCGGATTCAGCACTGAGGCCAGGGCGAGCTGGCGCGCAGCCACGGCGATGGCGATGTCCTCGCCGGACACCGCATTGCCGTACTGCGCCGAGGCCAGAATGAACAGCCGCCCGTTGTTGCTGCGCAGATCGTTGCCCCATGTGACAAAGCCGCGCTGCGCCGCGTCTTCGGTCAGCATCATGCGGTTGGCCTGTGTGGCAACCTTGAACTGCATGTCGCTGGCGTCGTTGCTCCAGGAGGAGACGAACTTCTTCGTGGTGCGTCCGGCATCGCCGGCCGCCGTATCGACGCCGACCGTGATGGCGTTGGCGTCATTCGGCTCGATCACCAGATGATAGCTTCCGGCTGCCAGTTCCCAGTCGATATTGATGTCGTGCCAGCCTGCGCCCGGGCCGGTCACATGGGCATCGTTCGTGCCGCCGGTAAGCGTGGCGGCGGATACATTGATGTGCGTATCGCCGCCCAGCGCAATGGAGTTACCGGCCGTGCCTGGCGTCACCGCAGTGATCGTGACCACGGCGCCATCGGCTACGGCAGAGACGTTGGCGCTGTCCCGGTTATTGACCGAGTCGGCCAGGTCGGCGGCAGCGGCATTCAGGCTGCCATCGATCGAGAACTTGGTGTTGTCTGTGGTTGCGTCCGTGCCGCCAGTCATGCCGCTGGCCGCCGTGTGCGATCCGGCTATCGGTCCCTCGCCGGTCAAGGCATAATTGGTCGAAGCGCCCACCCCGACAGAGACCAGGGTTATAACGCTACCATTATGAGTAGCCGTTAGTTCGGTGTGGTTGGCATTGATCGCATCGGTGAGTTTCTGGATAAAATCAGAAAACGCCCCGAAATTGATGAAGCCGATATTGATGGTGGGCGCGGCGTGGTAAGTCATGCCATACGCCTTTCCATTTACCCGACAGAGCAGATAGACATTATTTTGCTGATAATAAGGAGGATAACCCCAATATTTAATAGGGGTCAGCGTGCCACTAGACCCAGTGGCCGGAGATACCTTGCCGCCGGTGATGGCGGTGTAGGACAGTCCGCGCACGGAGGCGACTTCGGCGGCGGCCAGTCCTGTCGTCAGCGTCAGCGTACCCGAGGCCTTGGATGTGACATTTTGCCCCGCGAGTTCGCTGCCGGGAAATCCCGAACTGTCCGACCAGACACGCACCTTGCCCTTACCGCTGCCGCCGGTATGCAGGCGCACGCGCAGCAGGCCGAGCATGGCGTCATTCGCCAGCGTGAACGGCGCGGCCAGGCGTTCGCCGGAGTTCAATGTCACAGCGCCGTCCGTGCCGCCCTCGTATTTCTCCTCGACAAGTTGCGACCATGTGAGCAGCCAGGCTGCATCCGGAGCGTCCGGAGCCACCTCGGCGTTGCGAATGCCCCAGTCCTGCTGACTGGTGATGGCGGCGCGGGCCACGCGCTCGATGATTGGCAGCGTAGCGCGGC
Organism: Zetaproteobacteria bacterium; assembly: GCA_003228735.1. Taxonomy (GTDB): domain Bacteria; phylum Pseudomonadota; class Zetaproteobacteria; order Mariprofundales; family Mariprofundaceae; genus SZUA-181. Next base: position 8,609 of record QIFG01000028.1, read on the forward strand.
CGACAGGTATATCCGTGTCCTGTCCGGCGATGCGGGCTCTGGGCAGGATCTTGCCGCCGAGGCCTGCCGCCCTGAATCCGATGCTGCCGATGCCGCTCGTGACCAGGTCGATATCATGATACTGCGGCAGCTCGGCGATGCCCTTGAATCTGATCTGTGGATCCGCATTCGGCAGGTCAGATGCACGCCGGGCCCATACGCACCACATCTCGATGCCGGCGCCGACGCCGCCGGACGCCATGACGGCCTCGGCCACGCTGTTGTAGCCGAGCGTTGTGCCGCCGTTTTCCAGCATCAGCGATGCGGAAGGCAGCGGATCGGGCGACAGGATGGATAGAGGCTGCGTGGTCTCCGCGACCTTCAGTTCGAGGTCGTACACCTGGCCGCCGTTTTCAAGACCGGGGAGGGTGGAGGCATAGAGCGTGCCGATGCTGTTCGGCAGCGTAATCTTCGCCAGCCAGTGCAGCACAGCCGGCGGCGTCTGCTGCTGTGATGTGAGGGTTCGAGACATCAGGTGAAGCCCGGTGCCGTGGTGATGCCGAGTTGGCGGAGAACCGCAGCCAATTCACCACGGTCATTGCGGACTCGATCAGCCATCTGACGATCCACCTCATTGATGTCCGCGCCGACATTGATGTTGAGTCCGGCTCCCGGCAGTGAAACCCGCAGTCGTTGAAGCTCGATCTCGGCACGGCTATAGATGTCCCGCGCCCACCTGTTGATACCGCCGGACTGTCGGCTCTCGCGCTCAGCATTGACCCGAATGGTGTCCATCAACTTCTTGATCTCGATGGCGCGCTCGCCCTCGCCGATGGCCTTGAGCCGCTTTCTCACCACGCCGAACTTGTCGCCGACACCCAGCGTCAGGATGTCGCCCATCGCCCCGCCCACGCTGATCTTGCCTGTGGTTGTTCGCAGCGATTTCGAGTGCGCTTTTGCAGCCTCGGTCGCGCTTCCAGCAGCTTTTGCCAACTGGCGATACTCATCCGCCAAGCCGAAGGCCGGGCAGCATTCATTGCCTTGGTGCTCAGTTCAATAGCTATCGCCATCCGTTTGACGGATTCAGGCACGGCCTTGCCTGCCGCCTGGTATGCCCTGATCACATCATTCAGCACACGCTGAAGGGCAGCCTTGGTGAAGTTGCCGGACGTGACCATGTGCTTGAACGTGTTTGACCATGCCTTTGCTTCCTTGGCCAGGGCAGCCTTGGTTTTCTCGCCATGCCTGATCATTTCCCCTGTGCTCAGGCCCTTGGCCTCAGCCATCCGTAGAAACTCGTCGCTGATGTCGGCGCCCATTGCCTGCGCGGACTGCACCAGTTCATTCCACAATAGTTGCAACTCATCCTTGGACAGGGCATTTGAGTTGACGAACTCATCGAAGGTGCGCGCAGCATCCATGTATGTCTCGGCCATGCTTTCACTGACGCCGATGCCCAGGCTGTCGAACGTCCGCTGAATTGATTCCTCATATGCCTTGGTTTCGATAGCCATATCAGCCAGGAACTGTGTGGTTTTTTCCCGTGACTCGTCGGCGGCGGTGCCGATATCGCGCACAGCCGCTGCAACCGGGGGCAGATTTACACGGGTATCCGCATTCAATATGCGCAGCGCATCGTTCACCATGTTCACATTGGTCGGGTCCGTCTTGTCCAGCTCGATGCCGAGTTCGCGCAGCCTGTCTTTCGCCGGGATCAATATCTTGTTGTAGGCGTCCTGCGCTGCCGCCGCACCACGGGCCCGCGACTCCGATGCCTCCAGGCGCGCGTTCCATGCTTCCCATGCCACATTGCCGAGTTTGACGATCTCAACGACGCCAAGGGCCGCCGCAAGCGGCAGGAGTGACTTTGTCAGGGCCTTGACCGTAGTCGCTACCGTAACGAAGCCTGTCGCCATGGCCCCGGATGACACAGCCGTGGCCGCCATCTTGATGCCAACGACGCTGACTATAGTGCCAAGCTCCGGCAGCAGCGACAGCAGGCTGTCCGTATCGGAAATAAATGCCGTGGTTCCCTGCACAACGTCGCGCAGGGCAGGGGTCAGCGACTTGCCCAGGCCAATCGCCCTGTCGGTAGTGGCGTTGCCGAGCTTTTTGAGGTCATTCGTGAGCGTGTTTGTCTTAACTGACGCCTGCTCGGAAGCGACATTTGTGGCCGTAATCTTTTCGACCAGCTTCTCAAAATTGTCCGCCTCCTTTATCAGAGCATTGGCGGAGGTGATCGATTCCTCGCCAAACAGCTTCTTCTTTTCAGTAGCCGTGAGTTCGGCGGCTGCAAGGTTCTTCAGCGCCTGAGCGGTGCCAACGAGGGCCGGGTTGAATTCATCCCTGGTCTGCGTGGTGAGCTTGAGGATCACGCCGCGCAAGCCGGTGCCTGCCTTTGCGCCCTTGATGGCCACGGCAGCATTCATCTGAATGAGTGCATTTGTCTCCTCAAAAGAAAGGCCTGCATCTGAAGCAACGGTGCCGAATTGTGCTAAGGCGGCAGACGAGTCCACGATTTCCGATGCGCCGTACTTCGCGCCTGCCGCCAGAACATTGACGAAACGCGCGGCCTCATCGGCATCGGCGCTGAACTGATTAAGTGATGAGCCGACTGTTTTTGCCGCTGCCGGCAGCAGCGTGCCGGAAGCCTCCGCCAAAAGGATCGTCTGCTCCGTTACCTCGGCCAGGGCCTCCTTGTTTTCCAGCAACTCGGGCTTGGCTGATGCCACCAGCTTGAATGCCTCGGCGGACTGCACCGCACTCAGCGTCGTTGTTTTACCGAACTCCCTGGACTTTTCGGAAAGGAAATCAAGGTCATCTCCGACAGCGCCGGTAATGGCGGACAGGTCGGCGATTGCATCCTCGAAATCCATCGCCTGGGCGACAGCGCCGCCGGCGATTGCTGCTGCGACGGCGACTCCCGCCAATGTCTTTGCGGCGGTGCTGCCAAAGCGGCTGACCCCGGCGCTGGCCTCATCCTTGAGGCTGAGCAGTATCGCTATCTCATTCTTGTTCAGGGCCACGAGCGTACTCCTATGTGACTGCCGCCATAGCATCTACCAGTAGCGCAGGTTGCTGCCAGATGGTGCCGGGAAACGGATAGATTCCGCGTTCCCACTCCTCCCGAAGTTCGAGAAGAAACAGAATCGCCGGAGTTATGGCCTCGCTGACCGGGCATCCGGTGAACCACTCGTCTTCCGTCTCCGGCCAGTAGGTCTCCGCCTTGATGCCGGATTCGTTGCACTCGCCTTCGCAGCCGCCGATTTCGAGACACGGCCATCCGCCCCGGATGAGGGCGAAGGCGAGTTGGATTTTCCCAGCAGTTCTGCCGAGATGGTATTGATGTCGCGCACAACCTCGATTGCCTCATCGACGCCGATGAACTGGCTCAGGCGCTGAAGGTCGACGTCCAGAGGCTTGCCGGTTACGGCATCATTAAAGCCCTCGGCCCTTACCGCATGTTGCGCGGCAAACCTGTCAACAACGCCGAGAACGCGCTCGGCCTCAGCCGCAGCCCCGGCCAGATCATCTTCTTCCAGGGCAACGGGCTGATGCACTTCGGCGCGGTACTGCATCATGGCAATGCGGGAGGCGGGCAGGATATACACCCTGCCCCCATGCACCGTCATCGGCACCGGATTGTCCGGATTGATGATGGCCCCGGCCTGAAGCCTCTCGATAATCTTTTTGTCGAGCATGATCAGGTGCTCGTGATCTTCAGCGCATCGTCGCCGGCGTTGTCGTGCAGGCTGTAGGTGAGCTGATCGAACAGGCGCTTGTTTGTGTCCGAACGGCTGTTCGCGTTAGGCACTGCCACCGGCATGTCGAATACCAGCGTGCGGCCGGAACCGAAGGTGGCGACAAAGGCCAGGGCCGTGGCTGCCGCTATCTTTGCATAGTCGGCGCTGGCAACGCTGGCCAGCTTCTTGATGGTCAGCACCGGGATCAGATTCAGCACCTCGAAGCCGCGCGCATTTTTCGAATCGTAGAATTCGCCAATCTGCGGGGCAAGGTCGAGGCTGAACTCTTCGACGGCGATCTCCGTGCCGTCCTCGGTGATGGCCGTGGCGGACTGCATGATGAGCCGGGCCTGTGTCGTGCTGGCCGTAGCCGATGCGGGGAATGCCACAGTGTCGGGGCATGCGCCATTGGCCAGGCCGCGCCCGTCAAAGCTGAACTTCAACGGCTCGCCAACCTTGGCGGCGAACGCTGCGGCGGCGGCCACCACATCCTTGAAGCTGAACTTCTCGCCGTCCACGTACTTGTCCAGGGTCGCCACCTTGCGTGCCGACGGCGCCTGCGACTTGAGCAGGTAGTCCGCCTTGGTGGATGCTGTCAGTTGCTCGTCCAGGCCAGCAGCCCGCAACAGGAAACCGATCGGCATGGCGGCGCCGGCGGCGGAACCAAGCCTGCACGCGAACTCGTCCTGTCCGATATTCCAGACCGGATCGACGGCCTGCGGCGCGGCCTGCGTGTCCAGTGGCGAAAACTCCTCGTTCGGCACCAGAATGGGCTCGATCTCCGGATGGCCGATGCCCGACGCCTCCAGATAGTTGGCGCCCGTGGACGGCGAGCCGGGCGTGCCCCGGGACGACTGGATGATGCCGGTAATGATTCTGCGCGTTTCAATCATGGTGTTACTCCTCGCCCGCTGATGCCGGCTGTGCTTCGGTTTCGACTGCTTCTGATTCGGAGACAGAGACGTTGGCGCGCATGGTGCGCGGCTTCAGCCCGCTGCTGGTCTTGCGGGCCTGCGGGTCGGCGTTCTCCAGATTCGGATCGGTTTCTTTCTTTCTGGCCATGTTGAGCCTCCTAGTAATTGCCTTCGCGCATCACCGCGAAGTGAATGGACATGGAATGTTTGGGGTGATTTGCGCCGGCATCGGGGACGCGGTCAACCACGCTGATGTAGTCCGCCCGGCCGTCCATCAACTGTGCGCCGTTGGCGTCATTCAGCAGGGCATTGACCACCAGCGGCTCGGCCTCGTACAGCAGGCGGCAGCCAGCCTCCGGATCGGAATCGTAGATCACGATGCCGGCGCCGTATTTTTCATGGAAGTAATGGTCGCTGACTGTGTCCTGTTGATCCGGGCTTTCGCCGGGAAGCGGGGCGAGAAAGATTGCCGGCAACTTCTCCGGGCCGAGTGTCTTGAGCGGGACGTTGTCAATGCTGACGCTGAATGATTTTCCGAACTCAGCCACAGCCCAGGCATCAAGCGCGGAATCAGCAACCAGCATGGCCTTCTGCTTGGCCAGGATGTCGTAGGTGGTGTAGGCGGGCATTGTTAACGCACCGCCATCATGGCAAGGCCGGCATCGTGCGAGATGGCCGCCATGCCGTCTTTCCGGGTTTCCTCAACGCCTGTGGTGGCGTATGGGCGCTTCTCATGGATCACATTGGCATAGATCGCCGTGTTGATGACATATGCCTGGCCGGATTTTGCTGACACGCCGGACTTGCTCCTGCCCGGCAGTACATAGCCTTCCAGCCGGCGCAGGTTGCCGGTGATGCTGGCAACCGGGAATGAATCGGACGGGGAATCGAAAGACCCGGACAGAAGCTCCAGCGCTTTCCTGTGCGCCATGATCACCCATCGCCCAAGGCCCTTGTCCGCGCCCCTGACTATGGCGGCGGCCATGCGGTTGAAGCGCCGGCCGATATCGCCAGCGGATGGGATGATCTTGCCGGTGAACATTATGTCGCAGCCGCCGGGAAGTGGCTGGATGTCTCGGCGCTGAAGGCGACTCCAGAAGAGGGGGCGGCAGCTGCCGGCGTGGCATCCACCGAAGCGTATTCTTTATCGGACATGGCCAGATAGTTCTGCTGGTTTTTGCGAAATTCGGTGATGCCCCGGCTCTTGTCGGATTCGCCACCGATTACCGTCTCGGATTCCAGCCTGTTGATGCGCCGCGACCACAGTTCTGCACAGGCAAGGAAGCGCTCGGCGCGCTTGACATGCGCGGCTGTTACGTCTGATGCCGCAGCCCAGGCGGTAGCGCCCACGCGGGCCTCGACGATCAGCGCCTGTTCATTCAGCAGTTTGTCGATATCGGTATCGAATCCGGCATCGTCGGGATATCCAAATTGCTGATAGCTGAAGCCCTCAGCCCGAACCTCGGCGGCGGTGTTCTTTTTGGTAGCCATCAGGAATTCACCAGAGAAGAAAGAGGCTCACCACTAAGGCGCCAAGGCACCAAAAAGAAATAGGATTTATGTTTTCCTTTGTGCCTTCGTGCCTTCGTGGTTAATGCTTTTAACATCAGAAAGCCCCTCGCAACAGATAGAAGCCGAGGCCAACGCCGGCCACGATGACGGCCCAGACAAACCGTTCAATATGTCGCGTGATAAAACTATTTCCGGCGGTTGATTTTTCAACAACAGCAACGCGCATGGTCAATGCCTCGATGGATTTCCACATGCGCTGACGCGATTCCTGCTCGTGCACCATGCGCTCTTCGATGCGCGCCAGTTCTGTGATGACCTCAGCCAGCTTGTCGAGCTTCCCCTCAATGCGCTCCAGCCGCTGTTCGTGTTCGGCGCTCATGGCCGCTTCGCCTTGTCGTAACTGCGCGCGGCGGAGTACCCGGCATAGCCAATGCCGAACGTCGCCCACATACCGTCTGGTATGGCTGTCAGCCAGGACTTCATACCGCTGGCAATGGCCGTCGCCGTTTCGGGTGAGAATGCAGAGAGTATCCCCATCGGAATGGAGGCCAGAATCATCAGGTACATGACGTAGAGGAATGATGGGCGGGCGCGGCTGGTCCACGGATCGGCGCTCTTGGCTTCGGCCAGAATCGCGCTCATGCGCGTTTCCAGTTCCTTGAGTTCGCCGTTCTGGGCCAGGGTGACCAATTCCAGATGCGCCTTCGCTTTCGCCGCCGGATCGGGGATCAACTTGTCAATCAGCTTGCCGCCGATGCTCAGAAGTCCGTCCACAATCGGAATCATTGCGGGCCACCCCAGTTGCGCATGAACAGCCACCACATCAGGCCGAAGACAATCGTCACGCCGAGGCCCCAGCCGATGCCTGCGCGCGTACCGCCGACCATCCATGCCAGGCCACCAACGCAAAGGCCGAGCCAGAG
>QIFG01000022.1 GCA_003228735.1 Zetaproteobacteria bacterium
CTGGAGCATCCGGATTTCTATCTCAAGGATAAAGCGGCATGAACGACATATCCATTGTAACTGATAAACGCGCAATCAGGCGCGCGTTGGCTGGTGATTTCACAATGCTTAACAGTCTGGAGTTGGTCGAATGCCAAAACCTGGCTGATATCGGAGCCCTAAAGCCAACTGCGCATGCAGATGACGACTGGCGCATCGTCGGATTCCTTCCCGAAGACAAGAAGAATTTCAGAATAAGTACCATCGTCTGGGGTCGAGGAGAAGAGTCGTGCGAGGAATGCGGTGGATCTGGAAATTGTGATTGCGATTGCCCGAAATGTGATGGCTGCTGCGAGGCGTGTGATGGTACAAAAACAGCGTCTGGCCACACAGAAGAAATGGTAACCGACATGTTCGGAGCGCCTGTTGTGGATATGAGGAAAGCGGCATGAGTGCCATAGACAAGTTCATCATTGGCTGGCTGCTGCTGATCATCTTCGGAGTGGTCATCGAAACGATACGCGTGCGCCGCGAAAACAAACGCATGGCCGAAGATGCTGCTGTCGCCATCCGCCAGGTGGAAGGCGGCCACGGATGAACGCAGCAGCCGTCATCATCGTCCTGGCGGTGATCGCTTTTGGCTTAATATTCGGGCCGGCCATCGTGAGCTTATGGTGTCACGACAAATCCAGTGGTTGAACCGAAACGCATCCAACGGAAGCGCACAAAGGGCTGGCAGATGCCTGAGAGCGCTGAATATGTGCGCGAAAACTATAACGTCCCGGCCTGTGTTGGCCGTTTGATTATGCATCGAGGAAGGGCCGGAATCATCGTAGCGGATCGGGGCAACTATATCGGCGTTAATTTCGATGATGACAAACCGGGGCATGTCTACAATGTGCATCCAACTGACGATGTTGAGTATGGGCAGATGGGAGAGGTACGTCCGTTGTCCAGAGGGCAACAACGATACCGAGATTATATCAACGCCGACACGGGCCTTTCCTTCGCAGAATGGATGGGGTTCAAAACATGAGCCGTTCCAGGATTGAATGGCCTGATGAAAAAATGTCGGTAGCTGAATTTGTTGATAGATTTTATCGGCCGTACCGTTTGAACGCCGCCTCTGGCAGACGTGAGCGCATAATTTTAGATCGAGAGCGTGACATGATAGAGACAGGAGAGGCATTAATCAGCAACCACGATTCAGTGACAGGCGAGAGAGTTGTACTTTACAACCCGCGCTGGAGATCACGAAAGTATCTGCAATGGCTAGTAAATTCATGAAGGCTAAATATCTTGCCTCGCGCGGACCGCATGACAAACACTAAGCCGATCATTTTCTCAAGCTCGATGGTTCGCAGCATACGTTGTGGCAACAAGACGCAGACAAGGCGAGTGATTAAATCACAACCCACTGAAAGCGGCCCTTGTCAGGTTATTTGCCCATACGGCGAAGTTGGCGAACTGTTGTGGGTACGCGAAAACTGGCGCGTGGGCGCATGGGATGAAAACGGCGCATTGGTTTGTGTTGATTATCTATCCGGCGGATTCAGTAATTATCTACAAACGCCAGAAGATTATGACTTCGAAAAATTATGGATTCAGTCGTGTGATGATGCGGAAAAGGCCGGGTTAAAAACAGATGCCGACGGGCAATACAGTTGGGAAAAGGGTGCTTCTCCCTGCCGCAAAAGACCGTCAATTTTCATGCCACGCTGGGCCTCAAGGCTCTCCCTCAAGATAACCGGTTTACGCGCGGAACGTGTGCAGGAAATTTCTGATGATGATGCGATAGCGGAAGGGATGTTTTTCACGGATTATGGTAAAGATAAATTCGGCAATCAACTAGAAGGGTGGAGCTTTCAAAAAACAAAACGCTGGGAGCAGTGCCTGGGGTCAGCCCGATTTGCATTCGGCAATCTTTGGAACTCAATCAATGGAAAGCGCGGCGCTGGATGGAATGGAAACCCCTGGGTCTGGGTGATTGAGTTTGAAGTAATCAATCATGACTGAACTGCCCCTTGCTGATACTCACACAGGAATGCGAATAAGCGCCGATGGCTTTCTTGACAGGGTTGGTGGCCGACTAAAGTTTCCGGCCAACGAAATGAAGTTGCATCTGCATGAGATGGCAGATCGTTTTTATGCCGGAGACATAGAGGCCGTCGATGAGTTTTTGCAACTTTATGCCCTTGATGAAAAAAGGCCGGAGGCGAAGCATGGTTGAGCGCATTCAGCGAAAGCGCACCAAAGGATGGCGCATGCCGGAGAATGCCGTTTATGTCGGTCGGCCGACCAAGTACGGCAATCCGATTGCTGTCGCAGCAGATGGATGGATACGGCATGCGGATGGTCGAGGGGTTGTTTTGAATGGCCACCTATTGATGTACTCATCTCGCCGTGATCCGCCGCGCCAGTATTTAGTTTCCGCCTTCGAGGCATGGCTTGATCTGCCTGAGCAGGCCGCCCTGCGCGCGGCCGCCAAGAAAGAACTGGCCAGGCATGACCTGGCCTGCTGGTGCCCGCTGACTGAGCCCTGCCATGCAGATGTGTGGCTGAAGGTCGTGAACCCATGACCGTGAAAAAGATCATCCGGCAGATCATCGGGATACTCTCGAAGCTGTCGCGGCGAGACAGGGCTGTAGTTATTGGCTGGCTGCGCCAATGGGAGCGTGACCCGGAAACTGTAGAGAAGAAGGTGGCGGCATGAACCGTGATTCTTGGATATCAATCACCGAGGCGGCGAAGCTGCGCGATGTGCATTATGTGACCATGAATCTGGCGCTAAAAGCCGCTGGCTTCAAGTCGAAGAAGAAAGGCAAATGCAGGCTATACATTGGCTGGCTGCTGCTGATCATCTTCGGAGTGGTCATCGAAACGATACGCGTGCGCCGCGAAAACAAACGCATGGCTGAAGATGCTGCTGTCGCCGTCCGACAGGTGGAAGGCGGCCACGGATGAACGCAGTGAAGCACGGCGTGACAGCTCGGAGAGACGGGCAACCAGTTTTTAGGAGATGACATGAATAGCTTTTCCTTTGTGTCTTGGTGCCTTTGTGGTGAATTCCATGCCTGACGGAGCCATCAAGATTTTACGATGCATGAAGAAAGGCCACAGCATACCGCTGGAGGCTTGCATGGCACGGCGTTGCGTCAAACGGAACACCTGCAAGGCATTCCAGGGCGTGCCGATCGACGAGCAGATCGCCGCAGCGCGGACATGCCAGGCCAGGGGCCACGACACCGACCTGAATCTCCCCCTGCTGGAGCAAGCCGCATGAGCCGTTCCAAGATTGAATGGACTGAGCAGACGTGGAATCCGACGACTGGATGCACCAAGGTTTCGCATGGTTGCCGCCATTGTTATGCGGAGACCATGGCACGGCGGTTGCAGGCCATGGGCGCAAAGGGATACGAGAATGGCTTTGATCTAACCATCCATCCTGATCGGCTGCATATTCCGCTGCACCGCAAGAAGCCGACGATGTATTTCGTCAACTCCATGTCCGACCTGTTCCATCCCTATGTGCCAATGGGCTTTGTCATGCAGGTATTTGCCATTGAGGCCTTATGCCCCCAACACATCTTTTTGCATCTAACCAAGCGGCCAGAACGAATGCTTGAAATGCTTACTTCTGAAGGTGTTGAACGATGGATTCAAGACTGCGCTGTGGAGATAAGCGGATCACCATGTGCGGCTGGTGCAGCAGAAGACGCTGGCTGGCCACTCCCAAACGCATGGCTCGGCGTATCCATCGAAAATCAGCCAACAGCCGATGAGCGCATTTCATTACTGTTAAAAACCCCTGCCGCTGTCCGGTTTGTATCATACGAGCCAGCGCTTGGGTCTGTTGATTTGAATGCCAGAGAATGCTTGATAGACAAGCGACGTTTCAAACTCACGCTTGGGAATTACATTGATTGGGTTATCTGCGGCTGTGAATCCGGGCCACGCAGGCGACCGCCGCCAGAGAATGCGCACCGTGAATTGCGCGACCAATGCGTTGCCGCTGACGTCGCCTTTTTCCTGAAACAATGGCCTGATGAGCATGGCCAGGTCGTCAAAATGCCTGAACTGGATGGCCGCGTGTGGTCCGAAATGCCGGTGGTGAGCACATGACCGGAGCGACAGCAACTGATCAAGATATATGGGTGTCGATCACCGAGGCTGCCAAGGTGTGCGATGTTCACTATGTAACCATGAATCTGGCCCTCAAAGCCGCTGGCTTCAAGTCGAAGAAGAAAGGCAAATGCAGGCTATACCTCATATCCGATGTGATTAGCCTGGAATTCCGCCCTCGCCGCAGGGCTGGACAGCCTGTAATGGAGAGGGTTAATGCCACCGTGACCGCCAGCCGCGCTGATGAGAATCACGCGCCAAGGATCTCCGGCTTTGACGGCTTCCTGGCCGATCAGTGGGCGGCATGACCGCGGTTGCAATGGCCGATATCGAATATGAGACGCCGATCGGGCTGAGGGAAGCGGCGAAGATGCTGAGCATGAATCCGGATGTGCTGCGAAAAGAAGCCAAGGCCGGCCGCGTGCCAGGCACGCTGTTCGGCCGATGGAAGTTCCTGCCGTCCCTTCTGAGGGAATGGCAGGAAGAAAAGATGAGAAGCAATGTGATTGAGAAAACAGGAGGTGGTCAATGTCAGTCTATACCGTTAAGAATGAAGACGGCTCCTCCACATACTATATCGACATCACGGTCCCAGGTAGATCGAGACTTAGAGAAACTACTGGGATCAGGACGACAGACAAAAACGCCAAGACTTTAGCGAAGGAATATCACGACAAGAGGCGGCACGATCTCTGGCGAGAAGCAAAACTCGGCGATCGCCCGCGCTATATCTGGCAGCAGGCAGCTCTCAAGTGGTTGCAGGAAAAAGGGCATAAGAGATCGAACCGCGACGACAAGGCCATCATCACATGGCTGAACGTACCTGGACGGCTGAAGGGCCGCTATCTCGACGAAATCACCCGCGAGGACATTGCCAATATCACCGCCATCAAGGCGAAGGAATCATCGAATGCCAGGGCGAACAGATACACGGCGATGATCAGGGCGATATTAAGGAAGGCCGAAAGGGAGTGGAACTGGATCGAGAGGGCTCCGGCTGTATTCATGCGGAAGGAAGGCCGTGGGCGCATGCGATGGCTGACACAGAAAGAAGCAAAGAGGCTACTGGAACTGCTGCCAGCGCACACCGCTGCCGCTGCCGAGTTCTCTTTACATACCGGCTTGCGCGAGAACAACGTCGCCAGGCTGAAATGGGAGCAGGTGGATATGAAGCGGAAGGTATTGGCTGTGCCCATGACGAAGAACAGTGAACCGCTCGGCATCCCGCTCAATTCCACCGCCATGGCCATCTTGCGAGAGCGGCAGGGCAAGCACAGGCGATATGTGTTCACGTACAAGGGAAAGCCTGTATCACGCTTCAACACACGAGCCTGGCGGACTGCACTGAAGAACGCCGGTATCGCCGATTTCAGATGGCACGATCTGAGACATACATGGGCCAGTTGGATGGCGCAGAGCGGAGTGCCGATCGATGCGCTGCAGCAGCTCGGCGGATGGAAGACCATATCGATGGTGCAGAGATACCGGCACATGCAGCCGGAACATCTCGCAGAATATGCCGAAAAAATCGCAGGTAAAAGGGCACGTCTGGAGGCAGTGAATTGAGGGGTTTACGTCAGAGTTACGCCATAATGCAAAAACCCCGGCACATGGCTGGGGCATTGAAAGCGTTGCTGTTATTGGTGAGCCGGGCAGGTCTCGAACCTGCGACCCGCAGATTAAAAGTCTGCTGCTCTACCAACTGAGCTACCGGCCCGAAAGGTGGCGAAGTGTGCCAATTTGCACCCGCCTGTCAAACCCTGGTTCAACGTGAATCAGAGGACTGACTTTTACCCGGAACTGAGCAACCATTCCGGGTAAAACAGTTGGTAAATGAACTATTCCTCCAGCAGCGAAGCGTGGGCTGCCGCCAACCTGGCAATCGGCACACGCGGCCCGGAACAGGACACATAGGTCAGGCCGATGTCATGGCAGAAGCGTATGGAAGCCGGATGTCCGCCATGTTCGCCACAAATACCCACCTTGAGATCCGCCTGGGTTTTACGCCCCCAGCCGACAGCCAGTTTCATCAGATTGCCCACGCCCTTGAGGTCGAGCACCTCGAACGGATTGTTCTGCAAAATGCCAACCTCATTATACATGGGCAGGAATTTGTTCTCCGCATCCTCACGAGAGAATGAGAACGCCGCCTGCGTAAGGTCGTTGGTGCCAAAGGAGAAAAACTCGGCCTGGTCGGCCAACTGGGCAGCACGCATACAGGCGCGCACCACCTCGATCATCGTGCCGAACTTGAAGTTCAGGGTAACCTTGTTGGTTTCCTCAACTTCCTTCCTGATGGTGTCGACGATGCCTTTCACAAACTTAAGCTCTTCAGCGGTACAGACCTGCGGCACCATGACCTCGGGATACACATCGACGCCTTCCCTGGCGCATTCGGCAGCGGCCTCCAGAACAGCCCGAATCTGCATGGAGTAGATTTCCGGGAAGGTAATGCCCAGTCGCACGCCGCGGTGGCCCAGCATCGGGTTCACCTCGAACAGCGCCCGCACCTTCTTGAGTATGGCTTCCTTCTTTTCGATGGCATCGTCCACCAGCCTTGTGTCGGCCAGCTTTTCGACCTCGGCGGCAAACTCCTCGCCCGTCGGCGCCTTGCCTTCCGGGTAGAGCAGGCTGATGGTATCCGACAGAATCTCCATGCCCTGCACAGTGCTGCGCAGATGACGCAGTTGATTCAGGTCGTTAACCAACTGGTTTTCGGTCGGCAGAAACTCATGGATTGGCGGATCAAGCAGGCGAATCGTCACCGGCCTGGGCGCCATCGTCTTGAAAATCTCCTTGAAATCGCCGCGCTGAATCGGCAGAAGCCTGTCCAGTGCCACCTGCCGCTGCTCCTGCGTTTCAGAAACGATCATCTCCAGCACGATCGGCAGACGTTCAGGATCATTAAACATACGCTCTGTCCGGCACAGGCCGATACCCATGGCCCCATACTTCAAGGCATGCTCGGCGTCATCAGGCGTATCAGCATTGGCCATCACCATAAGCCGGGCCTCTTCATCCGCCCAGCTGAGCAGGGTCACCAACTCGTCCGAGAAATCAGGCTCGACCATCGGCACCTCGCCGAGGTAGACATTGCCGCTTGTGCCGTCAATCGTAATCAGGTCGCCTTCCTTGATGATGGCATCGCCAACAAAAGCCCGGCGCACCTGGTCATCAACGTGAATACCCTCAGCGCCAGCCACGCACGGCTTGCCCATACCGCGGGCCACTACCGCTGCGTGCGAAGTCTTGCCGCCACGGCAGGTCAGAATACCCTGGGCGGCAAAGAAGCCGTGGATATCTTCCGGCTTGGTTTCCTCACGGAGCAGAATGACGCGCTGGCCACCCTTCCCCAGGGTCTCGGCACGATCGGCATCAAATACAGCGTGACCACAGGCAGCCCCTGGAGACGCAGATAGCCCCTGTGCCAGCGCTTCAACATTGGCCGTCGGATCCATCTGCGGGTAAAGCATCTGCTCCAGGCTCTCCGGATCAATACGCAGCAGGGCTTCTTTCTTGGAAATCAGACCTTCGCCTTCCATCTCAACCGAGGTGCGCACCATGGCAATCGTATTCATCTTGCCATTACGGGTCTGCAGGCAATACAGGATGCCTTTTTCAATCGTAAACTCGAAATCCTGCACTTCACTATAATGGTTTTCGAGTTTGCTGCGCAGTTCCTGCAACTGCGTGTACATCTCAGGCATTTCCTTCTTCATGTGCTCGATCTGCTTCGGCGTACGTGTGCCGGCCACGACATCCTCACCCTGCGCATTAACCAGATATTCGCCAAACATCCTGTTCTCACCGGTATCCGGATAACGCGTGAAGCCCACGCCTGTTGCCGAGTCATCACCGCGGTTGCCAAACACCATGGTGCAAACGTTCACCGCCGTGCCGTTGGCCATATCCGGTGTAATTTTGAACTCGCGGCGGTAGTCCACGGCGCGCTTGCCCGACCATGAACTGAACACGGCCTTGATGGCGATCTCCAACTGCTCGTACGGGTCTTCCGGGAAAGGCCTGCCGGTATGGTTGTGCACGATCTCAAGAAATATCTCGCTGACTTCCTTCAGCTCTTCCGCCGTCAGGGCAACGTCTTCCTTGGCGCCTACCCTTTCCTTGATCGCCTCAAACGGCTCGTCAAACAACTCATCAGGCAGCCCCAGGGCAACCTTGCCGAACAACTGGATAAAACGGCGATAGGCGTCATAGCCGAAGCGCTCGTCACCGGTCTGCTTGATCTCGCCGGCCAGCGTTTCCTTGTTCAGGCCAAGATTCAGAATCGTGTCCATCATGCCGGGCATCGACATGGCTGATCCCGAACGCACGGAAACCAGCAATGGATTGTCACCATCGCCAAAGCCTTTGCCGGTATCTTTCTCAAGCGCCTGCATCTGCGCCTTGACTTCATCCATCAATCCATCAGGAAGCCGATGATCCGGGTTATCGAGGTAAGCCAGGCAGGCCTCGGTCGTGATCGTAAAGCCCGGCGGCACATTCAGGCCAATCTGGGTCATCTCGCAAAGGTTCGCCCCCTTGCCGCCCAGCAGCTGCCTGTTCTTGCCATCGCCTTCATTGAATGAATAAATATATTTGTTTTCCGACATGTTCCCTTTCCCTTAAAACAATATTACCCCGCCACAGCAGTGTGCGTGGTTGAATTATTACAGCTCATTTTGATGAGCACCCCTACGCTGTGGAGAGGCGTAAAAAATTTCGCAGCAGCATAGTCTTTTGCGGTGTATATGAAAACAGCCTGTGTCATCTGCAGCCTCGATCCAAGCTGCTTTTTTTCCGGTGCCGGTCAGCGCACATGATGCTAGCCCAGTCTATTCATGAATAGCTGCGATGATTGATTCGGGCCGTTGGCCCTCACCCTGCGGGCGACCTGAAGTTCGTCCAAACGGCCTCCGGCCTTTTTGTGCGCCGGGCATTGATTCGAAAAGGATTTTTTGACTCGGCACATCCTGCGCCTCGGACCTTCGGCCCGCCCTTTGGGCGTCCAATTCGGCCATCCGGCCAAATTGTGGAGGCCGATGCATACTGGTAAGTACGTGAGGCCGAAAATAAAATCCTTTGCGGAGCAAGGAACAAGCGAGGGCGCAAGTGCATTTATGAATAGACCGGGCTAGATTCACGTCATGCGATACATGCCGGTTCCCGACTATCATATGCACACACCCCGCTGTAAGCATGCCATCGGGGATGTGCGTGAATATGCTGCCGCTGCGATTGCAGTTGGTTTGAAGGAAATCGGCATGTCCGACCATTCCCCCATGCCGGACGGCTTTGATGCGGCCTGGCGCATGCAACGTTCAGAGCTGGGTGAATATCTCGAAGAAGTCGAAGCAGTCCGTGACCGCTTTGCAGACAAGCTGACCGTACGTATCGGGCTGGAAGCAGATTTTCATCCCGGCACCGAGGATTACGTGCATGAGCTGATTGCCTCATATCCATGGGATTACATCATCGGCTCCGTCCATCACATCAGAGACTGGGGCTTCGACAACGAGGAGGAAATCAGTCGCTGGGACGGACAGGATATTGAAGCCGCTTACTGTGAGTATTTCGGCATCGTCGCCCAGTCGGCCCGCTCCGGCATGTTCGACATCATCGGCCACCCCGACCTGATCAAGAAATTCGGTCATCGTCCGCCAGCGGACAGCCGGCGTGTACGTGAAGCAGAAGAGCAGATGCTGCAAAGCGTCAGAGAATCGGATTGTGCATTGGAGATCAGCTCGGCCGGCCTGCGCAAACCTGTGGCCGAGGTCTACCCGCATGGGCGCATCATTGCGCGTGCTGCGGAACTCGGCATTCCCTTTGCCTTCGGCTCGGATGCGCATGCGCCCGGCCAGGTTGGCCACGCCATGGCCGATTGCCTGGCGATGCTTGTCTCATGCGGCGTCAAAGAAATCTCGGCCTTTGAATCCCGGCAGCGCACAAGCCACCCGATTCAACAAATAGGATGAAGGAAAAGCCCAGCATCCTGATTACCGGCGCATCCGGCGGCTTTGGCCGCGAGTTTGCCCGGCAGCTCGAGGATACGGGCTGTCACTTGCTGCTGCATGGCAGAGACAGGCCACGTCTGCAGATGACACTGGAATGTCTTCTGCATCCTGAACGGCACCGCTATCTGCGGGCCGATTTATCCACCGCAACCGGTGTCGAGTCTCTACTTTATCAGCTTGAGCCTGAGGAAAAGCTGGTCGGCCTGGTCAACAATGCAGGTCTTGGCGCCTGGGGGCCGTTCGAACGCCGCCAAATCGTTTCTCACATGGATGTGTTGCAGACCGATCTCGTTGCCACCGTGCATCTGACACATGCCCTGCTGCCACAACTGATCAAAAACAAAGGCTTTATCATTAATGTTTCCTCCCTGGCTGGAGAAACACCCTTGCCATACATGAGCACCTATGCCGCCGCCAAAGCCGGATTGACTTACTGGAGCGAAGCCCTGCGCGTGGAATTGAAGGGAAGCGTCAACGTCGTAACACTGGCTCCGGGGCCTTCGCCAACCGGCTTCCGCGATATCTCCGGTATGCCCAGGGACAAGGGGGGCATCTTCCGCACCTCATCCAGGGATATCGTGCAGGCATCCCTGAAAACATTAAAGCGTGGTGGCGGCTACTGCGTGCCGGGTTTAAGGCACCGCATGCTGTATCTGTTGCAGAAGGTCATACCGCGCCGGCTGGCGCTGATCATGATCGGCCGTCACCTCCGACATTAACCCGGCCTATTCGTGAATGGCCGCGATGATCGCGCCGGGCATTGATTCGTAAAGGATTTTTTGGAGGCCGATGCGTACTGACAAGTACGTGAGGCCGAGAATAAAATCCTTTGCGGAGCAAGGAACAAGCGAGGGCGCGAGTACATTTATGAATAGTCCGGGTTGAGCAAGCGCAGTTGCCGGATCACGTCATCCGGCTTGGCGCGGCACATCGTTGAGCCATCCAGCCTGGCAACCGGCGCATCATGGCAGAGCCCCAGACAGTGCCCGGCTATAAGTTGGACACCCTCACATGTTCCAATCGCTTCTCTTGCCTTGCCGATCAGGTCACTCCCGCCACTGGCCGCACATATCGGCCCCTGGCAGACATGCAGCGCATGTTTTGCCGGCGGAGACATCTGCAACGCTTCACAATCCTCAATGAGGCTGCAAACCATTTCCCCGGGAATATCGAAATATGCGCCCATTGGCTCGATGACATCTTCGGGAACATATCCAAGGCCGGACTGCGCATCCTCCAGTGCCGCGAGAAGGTAGACGGAACGAGCCGGATAAATCGACTTGATCCGTTCCAGTAACTGATCCTGCGAACAAAAGACATCAGACTTCATGACGTCAGGGTTGGCGGAATGCTAACTAGGCAGCCATAAGAGAACTGTAATGCAGTCCAAATTCAACTTTGAAGTCGGTAGCATGAACCTTGGGAATAAGCCGGTTATTCTCCCTGTTCAGGGACACAACGCCATACCGTTCCAGCGTTTTGAGGGTTCTGGACAGATTGGCCTTCTTTCTTCCGGTAAGCTGCTCCAACTCCGCCAGTGAACGGGGCTTCTTCTCAAGAATAATCTTCAGCAATGCCTGATTCTCGTTGCCCAGCACCTGGGACATGGACTGCAAAGATTCAAACCAGATTTTCGGCTCATCCTTTCTTGGCATATATTCACCCTTCGCAATCGCAATGGTTCGTTCGCGATAATCATCACGGGAAATAATTCCAACCTTCACAACCTTGCGCATGTTTGTTCTTTCTCCAGTTGGGTAGTATTCTATCCATCGGAAATATTTCGCTGTCCAGGCTGAGCAGCACGTCCAACCCCATATCATCTTTCAACCAATCTACTCCTCCGGCCGCATAAGTCATCACAAGATGATAACGAAACATAGCCCCTTTCCCATGGAATGCAGCAAGAGACACATTAGGAATGCCGTAGTTCATCGAATCGCTGAATTTCGACGCATGTGGTATATCCGATCGGAAATGCAGCCATGGAAACAGCTTATTCAAGGCCCAATGTCAAGTTGTAAAAGCCCGGCCCTCTGGGCCCTGGGCCCCTAAAAGCTTTTATCCCCAAGGAGACGATGGGTTGTGC
The DNA here is from genome assembly GCA_003228735.1 of Zetaproteobacteria bacterium. Classification (GTDB taxonomy): domain Bacteria; phylum Pseudomonadota; class Zetaproteobacteria; order Mariprofundales; family Mariprofundaceae; genus SZUA-181. Next base: position 12,202 of record QIFG01000022.1, read on the forward strand.
TAAAGGTCCAAATGGCTGAACCTATAACCCTAAAACAAAATTCTTAGATTGACTGGTTCTACTGAACAATTCCTCCTACAGCTAAATGTTAAGCATAGAGTCTAAAGCAAGCGCGGATTCAATTCGTAAGTGCAACTTTGTTGAGAGTTTGAAAGAGCAAGCTGCGGTAGCAGTCTTGCGCTTTTCAGACACGACTCATCA
>QIFG01000016.1 GCA_003228735.1 Zetaproteobacteria bacterium
GAAACGATACGCGTGCGCCGCGAAAACAAACGCATGGCTGAAGATGCTGCTGTCGCCGTCCGACAGGTGGAAGGCGGCCACGGATGAACGCAGCAGCCGTCATCATCGTCCTGGCGGTGATCGCTTTTGGCTTAATATTCGGGCCGGCCTTCGTGAGCTTATGGTGTCACGACAAATCCAGTGGTTAAACCGAAACGCATCCGGCGGAAGCGCGCAAAGGGCTGGCGGATGCCTGAGGGCGCTGTTTATGTCGGCAGGCCGACAAAGTACGGCAATCCGATACATATATCGAAAGATGGGCTAATCAAGGACTCACACGGCAGAGAAGTGCGCGTCAATGGCTGGGCCTGCATGCACGCTGATCCGCGAGATGCGCCGCGCAAGTTCCTGGCTGCCGGATTCGAGGCATGGCTTGGTCTGCCTGAGCAGGCAGCCCTGCGCGAGGCCGCCAGGAAAGAACTGGCCGGGCATGATTTGGCCTGTTGGTGCCCGCTGACTGAGCCCTGCCATGCAGATGTGCTGCTGAAGGTGGCAGCATGAGCAAATTAGTATCTATCACCGAAGCGGCGAAGGTGTGCGATGTTCACTACATAACCATGCACAAGGCACTAGCCAAGTCCGGATTCCGGTCTAAAAAGCAGGGCAGTTGCGTAATGTTCCGATTGGTGGATGTGCAGAGCCTGATGTTCAGGCCTCGCCGCTTGGCCGGACAACCGGTTAATGTTTCTCTGTATGCGAGCAGGGCCGCCGAGAAGCACACGCCGAGGATACCCGGCTTTGTAGGCTTCCTGGCCGAGCAGCGAATGGGGAAGCCAGCCCATGTCTGATGCCCAGGCATGCGGCGAGCATGTGATTGGTTTGGCCGATGCCGCTGCCATGCTTGGCATGAGCCGTGAGCGTGTGCGCCTGATGGCGCGTGCCGGGCGCGTGCCTGGCACGCAACTCTCGCCACGCGGGCGCTGGATGTTCTATGCTTCCGAGCTGCGCGCCTGGCTGCTTGCCGGGATGCGCGCTGAAAAGGGGGAGCCATGTCTGTGCGATGGCGAAAAAACAGGACGGGAAGCAAGACGGCTTTCATCGACATCACAATCCCGGGTTTCGAAAGAATACGTTCATGTACTGGGATTAGATCGGACCAGCCGGAGGCAAAAGCCCGAGCGCAGGAATACCATGACCGCAAGACGGCCAGCCTCTGGCGGCAAGCAAAATACAAAGAGCGCCCGCGCCGCACATGGGACGAGGCTGTCGTCCAGTGGCTGAAAGAACACCCACACAAGAAATCGCTGGCCAAGGATATCGAGCACCTGCGCTGGCTCGATCATTACCTCGGCGGGAAATGGCTGGACGAGATCGACCGGGATATGGTCGAGACGGCCATGCTGGACAAGGAAGCCGAGGGCCGCGCGCCCTCCACCATCAACCGCTATGCCGCTGTAGCGCGCTCTATCCTGCGAACGGCATGCATGGAGTGGAGCTGGATAGCCAAGGCCCCGCATATTCGCATGAGGCAAGAGGCTGGTGGCCGGATTCGCTGGTTGACGCGAGACGAGGTGGACATGCTGCTGGGCGAGTTGGCAGTCACGGCGCCGCATGTTGCGGATGCAGTGTCGTTCACGCTGGCCACAGGACTACGAGAGCAGAATGTGGCGCGGCTCAGATGGGATCAGATCAACTTCAGCAAGTTGGCGCTCTACGTTTACGCGACGAAGAACGGCGAGGCCCTTGGCACGCCATTGAACAGCGATGCCATGGCTGTGCTGATGCGCCGGAAGGACATACATGCAACGCATGTATTTTCGTACGCAGGCCGACCGGTGGCGAGGTTCAACAACTCTGCCTGGCGCAAGGCCATCGGACGCGCCGGTATCAGGGATATGCATTGGCACGATCTGCGCCACACCTGGGCAAGCTGGATGGTGCAGGCTGGATGCCCGCTGGAAGTGCTGCAGAAGTTGGGTGGCTGGAAGAAGATGGACATGGTGCTGCGATATGCACACTTCTCTACCGATTCGCTGGCTGGATATGCGGAGCTGTCAGCACGGGATCGTCCGCTGTTGCGGGCTGTGAAATAACCCGCTGGCAAGAAGTCAAGGCACAATCAGGGCACAACCGCCGGAAAGCAAAAGGGCCTGCATTGCTGCAAGCCCTTTATTTACATGGCTCCCCGGGTCGGACTCGAACCAACGGCAAGGTGATTAACAGTCACCTGCTCTACCAACTGAGCTACCGGGGAAGAGGGCGCGAACGTTACGAAGCCGCCCCTACAGTGTCAACACAAGGCTACCTTTCTTACGCATGCCGAAAGACCTGAAAGCGTCCATACTCAATATTATGGATATGGAACCCGAATCATCCTGCCGCATGTCCGGCATACAGATGCATGCGATTACCGATATTGGCAGGCAGCGCGACCACAACGAGGACTGTGTCCATATTTTCCCTGAGCTTGGCTTTGCTGTCCTGGCCGATGGCATGGGCGGCCATGCCGCCGGTGAAGTGGCCAGCAAACTGGCTGTTGAAAACAGCAGCCATTACCTGACAGACAGGCTCAGCCGGATATCGAAAGCCAATACCGAAAAAGATTTCCCGGGACTGGTACGCGGTGCTATTACTGCCGCCAATACGGCCATTTATGAAACGGCAGTAAAGCGCCCGGAATACGGCAATATGGGAACCACAATCGTCGTTGCCGTATTCCAAGGCAATCGGCTCATAGTCGGCCACGTTGGCGATTCCAGAATGTACCGCTTTCGCGGTGGCGCTCTCTCAGGCATCACCGTTGATCACTCTGTCGTACAGGAGCAGGTGAATCTCGGAGTCATCAGCGCAGAAGAGGCCCGCCGCTCTTCCTTCAGGCACATTCTGACGCGCGCCGTCGGCCTTGATCCAGATGTGGAGACAGACACAAGTAAGCACACCTGCATGCCGGGCGATATCTATCTGCTCTGCTCGGATGGGCTGACCGACGCATTGACGGATGAAACGATCGAACAAGCCCTGCTGCAAGGCGTCTCCGGACTCGCTGAAACCACAGCGTCCCTGGTGAATCTCGCCAATGAAGCGGGAGGACCTGACAATATTTCGGTGATTCTGGTTCGGATGCCTTAGATCAGGTCCGGGCATGCACGTCGAACAGGCGGTCATGCTCTTCCAGCGCATAGCGATCTGTCATGCCGGCAATGTAGTCGGCGACGACGCGTGCGCCACGGGATTCATCGCCTGCCGCCTTGAACTGGATGGCCTGCTCCTGCGGCAGCATGGCAGGCGCTTTCATATAGGCTGCAAATAAATCCTGAATCACCCGCCCGGCCTTCTTTGCCATGCGAACCACGCGATAGTTCATATACATGTTCTCGAAAAGATATGCTTTGAGCTCAGCATTCATGCGATCCACATCTGGCGAAAAACCCACCAGCGGCGCCCTGGACTTGCGCACATCATCCAGGCTTTGAATGCCCGCTTCCTGCAAACGGTTGCGCGTTTCCCCGACAACATCTGCAATCAGAAAACCAATCATGCTGCGCACGGTTTCCTGCAAGGCCATTCTTTCGTCAATGCCCGGAAAAGCCGCCAGGACCTTGGCATGGTGCATACCGAACAGTTCAATATCCCGCATTCCCTGCATATCGAGCATGCCCGCCCTGAAGCCGTCATCCACATCGTGATTATTATAGGCGACCTCATCGGCAAGATTGCCGATCTGCGCCTCCAGCGTGGCCTGCTCTTCGGCATGGAAACCGCTTAGTTCACCATGATCCGGCTCGTCGTACTCTGAGCTGTGCTTGATGATGCCTTCGCGCGCTTCATAGCTGAGATTCAGACCGGGAAAGGCTGCATAACGATGCTCCAGCTTTTCCACCACCCTGAACGACTGCCTGTTATGTTCAAAGCCGCCATAAGGCTCCATGACCTCATCCAGTGCATCCTGGCCGGAGTGCCCAAACGGCGTGTGGCCAAGATCGTGGGCCAGCGCCACGGCCTGGGCCAAATCCTCATGTAGCTGCAATGCCCGGCAGATGGAGACGGCAATCTGCGCCACCTCGATGGAATGGGTCAGCCGTGTGCGGTAATGATCCCCCTCGTGATTGACAAACACCTGAGTCTTGTACTCCAGCCGGCGAAAGGCCGTGGAATGGATGATGCGGTCACGATCGCGCTGATACGCATTGCGTCCCGGCGATTCGGCTTCTTCATAGCGCCTGCCGCGCGACTGTGCTGATGTGCAGGCATAGACTGCCAGATGAGCCTCATAGGGATAGTCGGCCATACTTCTTGATTAAGCCTGCCGCATCATGGCCTGCGCCTGCATCGCCGCCGCATGAGGATCGGGCGCCTGCAGGATAGGCCTGCCGATGACCAGATAATCCGCTCCGGCCCGGACAGCCATGGTGGGATCGGCCACACGCTTCTGATCCTGCGCATCCTGGCCACCCCAGCGGATACCGGGCGTCACCGTGATGAAATCATCTCCGCACGCATCCTTGATGCCGGCAACCTCATGCACGCTGCTGACCACGCCATCCAGGCCGGACTCCTTGACCTGACTGGCATAGCCGACAACCACTTTCTGCGTCTGCTCTGCCGGCAGGTCCTGACTCGTCAGTACGGTCACGGCAATCAGCTTCATTTGAGGAAATGCCCTGGCGGCCTCGGCCGCTGCAGACAGCATCTGGCTGCCGCCGGATGCATGCACATTCAGCATCTGCACGCCCAAGTCCCCGGCACTGGCTACCGCCTGCGCCACGGTATTCGGTATATCGTGAAATTTCAGATCGAGAAAAATCTTATGGCTCTTCAACAATTCCATGACTAGTTCAGGCCCTTCCGCTACAAACAGACGCAGACCCACCTTCAGCCAGGCCACGCTATCGGCCAGTGTATCCCGCATCTCCAAGGCCTGGTGCTTATTCGGCATATCCAGCGCCACCATCAAACGATCCCGCATTACAAAACCTCTCCGGCAATCGGCCGCATGCTTCCCCACTCATGACACCCCGGGCACTGCCAACGCATCTCTACGACTTCCACACCACACTGAACACAATAGTAATTACGCACGGTTTTACGCCACTGTTTTGAAAAATCGGTAAGTGGCTCCCCTTTCTCGCCAGCTACGGCGGCCATCCTCAGGCAGGAGCGCAAGGCCGAAGGCGCGAGCTTCAAGCTGGCAAGCAACCTGCGGGCGGCGACTCTGCCGTTGACAGTGTATACGGCCTCCAGCCAAGCCAGCGCAAAGGCCTCATCCTTTTTTTCATTCCAGTAATCAAGCAGGAACTTCTTCCCCTGATTGCGGTAAACTTTTTCATCGGCAAGCAGCAGTGGCACCAGCAGGGGCAGGTGCTGTGGGGCTGTGTCGCGCAGGCGTTGCATACTTGCCAGCGCTCCCTTGTCGTCTTTCTGGGCCAAGTGAATCTCGGCAAGCAGCACATGCGCCGAAGCACAGGACGTATCCAGTTCCAGGGCTTTTTCAGCAGTCTTGATAGCCGCCTTGTGATGTTTTTTCGTATTATGTTCCCTGACCATTTCCGCCAGCAGATATGCCTGATGCAGGGAAGACAATGTGCCACGCACCCGATCCAGACGCATCAGCATCTCCTCGGCCTTTTCCCATTCACTGCTTTGCTCGCGGATACGCAGACACGCTTCCAGTGCCTGCACATGATCCGGCTGCTTATCCAGCACCTTGCCGAATTGCACCAGGGCACGGTCCAGCAGTCCTCCGGACTGGAAATCCTGGGCCAAAGCCAGTTGCGCCTGCATGTGCAACGCCTGCGGCAGATCGGGCCGCACCAGAAGATTCTGATGGATGCGCACTGCCCGGCCAAATTCACCCTTGGTACGAAACATACCGCCCAGGGCCAGATAAACCTCTGCCGTCTCCGTGCGCAGCCTTGCTACCTGCACCAACTCGCGCAAGGCACGATCAGGCTCATCGCTCAACAGGTAATTGATGCCACGCAGCAGGGGCGAAATGCGCGCATCCTCCTGAGCCTCCTCCAGATGGGCAGACTGGTTTTGCTGCCATAGCAGCCAGACCAGCAGGACAAGAGACGCCAGCAGGGCAATAAGAATCAGTGTGTTCATAATTCGTCTTGCAGGGGAAAGTTGCGCAGGTTGTCCACTTCCTGTTGCAACAACTCATTCTCCTGCCTGAGCTTTTTGATCTCCAGCTTGTGCTTCTGGCGTGAGAAGCTCAGGGACATCATGCCGCCGGCAAAGCCGATGATAAAAGCTGCGAATACCGGAACATATACAGGCATGCCACCGGAAATGATGCCTGCAAAGGCAATGTGCACGGTCTCTGTATTGGACAGCGCAAACATCGTAGCCAGTGAAGTCAGCAACAATACGACGACAACATTAATCCAGTTCATCACATTTCCTCACTCTTTTTCATGTACGGACTTGAGCGGCCAAAATACGCCAAACAACAATACTAGGGCCTGTTAACACTAATTTCGACCGTAGCAACACGCCCATTTTTGTAGCTCAGCAAGATATTTCGAGCGAAGTGTGCCCAAGGCACATCAGCGAAAAATAACCGTGCTGCGCACAAAAAGGACCCGTCCCGCAGGGCTGCGCCCCAAATGAGGCCATTCAGCGTTACTTGTCGTTCATTTGGATTCACCAAATACCACTCCTCGCGCCTTGACTGACCTCATTTGGGACAGCAGCGCTTCGATCTGAATGAGTGTTAACAGACCCTAGCCTACAAGGAAAATGAATTGACGCCCAAATTATTTGAGCAATGCAGCCTGAAGGCCCTGATCGGACCATTGCATACCGGATTTTGAATAAAAAGTTTGGATTAGAAAGAGTGCTTCTGGAAAGAAATTCGGCACAGTTACAATGACTGGCCGGGCATGACTCATCATAAGATGAGCCGTCAGCTGTTACGACTTATTGTCGACGCGCTCGCGCAATTCCTTGCCTGGCTTGAAATGTGGCACAATCTTGGCCGGCACCTCTACCGAAACGCCGGTCTTTGGATTTCTGCCCAGGCGCGGACGCCGCTGCCTGGCCGTAAAACTGCCAAATCCTCTGAGCTCCACCCGGTCACCGTTTGCCAGCGCATCCCCGATAGCGGTAAAGACCGTGTTCACCACCACCTCCGCTTCGCGGCGGGTTATCCCCCCTTGCGCATCCGCAATGATTTCCACCAGTTCTGACTTGGTCATAGATTCCCTCCCTTACTGATTCCTGCAAACAGCCCGTCAGCTTCCTGATTTCCCTGCCGCTTTCGCCTTAGTCGCTGGACTTCGCTTTGGCGACGCCTTGGGCTTGGCCTCCTTGGCAGCTTTCTTTGCTTTGGCTGGCGTTGCTTTGACCGGCTTTGCTTTGGCTGGCGTTTTGCTGTCAGCCTGTGCCAGCAACATTCTCTGCAACTCCAGGGCCAGAGCTGAAGGCGTTGACTGACTTGCGGTTTCTTTCTTGTAGCTGCGCATAGCCTCCCGTTCCTCATCACGATGCAGCTGCTGCGTGGAAAGCACCACCTTGCGGCGGCGTTTATCCACCTCGATCACCTTGGCCTCGATCTTATCCCCCACCTTGGGCTCGGGCTCATCACGTGGCATCTCACGCCTTGGGAGCACGGCCTGCACCTTTTCGCCCAGGGATACGATTACGGCGGACTGCTTCACTTCAACCACTTCTCCACTGACCTTCGTGCCACGCCTGGCGCCGGCAAGAAATACACTGAACGGGTTCTCGGCAAGCTGCTTGATTCCAAGCGAAATACGCTGGCGCTCGGCTTCCACGCCAAGCACAACGCATTCGACTTCCTGCCCCTTCTTATATTCTCCCAGAACCTCTTCGCCCTTCTGCTCCCAGGACAGAGCGCCAATATGCACCAGGCCATCGAGATCGGCATCCAGACCGACAAAAAGGCCGAAATCGGTCTTGCTCTTGATCGGCCCTTTTACCCTGGAGCCGACAGGGTGCGCACTCAGCCAGGCATGCCACGGATTTTCCATCACTTCCTTGAGGCTCAGCGCAATGCGCCGCTTTTTTGGGTCAACGCCAAGCACGGCAACATCCACCACGTCAGCCTCCGCCAACACCGAAGACGGCTTCGCGTCCTTGCGTGTCCAACTCAACTCGGAGCGATGAATCATGCCCTCTATGCCGGGCTCAAGCTCCACCATGGCGCCGTAATCCAGCAGGCGGCGCACCGTGCCGGTCAGGCGCATGCCCGGCTCGTATTTCTCACTCACATCCTGCCATGGATCAGGCTGCAGGGCGCGCATGGACAGAGCCACCTTGCCCGTTTCCGCATCCAGCTTGGTAATCTCTGCAGTAACCTCCTGCCCGACAGCAAGCATCTCCTGCGGATGGGTCAGGCGGCGCCAGGCAATATCCGACACATGCAACAGCGCATCGACGCCGCCAACATCGACAAAAGCGCCAAAATCGGCCAACCGCTTCACCTCACCGCTGACCTTGTCGCCCACGCTTGCCTTCTCGAAAAAGGCCTGGCGCTTCTCCTGGGATTCCTGAGCCATGGGCTGCTTTCTGGAAACAACAATATTCTCCGGTTTGCGTTCGAGTTTCAGAATAGCCACATCGCAACGCTGGCCCAGCAGTGTTTCAGCAGACGTCCGCGGGCTGATATCGGCTTCCGATTTCGGCATAAAGGCGGTCAATCCACCCAGGTCGACCCGGTAACCACCCTTGACCTCTGCAACAACATTGGCAGGGATAGTCGCATTCTCCTGCAAGGCCTGCTCGATACCCGCCCATAACGTATGGCGGTGCGCCGCAAGTGCGGAGACCTTGAGTCCACCACCGCCAAGCGACTGCACCAGCACATCGATTTCGTCTCCGGATTTAGGCACATCCACGCCCATTGTTTCAAACTCGCTGATATTAATGCTGCCTTCCGCCTTGGCGCCGACATCGATTGTAACCGCATCACCACCAACGCTCACAACCATGCCCTTCACAACCTGGCCACGACTCAGCACTGGCTGCTCACGCAGGGACGCTTCCAGCATCTGTTTGAAATTCTCTTCTTCGGGTTGTTCCGCGCCGGAATGCTGCATGTCGTCTTCGGATACAGGGGATGTGGATTGCATATCTGCCATGATCATAACTTGCCTTCACGTAAAGAATTCATTGCGTCTTTCCATCTGCACATCGAATCAGGCCACGCCGCTCGAGGATGGCCAGCATACGATCCACCACTTCATCGATGCGCATTGTCGTCGTATCGATCCGGATCGCATCCCGGGCTTTCTTGAGCGGCGCATGCTCTCGTTCCGTATCCCGTTGGTCTCGCGCCTTCATGTCTTCGATGACGGCGGCGAAGCTATCCTCAGCCCCGGCGCCCTGCAACTGCAACCAGCGCCTTCTGGCGCGTGTCTGTGCAGAAGCTGTTATAAAAAACTTGGCAGGAGAATCCGGCAGCACAATGGTGCCGATATCGCGCCCGTCCATAAC
>QIFG01000054.1 GCA_003228735.1 Zetaproteobacteria bacterium
ACCGCATGGACGATGACAACATCCATGTCGGCCCCAGTGATTATGTGCCCTGGCAGAACGACAACAAGGTCTGTTTCATCCGCATGGAGGGAAAGCTGTTCGGTGATATACCCATGAATCTCGAGCTGCGCTTGTCGGTGGAGGATTCGCCCAACTCGGCCGGAGTGGCGGTCGACTCCATCCGTTGCGCCAAACTGGCGCTGGAACGGGGACAGAGCGGCATCCTGGAAGCGCCATCGGCCTATTTCTGCAAACATCCGCCGCGGCAGTTCACCGATGATGAAGCCTCCCGGATGACGGAGCGGTTCATCACAGGTAGCTGAGGCGAGCGGTACATCCAGGAATGAAATGCCTGATCATCGCAGCCGGCAAGGGCAGCCGGCTGCAGCAGAGGGGTGAGAGCAAGCCCCTCATTCCCATTCTCGGCATCCCCCTGATCGAACGTGTGATCCGCTCCGCCATGGAAGCCGGTGCGGATGAATTTTACGCCGTTATCGGCTACCAGGGCGACACGGTCCGCGATTTCCTGGAACGGCTGGCGGGACGTCTCGCGATTCGGATCACGCCACTGGTGAATGACGATTGGGAGAAAGGCAACGGCCTGTCGGTGCTCAAGGCGCGGAAGCATCTGCACGGGCCTTTTTTGCTGCTCATGGCGGATCATCTCTTTGATCCGGAGCTTGTCCGCGCCTTGACGGCCCATTCCCTGCCCGATGGAGAAGTAGCGCTGGTAGTGGATAGCGATATTCACAATCCCCTCATCGACATGGAGGATGTCACCCGCGTCAAGGCGGAAGACGGCAAAATCCGTGATATCGGCAAGGGACTGACGGACTTCAACGGCTTCGATACCGGTATGTTCCTGTGCACCCCCGCCATCTTTGAGGCACTGGAACAAAATAGAGAAAAAGATGGCGATACGACCCTGTCCGGGGCGGTACGCGTCCTGGCTGAAGATGGACGCGCCAAAGCGATATCTTCAAACGGTTTCTGGATCGATGTGGACGATCCCGCAGCCTTCCACAGGGCGGAGCAGGCCCTGCTGGATCGTCTGCGTGACAAGTCAAACGACGGGCCGGTCGCGCGTTACTTGAACCGCCCCGTCTCCGTGCTGATTTCCCGCCATTTGGTGAAACTTGATATTACGCCCAATCAGATTTCCCTGCTCTCGTTCCTGTGTTCCCTGCTGGCGGCCGGACTGTTTGCCCTGGGCGGGTATTTTGCCCTGCTCCTGGGTGGCGTGCTGGCCCAGTTCGCATCCATCATCGACGGCTGCGATGGCGAAGTGGCCAGACTCAAGTACCAAAGCAGCGACTTCGGCGGCTGGTTCGATGCAGTACTGGACCGCTATGCCGACGCCTTTCTGCTGTTCGGCTTGACCTGGCATCTGCTGGCGGCTGAAGCGAACAACTGGGTGCTGTTCACCGGTTTCATGGCCATCATTGGTTCGTTCATGCTGAGTTATACGGCGGACAAGTACGACAGCCTGATGCACGAGCGGATTAAAGCCGGCAGGGCCGGCTTGCGCATGGGGCGGGACGTGCGAGTGTTTCTCATCTTTCTTGGGGCAGCGACGAATATGGTGCTGCCGGTGCTTGTCATTATCGCCGTAGTGATGAATGTTGAGACCATACGCCGGGTGATAGTTTCGCGTGATGGTTAGCGTCGATTATGCGAAACGGAAAATTCGTCTGGTCATCGCGGACTCGCGAGTGCCGGAGGATCCACGTCATGCCGAAAACACCATGGAATGGATGTTGAGGCTGGAACCCGATGCGGACGACGCCCTGCAACTTGCGGCGCTGGCCCACGACATTGACCGGGCCATCGAGGGTACCAAGGTGAAAGGTGCGGACTTCGACAATTACGACGCCTTCAAGGCGGCCCATGCCCGCAAAGGGGCGGAAATATTGCGCCCGATTCTGACCGCATGCGGTGTGGAACGTGATATCGTGGACGAGGCCTGCCGCCTGGTGGAGGCCCATGAGGTGGGCGGCGATCCCCGCTCCGATCTGCTCAAAGACGCGGACGGCATCTCTTATTTCGATGTCAACCTATCGCTCTATTACCAGCGCGAGGGTTGGGCCGAGGCCAAGCGGAGATCAGCCTGGGGCTACCGGCGCCTTTCGTCACGGGCAAAAAAGATCGTCAAGCACATCGACCATGAAGACAAGGAACTAGCGCATCTGCTGCAAGAGGTGATTCATAGCGCGTGTGCATAACGGTGCATGGCTTCGGTATTAGCGCAAAGTTCAAACATTCAACCTGATCTTACCTTGGTGTCTTTGTGACTCGGGCGTTCCGCCCTCGGGGCCTGCGCCCCGCCCTGGTGGGCGTCCAAACGGCCTGCGGCCTTTTTGTGCCTTAGTGGTTCATCCGGCCCTTAATCCACGCTCTCGGCCATCGGACGCCAGAAGCGGATCATCTCCTCTGTCGATTTGAACTCGGGCAAATGCTCATGCCAATGGCGGATAAGTGCGGCGTCTGCTGCGATGTCCAACAGGCGGAATCCCGCCTCCCCGCTCTGTCTGGCTCCCAGCGCATCACCGGAACCGCGTAGGGAAAGATCAAGTTCGGCCAGTTCCAGTCCATCGTGCAGTCTTGCCATGTGCTTCAGCCGGGCGAGCGATGCCTCCGACGCCTCCGGGCTTGGCAACAACACGCAATAGCCCTGCTCGCTGCTGCGCCCCACCCTGCCACGCAGCTGATGAAGCTGTGCCAGGCCATAACGCTCCGCATGCTCAACCACGATCAGTCTCGCCTCCGGCACGTCTACGCCAACTTCCACCACGGTGGTAGAGACAAGTATGCGGCAGGCGCCATCCGAGAAGGCATCCAGTATTGCCTGTTTGTCTTTCGGCTTCATGCGGCCATGCAGACCCATGACCCCAGCCTCGGGAAAGCGCCCCTTTAGCGCCTCCTCGCGCTGGGAAACGGACACCCCGTCCTCTTCCTCATCAATGCGGGGCACAATCCAGTAAATGCGGCCATCCTCCTGCAGAATGCGGTGAATCCCATCGGCCAGTTGAGAACGCCGGTTATGCGCAACTACGGTTGTCGTCACCGGCTTTCGGCCGGGCGGCATGCCGCGCATCAGGCTTAAGTCCACATCGCCGTATAGGGCCAGAGCCAGTGATCTTGGAATCGGCGTCGCCGTCATGACAAGCAGGTGAACAGCTTCGCCCCTCTCAGCCAGTTGCCAGCGCTGGCGTACACCAAAGCGATGCTGTTCATCGACCACGGCCAGTCCCAGCCGCGCATAACGCACATCCTCGGAAATCAGCGCATGCGTACCGACGACAAGGGAAATAGAGCCTTCGGCAAGCCCCGCCAGAATCTTCCTGCGCTGAGCAACCCGCAAACCACCCGACAGCAATGCAACCTCAATCCCAAGTGGCTGCAGAAGCTCGTTCAGTGTCCGGGCATGCTGGCTGGCCAGCACTTCAGTTGGCGCCATCAGTGCGGCCTGATAGCCACTGCCGACAGCCGATAGCAGGGCCATTGCCGCCACCCATGTCTTTCCCGAGCCGACATCCCCATACAGCAGGCGATGCATACGCTGACCGGAGACAAGATCGCACTGAATCTCCTGCCACACCTTGTTCTGCGCCTCGGTCAGGGGGTATGGGAGGGAAGACAGCATTTGCTGCACAAGACCAGTTTCGACCAGTGGTGGCGCCGCCATCTGGGCCTGAATCCGTTTCTGCTTCATCAGGTAAAGATAGGTAAACAACTCTTCAAGCTTGAGACGTTCCAGCGCTTTTTGAGCCTCCGGCGTATCCGGCCCCTGTTCTCCGGGAATGTGTGCAAGCGCCAATGCTTTCCTGAACGGGGGATAACCGGGGACGATCTTGTCCAGAGAACTGCTGGCGCCTGCCGGAAGCAGGGCAATGACCCGCTGAACAAGTCCGGCAATGCGTCTGGACGGCAGCCCCGCCAAAGCTGCATAAACAGGCTGCCAACCGCCCTTATGCGTCTCCAGCGGCTGCCAGTCGGGATGCATCATCTGGCATGTCCCCCGCCACCATTCCGGCACGCCGCGCACTGAAAGCATGCGGCCTGGAGAGAGTCGCGCATCACGCAACAGAAACGGAGAGCGGAAAAAACACAGGCTTAAGATTGCCCCCGAATCATCCTCCAGGGTAATGACAACCTGCTTTCTGTTCGGACGTCCACGGGTCTCAACATGCACAATCCGCCCCTGTGTCCGTGCCTCGTCACCTGCCTGAAGCTCCCGGATCGGAATGGTTTGTCTGTCATCGATATATCGCTTCGGCAAATGCAGCAGCAAATCGCCCAGGCAGCGGACGTCCCGAGCGGCAAGCCGCTTTTCCAGCGCCGTACCGATGCCGGGCAAAACAGTGACAGGCTGTTGAAGCAGTTTGTACACATCTCAAGCCTGTCTGACATCCGGCATCAGAACAATATGCCGCTTCCTTATTGTTGCGTGGGGAATAACCACAGAGGCACAGAGAAAGAGAGAAGGGAAAGAACATAACAGGTGCCGCTTCTTGTCCTTGATCCCCGCTTGCAGATGCGCCGAGTCATTCGGGCCAGAACGGGAAAAACGCAATATGTTGCGTCCGTTCTGGCCTGGATGGCGAGGAGATACGCATATGCCCGCGGGTGCCTTTTGATTCGGGCCTTCAACGGCCCTCAGGGCTTTGCCCCGCCCGTTTGGCGTCCAAATATATATTTATTTTCCTTCTTCTTTGACTCGGGACATCCTGCCCCTCGCCCTGCGGGCGGCCTTTGGCCGTCCAAACGGCAGGATCGCCTTGGTGACAGTATCCAGGAAATTCCAGACCAGATGATGAAGAACCAAAAACATATCAACATGCAGGACTTGAGCTTCGGCCACTCTTCGCCTAAAGTGCGCCCCCTTTCTAGCGAGGTATACCATGGCAAAGCGTTGCGAAATCTGTAGTAAAGGCCCAATGGCCGGCAATAATGTCAGTCACGCGCACAATACGACCCGCCGCCGTTTTCTGCCCAACCTGCACAGCGTGCGGGCGATCATTGCGGGGCAGGCCAAGCGTATCCGCGTGTGTTCCACCTGCCTGCGTTCCGGCAAGGTTGTCAAGGCAGCCTAAAGAGCCTGTAACCTCAGGGATAAAGAAGGCGCCGTCTGGCGCCTTTTCTTTTACTTCATTTTTACCACAGGGGCATAGAGACGCAGAGAAATGCGTAAACAGGATTTACTTTTCCCAGTAGGGAACTGCCAAGAGTGGTAACCCGACAAATTAGGCGAAACCCAAGTTAAATAATCCTACAGCTCTCTCTGTGCCTCGGTGTCTCCGTGGTTTGTTTAATCGGGAATCCGGGCAACGATATCCATCTCCACCCTGGCCCCCAGAGGCAATGCCGCCACAGCTACCGTCGCCCGCGCCGGTCGGTGTTTCCCCAGCCAACCGGCATAGATGATATTCAATGCTGGAAAATCACCCATCTCCGTCAGATAGATGTTTACCTTCAGGATATCGGCGAGGCCTGCGCCGGCAGCAGCAAGCACAGCCGTGAGATTCCGCGTCACCTGCTCTACCTGTTTCGCCAAATCATCTGAAACCAGCTGACCGCTTTCCGGCTCCAGGCCGATCTGGCCGGAAAGGTAAATCAACCCATCATGCACAACCGCCTGGCTGTAGGGACCCACAGCCCTGGGCGCCTGATCCGTATGGACAGTGCGGATTGAATCCATATCTGTTCCTTTCTATGCCTTGGAATGGGAGGGCTGTCGTGTCCACCCGCGGGTCACCATACCCTTGATCGCTTCACCAATGCCTTTCCTGACTCGCACGCGCTTCGAAAGCCCCCCTTGCGTCAATCGCGATACGGAAACCACACCATCCAGCGCCTTGACGGCGCGCAAAACCGTGGCCAGATGCTTGCGGTTGGACACCTCTACAAGCAGAGACATCAATGTCATGGAGCCTTCGAACTGACGAAGTTTGATATCATCAATATTGGCATGGCATTCGGCAAAAGTGCCGGATACACGGGCCAGCATGCCGCGCTCGTTCTGGGCCTTGACCTGAATGGCGGTGGGATAAAATTGCCCCCCCTCGCCGCGCCAGTTTGCCTCCAGCCATGCATCTTTACGCGTTTTCGTTACTTCCGAACAATCGCGATGGTGCAGAATCATGCCTTTGCCTGGCTGGAACCGGCCCAGAACAGGATCACCGGGAAGCGGCAGACAACAATCCGCCGCCCACATCAGATTCTGGGAAAGCCCCTTGAAACCAAGCTTGCTGCCTTCTGTTACCTCAAGCAGACGCTCAATTGGCATAACGCCCTGGCCCAACCGCTCCTTGAGCACATCCATCGTTTTGCAGCCCAGCTTCTTGAGTGACGCCTTACCAAGATTTACATCCTTGCCGAGAGCCTCGAGCAGAATCTCGCCTCCCATGCGCTGGCTGGCTTCCCGCTCCTGCCGGCTGAACCACTGACGGATGGCCTGCCGGGCACGTGGCGTTCGGGCATATTGCAGCCACTGCCGGCTGGGTGTCTGCTCCGGGCTGGTCAACACCTCGATCTGGTCGCCGTTACGCAACTCCGTCTGAAAATCGGCCGGCTCACCGTTGATGCGAACACCCATACAATGATGCCCGACATCGGTATGAACGGCATAGGCGAAATCCAGTGGCACAGCGCCGCGTGGCAGGGAGAAAATGTCGCCATCACGGCTGAACACGTATACCTCCTGCACAAACAGGTCGAGCCGCGCATTCTCCAGGTATTCGACAGGATTGTCCGCCTCCTGCAACAACTCGGTAAGCTGTTTCAGCCAGCGGAATTTCTGCTGATCGCCGGACGCCGCCTCCTCGCCCTTGTACATCCAGTGGGCGGCAATGCCGTCCTCGGCATAGTGATGCATGGACTCCGTCCGCACCTGCACCTCAATCAGGTGATTCTCCGGCCCATAGACGGAGGTGTGCAGCGACTGGTAGCCGTTCGGCTTGGGCAGCGCAATATAATCCTTGAACCGCCCCGGCACCGGCCGGTACAGGCTATGGATAATACCCAGAGTCTGGTAACAGGCCGGCATATCCTCGACGATCAGGCGGAAGGCCACGAGATCGTAGACCTCATCAAAAGCCACATGTTTGCGCTGCATTTTCTCATGCAGGCTGTACAGATGTTTCATGCGGCCCTGCACACGCGCCTTCACACCCTGCCGATTGAGCACCTCCTGCAAAACAAGCTCCAGTCGCATACATGTGTCTTTCAGTTCATCAAGGTGCTCGGCCATGCGATGCGTCAACTCAGAGCTGGCTTCCGGTTCGATATGCGAAAAAGCCAGGTCTTCCATTTCCTGCCTGATCCAGTGGATGCCAAGCCGGTGCGCCAGCGGTGCGTAGAGCTGAACCGTTTCCTCGGATATTGCCTTACGCTTGTATTCTTTCAGGAAGCACAGCGTTCGCATGTTGTGCAGGCGGTCAGCCAGCTTGACCAGAAGTACGCGCAGATCCTTGGCTGTCGCCATGATGAGCTTGCGGAAGTTCTCGGCCTGCTTGTGTTCGCTGGATTGAAATTTGATCTTGCCGATCTTGGTGACGCCATCGACCAGTTGGGCAACCTCATCACCAAAGCGTTCGCGGATGTCTTCCAGTGTGATGTCGGTATCTTCGACCGTGTCGTGCAGCAGGCCCGTGACAATGCTTGCTTCATCCAGCCTGAGACTGGCCAGGATACTGGCTACTTCCATCGGATGCGTGAAATAGGGTTCACCCGAGTTGCGCTTCTGATCGGCATGAGCCTGAGCCGAAAAGACATAGGCCCGGTTGATCAGATCAATATCGGCTTTCGGGTGGTAGGAAAGAACCTTGTCGGTTATCTCAAAAATACGGCTCACAATGGCATAGGTTTATCCTATGCGCTTGCGAAACGCAATAAATCAGGCTTCTTCTTCCGCCTCATCCATTTCCATTGCCTGCAAACGGCGGCGCTCCATCGCTTCCAAGTCAAACAGAATCTCCCAGGTAACCTGGCCATCACCAATCTCTTTTAACGACTGCACAGCCGGCTTTCTGGATTTCTCTTCAACCATGACAGACATGCCATTCTGTAATTGCCGGGCGCGGCGGGCGGCCAGCAAGACGAGCTCAAAGCGGTTGGGATAGTGCTTGATGCAATCTTCAACGGTAATGCGTGCCATAATTTGTCATGCCTCCTCGGGCGGGGTGATGGGCTTGCCGGCTGGAAAGCCGCCGCAAGCTGCTATGTTGCGCGGTAAATTACCAGCAGTTCGGCCAGCGCATCGTCAAATGCTTCGTTCACGATGCGATGCCCTGCCTCTGCGGCATGTTCCATCTCGGCCTGTGCTACAGCCAGTCGCTGCTCAATCACAGCCGGAGCATCCAGACCACGCACCACAAGCCTTGCACGCAACTCATCCAGCGACGGCGGCAGGATAAAGATACGGCAGGCTTCTGGCAATTTTTCAGCCACCTGCGCAGCGCCCTGCCAATCAATCTCCAGCAGAACATCGCATCCGGCATCCAGCATGGCCTCAATATCGCGCTTACGGGTGCCATACCAGTTGTCATACACGAACGCATATTCTAAAAATGCGCCCGCCTGCTTCTGAGCCTCAAATTCGTCAAAGCTTAGAAAATGGTAGTCGCGCCCATCGACATCGCCCGCACGGGGAGGACGCGTGGTGCAGGAAATACTCAGATGCAGGTTCAGCGCCTGTTCCAGCCAAGCTGCGCACAGCGTCGTTTTGCCGCTGCCGGAAGGCCCGGAAACAATAAACAGCCGCCCCCGCTTTACGCCGGAGTCAGTCATAAGGCCAGCCAGCCATGATTAATACAGGGCAAGAAAGGGTGGAAATGCTTCCTCCCCCGTGCTTAAGCCGCGCCGGTCAGCTTGTTGTACTTCGCCTGTAACTCGTCCTTGCTTTCCTCTTTATCCGGGTCATTGGGAATGCAATCCACCGGGCAAACCATGCGGCACTGTGGCTCGTCAAAATGCCCCACGCATTCCGTGCACTTATCCGGGTCTATCTCAAAGATTTCATCGCCCTCGGTAATCGCCTCGTTCGGACATTCCGGCTCACAAACTGCGCAATTAATACACTCATCGGTAATCATTAAAGACACAACATTCCTCCTGAATTACTTGGGTCTGTTAATACTAATTTCGACCGTAGCGACACGCCCATTTTTGTGCCTCAGCAAGGCATTTCGAGCGCAGTGTGCTTTATGCACATCAGCGAGAAATAACGCCGCAGAGCGCAAAAATGGCCCGTCCCGCAGGGCTGCGCCCCGATTGTGCTCAAAAAGGACGAGGCCA
>QIFG01000086.1 GCA_003228735.1 Zetaproteobacteria bacterium
ACAATGGCTGCCCTTCTGAACTCTATCTAAACCGTCCACTCATCAACTATAAGACCTCCCCGTGGCAAGACCACGGGGAATTACAAGTTAAGCGGAAGGCTGGGCGGCCAGCCTCTATCCAGGTGCGCCTATGCGTATTGTCGGAACGGCAGGAGATATAGACAATCACAGGCATTGGTAACATAAGCACAGCCTTTCATTGCGGAGCATATGCCGCCCCGAGGTGGAGAATAGTGATCAACTTCGCTATATTCCCCGCCCCTGTGCCGGGCTTGTCCCGGCCTTTTTTAATGAGTTAACTGAGCGGAACAGGAAATTCGCCAAATCACCGCACAGTTTATGAGACATGAGGTAAAAGCATGAGCCATTCGGCGCTGCCAGCCAGGCAAGGCATGTATGACCCCAGGCACGAGCACGATGCCTGCGGTGTCGGTTTCGTGGCCAATATCAAGAACAGGAAGAGCCACGATATCATCGAAAAAGGCCTGGAGATTCTTTTACGCCTGACCCACCGGGGGGCAGCCGGAGCGGACCCTCGTGAGGGTGATGGCGCCGGTATCCTGATTCAGATTCCTGATGCCTTTTTCCGTGCTGTAACGCCGGAGTTGGACATCGAACTGCCTGCCGAAGGCGAGTATGGCGCTGGCATGGTGTTTTTC
The DNA here is from genome assembly GCA_003228735.1 of Zetaproteobacteria bacterium. Taxonomy (GTDB): domain Bacteria; phylum Pseudomonadota; class Zetaproteobacteria; order Mariprofundales; family Mariprofundaceae; genus SZUA-181. Next base: position 660 of record QIFG01000086.1, read on the forward strand.
CCAAGGGATGCGAAACACCGGCAATCATGCCGCAATATCATCGAGCAGGCCGTGGTGGAAGAAGGGCAAAAAACTCTGGGCTGGCGGATCGTGCCGACCGATGCCACACGTGCAGACCTGCCGCCGCAGGTAGTGGGTTGCGAACCGGTGATCGAGCAGATTTTCGTTGCCAGAGGCGACAACTGCACGGATCAGGACGCCTTCGAACGCAAGCTTTTTGTCATCCGCAAGGTCGTTGCCCGCCGGGTCAAGGCCCTGGATTTGCAGGATCAGGCCAGGTTTTATATTGCTTCCATGTCCAGCAGAACCATCGTCTACAAAGGCATGTTCCTGTCGCATCAGGTAAGCGCCTACTATGACGATATCAACGATGCCCGCGTGACTACCGCACTGGCGCTGGTGCATCAACGCTTCTCGACGAACACCTTCCCTTCCTGGGAACTGGCTCACCCGTTCCGCATGATTGCCCATAACGGCGAGATCAACACCCTGCGTGGCAACCTCAACTGGATGAATGCCCGCCGCCATTCCATGCAATCCGACCTGCTTGGAGACGATCTGCAGAAGCTGTGGCCGATCAGCTATGACTGGCAATCGGATACGGCATGCTTCGATAATGCCCTGGAGCTGCTAACCATGGGAGGCTACTCACTGGCGCACGCCGCCATGCTGATGATTCCGGAGGCGTGGGCCGGCAACAGGCTCATGGACGAAAAACGCAGAGCCTTCTATGAACACTATGCCGCGCTTATGGAGCCATGGGATGGCCCTGCTGCCGTAGCCTTTACCGATGGCCGCCAGATTGGCGCCACACTGGATCGCAATGGCCTGCGTCCGGCCCGCTACCTGATTACCGATGATGATCTTGTCGTCATGGGTTCCGAGATGGGCGTGCTAGCAATCCCCGAGGAAAAGATCGTCAAGAAATGGCGGCTGCAGCCAGGCAAGATGTTCCTGATCGATCTGGAAAAAGGCAGCATTATCGACGACGTTGAGCTGAAAAATGAGCTGGCCAATGCCAGGCCGTATCAGGAATGGCTGGCCAAAACGCAAATACAGCTTGAAGAGCTACGCGGAGAAATCGCGCCACAGGCGCCGAATCACAAAACGCTGCTGGATCGCCAGCAGGCCTTTGGCTATACGCAGGAAGACCTCAAATTCCTGATGGCCCCGATGGCCATGACGGGCCAGGAACCCATCGGCTCAATGGGCAATGATTCTCCCCTGGCCGTGCTCTCCAACCGGGCCAGGCCGCTGTATAACTATTTCCGTCAACTGTTTGCACAGGTGACCAACCCGGCCATTGATCCGATCCGTGAGGAAATGGTCATGAGCCTGACCTCAATCATCGGCCCGCGCCCGAACCTGCTGGGGCTGGATGCCACCCAGCCGCAGATGCGGCTTGAGGTGCATCAGCCGATTCTGACCAATGAGGATCTTGAAAAGATCCGCCATATTGACCAGTACACCGATGGCAAATTCCGCACCATTACGTTATCCATGTGCTATGCGGCCGATCAGGGCGCCGCCGGCATGGAGGCTGCGCTGGAGAAACTCTGTTCCGCTGCGGGAAAAGCCGTCAGCGAACACTTCAACATCGTTATCCTTTCCGACCGGGAGATGGATGCTGATCATCTCGCTATTCCTGCCCTGTTAGCCACCTCGGCTGTGCACCAGCACCTGATCCGGGAGGGCCTCAGAACCGAAACCGGCCTGGTGGTTGAAGTCGGTTCGGCCCGTGAGGTGCACCATTTCACGACTCTGGCCGGCTTCGGCGCCGAGGCCATCAATCCGTACCTTGCCTTTGAAACTCTGGCCGACATGCAGATGCATGGCCATATTGACGAAAGACTTTCCATTCAGGAAATCGAAGCGCGTTACATCAAGGCCGTCAACAAGGGCATTCTCAAGGTGATGTCCAAGATGGGAATCTCAACCTACCAATCCTATTGCGGCGCCCAGATTTATGAGGTCATTGGTCTGGCATCCGGGTTTGTGGAAAAGTATTTCACCGGCACATGCACCAAGATTGAAGGCGCCGGGCTGGCTGAAATCGCCGAAGACGCTGTGAGCTGGCACCTGGATGCCTACGGTGACGCCCAAATCTACCGCAATGCATTGAATGTCGGCGGCGAATATGCCTGGCGCGTGCGCGGCGAGGAGCACCTGCTGACGCCCGAAGTCGTTGCCAAGCTGCAACATGCCGTACGCTCCGGAAATTTATCTCTGTACAAGGAATATGCCGCGCTGATCAACGACCAGAGCGGGCGGCTGATGACTTTGCGCAGTATGTTCAGCTTCAAAGATACCACTCCCGTTGCGCTCGATGAAGTTGAGCCTGCCAGTGAAATCGTCAAAAGGTTCGTAACAGGCGCGATGTCGTTTGGCTCGATTTCGCATGAAGCGCACAGCACGCTTGCCATTGCCATGAACCGGCTTGGCGGCAAATCCAATACCGGCGAGGGCGGTGAAGAACCGGAACGCTTCAAGCCAATGAAAAACGGCGACTCCATGCGCTCATCCATCAAGCAGGTGGCCTCGGGACGCTTTGGCGTCACCATCGAATATCTGGCCAACTCTGATCAGATTCAAATCAAGATCGCCCAAGGCGCCAAGCCCGGCGAAGGCGGGCAGCTTCCAGGCCACAAGGTGGACAAGCGCATTGGAGCAGTTCGCCACTCCACACCCGGCGTGGGCCTGATCTCTCCCCCACCCCACCACGATATTTATTCAATCGAGGATCTGGCTCAGCTGATCTTCGACCTCAAAAACACCAATACTGATGCGGACATCAGTGTGAAGCTGGTATCCGAGGTGGGTGTCGGCACCATTGCCGCCGGCGTGGTCAAGGCGCATGCCGATCATGTCGTTATCGCCGGCCATGACGGCGGTACGGGCGCATCGCCGCTGACCTCAATCAAGCATGCCGGCGCACCCTGGGAGTTGGGGCTGGCTGAAACGCAGCAGACCCTCGTGCTTAACCGGCTGCGTAGCCGTATGCGCCTGCAGGCCGACGGCCAGATGCGTACCGGCCGCGATGTGGTCATTGCCGCCCTGCTTGGCGCCGATGAAGTCGCCTTCGGCGCCATCGCGCTCGTGGCTGAGGGCTGCATCATGATGCGCAAATGCCACCTGAACACCTGCCCGGTCGGTGTCGCTACTCAGGATCCGGAACTGCGCAAGAAATTCGCAGGAAAACCTGAGGATGTCGTTAATTTCTTCACTTTCCTTGCTGAGGAAGTTCGCGAAATCATGGCGGAACTCGGTTTCAAGACTTTTAATGAGATGATCGGCCGCTCGGATATGCTCGACACAAACAGGGCCATCCTGCACTGGAAATCCCAGGGCCTGGATCTTTCACCGTTGTTCCACCGCGTGGATCCACCCAATGGCACTGCCGTGTACAACTGCGAGAAACAGGATCACGGTCTGGATAAACTCATCGACAACAAACTTATCTCTGAGGCCAAGCCGGCGCTCGAAAATCAAACACCGGTGATCATTGAGACTGATATCTGCAATGTGGACCGCAGCTTCGGCACCATGCTTTCCGGCAAGTTGGCCAGGCGTTACGGCCTTGCGGGGCTGGCTGATGATACCATCGTCATCAAGGCCAGGGGTACAGCCGGACAATCACTCGGCGCATGGCTGGCGCATGGCATTACGATTGAACTGGCGGGTGAAGGCAACGATTATGTCGGCAAGGGACTGTCCGGTGGGCGCATCATTATCTATCCGCCCAGACAATCTACGATTATTCCTGAAGAGAACATTATCGTTGGCAATACGGTGCTGTTCGGCGCCGTTGCCGGTGAATGCTATTTCCGTGGCATCGGCGGTGAGCGCTTTGCTGTCAGGAATTCGGGTGCTGTGGCCGTTGTTGAAGGCGTTGGCGATCACGGCTGTGAATATATGACCGGGGGCACGATTGTCGTGCTCGGAGAAACAGGGCGCAACTTTGCAGCCGGCATGAGTGGTGGCATCGCTTATGTTCTGGATGAAAGTGGCGATTTCGAAACGCGCTGTAACATGGCCCAGGTTGAACTTGAGCCCGTGGCCTCCGAAGCCGATGCTCTCGAGAAACTGGATCATCAAGGGCCTGATCTGGAGATGCACGGCCGCGTCGATATCAAACACTCTTTGACTCAGGATGATGTGAAAATTCTGTATAGTCTGATCGAGCGGCACATGCATTACACCAACTCGGAACGGGCCAGGGAGATTCTGGACAAATGGTGGAGTCATTACGTGCACCGTTTCGTCAAAGTGATGCCGGTTGATTACCGCCGGGCGCTTCAGGAAATAGAAGCGGAACTCGCTTCTGAAAATGAAGCCGGCAAGGAGCGGCCTCATGGGTAAGCCAACGGGCTTCAAGGAGTTTGCGCGCGAAGGCCTGAGTTACGCGCCGGTTGCAGACCGAATCACCCATTACAGGGAATTTTTAACCCTGCCCAAGGACATGGCGACACAAGGTGCGCGCTGCATGGATTGCGGTATTCCGTTCTGCCATAACGGTTGCCCTGTTGACAACATCATCCCGGACTGGAACGACCTTGTCTTCAGGGATGACTGGAAGCGGGCTGTCGAGGTGCTGCATTCCACCAACAATTTCCCGGAATTTACCGGGCGCATCTGCCCTGCCCCATGTGAAGAGGCTTGCACGCTCAACCTCATTGGCGATGCCGTAACCATCAAGAATATTGAGCTTTCAATTGTCGAGAAGGGCTGGGAAGAAGGCTGGATCACACCCCAGATCGCTGAGCACAAAACAGGCAGGAAGGTCGCCATTGTTGGTTCCGGCCCGGCAGGGCTGGCCTGCGCCCAGCAACTGGCGCGTGCCGGCCATGATGCCGTCGTGTTTGAAAAGAATGACCGTATTGGCGGCCTCATGCGCTACGGCATTCCAAACTTCAAATTTGACAAAAAGATCATTGACCGGCGGCTGGAACAGATGCGCGCCGAGGGCGTAGACTTCCGCACCAGCAAGCACATCGGCGTAGACATATCTGCCAAACAATTGCTGGATGAGTTCGATGCCGTTGTCTTAAGTGGCGGCTCGGAAAAACCGCGCGATCTGCCGCTGAAAGGAAGAAATGAACTTTCCGGCATTCACTTTGCCATGGAGTTTCTGACGCAGCAGACCAAGGCCGTGCTGGGCGATGACATCCCACCAGAAGAACTTATTTCGGCCGAAGGCAAGCATGTCATTGTTATCGGTGGTGGTGATACCGGCAGTGACTGTATCGGTACATCCAACCGTCATGGCGCCGCTTCGGTTACCCAGCTCGAAATCCTGCCACAACCTCCTGAAACGCCGGACAAGCTGATGACCTGGCCCAATTGGCCAATGAAGATGCGTACTTCCACTTCGCAGGAAGAAGGGTGTGTGCGCGATTTTTCAGTTTCAACCAAGCGTCTGATTGGCGATAAGGGAAGAATCAAGGCGATTGAATGTGTGCGCGTCGACTGGGCGCAGGATGAGAATGGGCAATGGAAGATGAGCGAAATCGAAGGCAGCGAATTTGAACTCAAGGCCGACCTTGTGCTTCTGGCTATGGGCTTCATGCATCCGGTGCATGAAGGCATGCTCGAAGAACTTGGTGTGGAAAAGGATGGCCGCGGCAACGTAGCCGCTGGCACCAACGACTATCAGACAAGCGCCGATAAGGTTTTTTCCGCTGGCGACATGCGGCGCGGCCAATCTCTGGTTGTCTGGGCCATTCGCGAAGGCCGGCAGTGCGCCCGGGCCGTAGATACGTTTCTGACTGGAAGCTCGGAGTTGCCGCGTTAAGTCAGCCGCCACCTTCCCGCTTCGGGGATATAAGACAATAGCTGATGCCCAGTTGTTTTTTCAACATGGGAAACGCATGATTTTAATTATCAATGCCCAGAACAGCCTTAGGTATGTGATCACCTACCCCGATAAATGAGGGGGAGGGAGGAGGGGCGCCTCCCCCCCTGGCAATTAGCCAAGAGCGCCTGCAAATTGCAAGAACTCACCACGCGCATGACATTATCGAATACGGAAAGGAACAGATATACGTAATAATACGTATAGATTTTTTCTTAATAACATGCTAACCGCACCGGAATTAATATGGCCGGCGTGCTGAAATTTCCCCTCTAAGGCTGCTCCTTTCCGGCAGCAATCAACGACAGGCGCACAAGATCGGACAGCGACTGCGCATGCAGCTTCTGCATGATATGAGCCCTGTGCAACTCCACGGTGCGCGGACTGATATCCAGGCCGTTAGCAATCACCTTGTTTGGTTTACCGGCAACCAGAAGCGTCAGCACCTCATGTTCACGTGAGGACAATGTAGCCAGCCTCAAGACAACCTGCTCACTCTTCTCCTGACCGTTGCGCTGTTCACGATGCATGGCCAGGCCTTTCTTCACCAGGTCAAGCAGGCACTGATGATCGAATGGCTTTTCGATAAAATCCATGGAGCCGGCCTTCATAGCCCGCACAGCCGTGGGCACATCCCCATCTCCGGTCATGATAATCACCGGAATATTGATACAGCGGGAGACAAGCTCCTCCTGCAAGTCCAGGCCATTCATGCCGGGCATGCGAATATCCAGCAACAGGCAGCCGGATAGCGATTGCTTATATGTGGACAGGAAATCCTCGGCCGAGGCATACACCCGGGGTGTCAGCCCCGCTGATTTCAGCAGAAGGCTTAGCGAATCTAGTATAGCCGGATCGTCATCCACGATATGTACAACGGAATCAGTCAACATCGCTTACTCCACTGACAGGCAGGCTGAAATAAAAGGCCGTTCCGCCATATTCGTTCGGCACGGCCCACAAGTGGCCGGCATGCGCCTCAATAATGGATTTACTGATCGGAAGACCCATGCCCATACCCTTTGGTTTGGTGCTATGAAACGCCTCGAACGCCTTTTCAATCTCCTGCTCCGACATGCCCGGTCCGACATCGCTGATGCTGACAAGAACGGCCTTATTATCATGGTTTGTCGTTCGAATAAACAAACGCCTTTCGTCTTCGGCAAGGGATTGCATGGCCTCAATAGCATTATGGACCAGATTGAGAACCACCTGTCCGATCAACACCCGGTCACAGATGACCTGCAGCATGTTGTCTGCTGTGTCCAATATCAGATCAACCTTGTAGCGCCGTATCCCGGCATCTTCCAGACGTACCATATCCCGGATCAGATCATTCATATCAACGGTGGATTTGCGTTGCACCTCCCCCTTTCGGATGAATCCCCTTAGCTGCTTAATAATCTTCGCAGCACGCTCCGATTGCTTGCTGATATTGGCCAGCGCTTCTAGCATTTCATCACGTTTCCAGTTGTTGTTACCCACCATGTGCGTACAGGCTCCGCTATAGGAACGGATGGCGGTGAGCGGCTGGTTCAGCTCATGCGCAATTTCGCTGGCCATTTCTCCCATCGTATTCAGGCGTAAGGCATGCGCCAGTTCCTGCAGGTGCTTTCTTTCCAACTCTTCCGCCTGCTTACGCTCGGAGACATCACGAATTATTCCCTCCACAGCTATAGGCTGATGTTTGTCATCATAGACAAGTTGACTCGTAACCGACCCTATGGCTGTACTGCCATCCTTGCGCAGGCCATTCAATTCCAGGTCGTTCACCTTCCCATGTTCCATGAGTAAATCTATCAGCTCATCACGTTGCCCGGGGTCGGCATAAAAGCTGGAAATATCCTGGCCGATCAACTCCTCGGGTGAATATCCGGTTACCTCCTCACAGGAAGGACTCACAATGACAATCCGGCCATTCAGATCGGTGCGGTAGTATATGTCCTGTACAGATTCGAAAATTGAACGAAACCGCTGTTCGCTTTCCCTGATCATCTCGCGCGAAGCAAGAAGTTCGGATGTGCGCTCTTTCACACCTATCTCAAGCGCATCCTCATAATCCTCACGCAGCATATTGAATACGGCCGCGGTCAACGTATAAAAAGCGAATGACTGGGAGAAGTACAACAGTTCGGTAGCATTATACGGGAGGACAATCTGATGATTCATATCCATCACCACAACCAGCAGGATGATGGCGGCAAACACTGCAATCCACAGCCAGCCGCGCCTCTGCCCCATCACATAAAAGGCGGTAAACGGATAAAGGCCAACCCAGTAAATACCGGTATCGGCAATGCCGCCGGCAATCAACAGGGAAGAAAAAATAATGACGGCTGCAACCATGAGAAGGTATTCGGTCACTGGCACATGGCGTTCGTGCTTGAGCAGAACAAATATCGGCAACAGGAGCAGCAGACATACAGCAAGCTGGGTCAGACCAAGGCCCACAAACCCTTCCGCATAGTTCACCCAACTGAAAACCAGGGCCGTTGGTGCGGCAAGGTAAAGAATCAGCGTGACAGCCCTGTGCCGCGCAATCAGCGGCTGCGCCTGTTTGGTAATAATGCCAAACAGGCGCTTGAACCATTCATGTTGTTTCTCGCCCAACAGATATTGACGTGCCATTCGTTATCTCTCCATCAAGCTGTTAAATATGGCTCTTCCCCTGATCGTGTGGGTAACGTGATTACTGGAGGTTATGCTATGGGGCATGAGAGACAAAGCACTTTACACACAGATACTGGG
>QIFG01000075.1 GCA_003228735.1 Zetaproteobacteria bacterium
ACGCTGTTTTCCGGTACGGCCTTGCCTTGCATCGAAATGCCGGCCTTGTGTACGGAATTTCTGTCGCCTGAAACAAGAGGATGCCAGCTTGCCAGATCCCTGCTTTTGCTCAGTTGTTGATAGGCGCATGTTGCAGGCAGGCAACGGAATTGATCTGCATGTTTGGAGCGCAGGTCAACACACTCCGGCACAAGCTCCGTACGCTTTTCATAAGCTGTGCACCGGCAATGATCAACGTCGAACAGGCGGCAGGCCACATCCGTATAAAACACCTCGTGCGTATCCTCGTCCTTGAATTTATGCATGCAGCAACGGCCGCAGCCGTCGCACAGGGATTCCCATTCCTCTTCGGTCATTTCCTCAAGAGTTTTGCTTTCCCAGAATGCAGCCACGGTTTCTATTCCCGTCTCCGGCAGATTTGGATCATGGCAACAAGGGCTTTGCGGGGGATGTGATTGGTGCGTCAGGTATGGTTGCCGATGTCACGGCTACCTTACCATTCACTCAGTAACTGGAGGTGTCAGCCTGTGTTCGCGAAGCACTCTGCCGGCCTCGCCCAGCGACCCGGTTGCTGCGGCGATCTTGCCGTCAATCCTCACTTGCAAAGAGGCCGGATTGCCGCTGGTTATGAATATTGCCGCTCCTCCGTAGTCGAAGCGCAGGCTTTCGCCCGGCCGCAGAAGCGCTTCCTTGAGCAGTTCGAATGATGCATCAAACACCTGTAGCCAGACGGCTTCACCGCTTGCCGAGAAATGGTAATGATGTGTTCTGGTCGAGGATGCCAGAGCCTGTTGTTTCTCCGCGCCGCTATCGGCAGATGTAGCAGGGATATCCAACGCCTGCTCACCGATGACCGGGGCAGGGTCTTGCTGTTTTTCTCCATTGAAGGCCAGATTGACGATAATGAAGAAGGTTACAAATAGTGCAGCAGACACGATGGCCCACTTACGATTTGGTGCGAGCGGTGGATCGGGAATGGTGAAGGGTTTGCTCAAGTGGTATTCGCCGGACTTCAGGCGCTCAATCTCATCACTCAGATCCAGGCCGATAAATCTGGCGTACTGGCGGAGAAAGCCCAGGGTGTAAACCTCCTCTGGCATTTTATCCCAGTTACCGGAATCAAATGCGCGCACATACTCGGGAAGAAAACGCAGGCTGCCGGCAATGTCCTTTGCATTCAGGCCGCTTTCCCTTCGTGCGGCGGTCAGACGTTTGCCAATGTGACGCTGCAGATCCTCACGATCTTTAAGGCGTTGTTCTTCTTCGCGAAGCGTGTTTTCTTCGGCTGTCTCCGTTTCCGTCGCGTATGTTTTTTCACTCATGGCCTGAAAAGCCTCTGTAATTCATTTTGTGCCCAGGCGGTATCCTCGGGGCTGGTGCTGTGTTTTTCAAACTTTCTCAGGCTGCGTCCTGCCTCGGTCAGGTTACCGCTGTCTTTTAATAGCGCAAGCAGGCCCTGCATGGCCTGCCGGTTGCCTGGCCGCTCGCGCAGGATGGCTTCATACAGAGCCTTGGCATAGTGTTTTTGCCCGTTTTGTTCATAGGCTTGCGCCTCCTTCAGGCGCGACAACTCCTGACGGGGATTCAGCAACCTGGCCTGCTTGTAGCTGGCTATGGCTTCATCGAACCTCTCCTGTGCCAGCAAGGCATCGCCAAGGCTGATGTGGGCGAGATCGGGATTGCGGTAGCGCGGGTCTTCAAGCGCCTTGCGGAAATAACTCTCCGCTTTTCCGTATTGCCCGAGCTGTATCAGTAAACCACCATAGTTGTAGTAGGTGGCGGCCGAGGGCGATTTCCTTATGGCTTGCCTGTAATACTCTTCTGCCTTCTTCAGGCCGCCACGTTTCCACCATGCAATGCCAAGCGCATCCAGAATATCAGCGCGTTCCGGCGCCAGTTTTTTGGCCCGAAGCAACTCGTCAAACGCCTTGGGCATGTTGTTCTTGTTCAGCGCATCAATACCGAGCTGGTAATGACTTTCAGCCCTTTTCCCCTGCTTGGCGGGGTCTTCGTGTTTGGGCGTGCTCTGGCAGCCAGCCAGCACGCCCATGCAAAGCAGCATAATGATAGCCCTCACAGGAAACGCTCCACAATGGCATGAATGGGCTTCAGGGCGTCATCGTTCTGCGCTTTCAAATCCGCGAAGATCGCATTTTCCAGCGAGGCATTGCAACCGGCAGGGCAGGGTGCGGCAGGCCCGGACACATCAGAGAAGTAGTTGTGAAGCATGGCCTGCGCATTTTGCACGTTGGCGCCCATCACTTCCAACAGCGATGCCACGTTCACATCCTCTTCTTCCCCGTGCCAGCAGTCGTAATCGGTGCTCATGGCGACCGTGGCATAGCAAATCTCGGCTTCCCTGGCCAGTTTCGCTTCCGGCAGATTGGTCATGCCGATCACATCCATGCCCCAGGCGCGGTAAAGCTCGGATTCGGCCCGTGAGGAAAACTGCGGCCCCTGCATGACAAGGTATGAACCACCTTCGTGCAACGTGATATCTGCCGCCTTACAGGCCGAAGACAGGAGGGAGGAGAGCCGGGAGCATACGGGATCAGCCATGGACACATGCGCCACCACAGGCCCATCAAAAAATGTTGAATCGCGGGAATGTGTCCGATCGACAAACTGGTCGATCAGAACAAAGTGGCCCGGAGCGATGTGTTCACGCAGGGAACCGACTGCAGAAATCGAAATGATCTGGGATACGCCGGCCAGCTTCATGGCATAGATATTGGCGCGATAGTTGATGCGGTGCGGTGGAAAGCGGTGGCCACGCCCATGCCTGGGCAGGAAAACCGCCTCATGGCCGTTGATGCATGCCAGCACCAACTTGTCCGAGGGCGGGCCAAAGGGCGTGTCGATATTCAATCGGTCGAGTATTTCGATGCCTTCAATCTCGTAAAGACCGCTGCCGCCGATGATCCCTGTTCGCATCTGCACCATACCCCCTATGCCGCCTGGGTTTCAGCCTTAAGCTGGCCGCAGGCCGCCATGATATCCTGACCGCGGGATTTGCGGACGGTGGCACGGATGCCAAGCTGAATCAAGCCTGCGGCAAAGGCATCCATGTGTTCCTTTGAGCTTCCCTGGAAGTGGGTACCTGGAAAGGGATTGAAATGAATCAGGTTGACACGCTCACGAGCCGGGCGGACGAAGCTGGCAAGCGCCTCCATATCCTCATCCCGGTCGTTGACCCCATCGAGCATCACATATTCCAGTGTAATATGGCGCTGCCTGTCCAGAGGATAGTCATCCAGACATTTACGCAAGGCTTCCAGCGGGTATTTACGGTTGATCGGCACGAGTTCATCACGCAGGCGGTTATTCGCCGCATGCAGTGATACGGCGAGGTTGACCGGGAATTTCTCGCCGAAGCGCTGCATGGCCGGGACCAGCCCCGATGTGGAAACGGTGATGCGGCGCTGGGAAATGCCCAGGCCGTCCCTGGCCAGCAGCATATCGAGGCTGTTATGCACTCCCTGTTCATTGGCCAGCGGTTCGCCCATACCCATGTAGACCACATGCGTGACAACACAGTTGTCCGAGCCGTTGCCGGAGCTTTCACGTAAATCCTGTTTGACAGCCAGAATCTGCGCGATGATTTCGCCACTCGTCAGGTTTGCCTCGAAGCCCTGCGTTCCCGTGTGGCAGAAGGCGCAGTCGAGCACGCAGCCGACCTGCGAGGAGACGCACACAGTGCCGCGCCCGGCCTCCGGAATAAAGACAGTTTCCAGCATTTTTCCCGAGCACAGGGAAAAGACATATTTGCGCGTGCCGTCTGCTGACAACATACGCTTCGTTAATGTCAGGGGCTGGCAATCTATCTCCACACGCAGCCTGTCCTGCAGGGGGGTGGGCAGGTTGCGCATGGCTTGCGGATCGAGCACGCCCTTGTTTCGCCACTCAATAATCTGTTTCGCCCGGTAAGCCGGTTGCTTCCAACTCAACATACGGCTTTGCAGTTCTTTCAGCCGTATCGCGGGCAGCTGATCTATGGGAGGGCTCATGGTTCTTGATTATACCTGTCTTGCAGCGCTTGAGATAGGTACTAACCTATGACCGCGCCGGGGCGCCTTGCGGACACTGACCGCCCAGCGGCTCGCTGCGTATGGCTTTATTCATGTTGTTGTTAGTAAGGGTGCGGCGCTAGCGTAGGCGTGTGACAAATATCCCTGAAGTTTCCATATCCGGAGCTGATTTTGATGCCATGTGGCGTTTTGCGAGGCTCATGCATCGCCTGAAGCGCAACGTATCGTATGTCGGCAAGTTGGCCGGAAAAATTGCTGTATCGGCACAGTTTGATCCCGGCATGCCCAGCGTGCTGATGGGTTATGATTTCCACCTGACAGCAGACGGCCCCCGCCTGATCGAAATCAATAACAATGCAGGCGGACTGTTTGTCGAAAAGGATCAATGGCTGCCGCAACCGGCCATCAAAGAGTTACCGGGCACATTGCAGGCGCGCCTTATGTCCATGTTTAATGCCAACTGGCAATGCATGGCCATCATGGATGAGGATGTGAAAGGGCAGTACATGTATCCGGAAATGGTCGCTTATACCGAATTGTTGCGCGGCCAGGGGAGAGAGGTTCAGGTTGTCAGCCCGAGGGATATCCGAACCGGGGATGATGGCGCCCTGTATGTTGGCGATGCGCGGCTGGATGCCATTTACAACCGGCATACGGACTTTTATCTGGAAAGTTCCAATTTGCCCCATATCCGCCAGGCATACCTTTCCGGCCAGGTGGCATTGACGCCCAACCCGCGCAGTTATGCCCTGCTTGGTGACAAGGGGCGCATGGTGGACTGGTGGCGGCCCGGCCTGCTGGATGAATGCCTGCCGGCTGCTGATGCCGGTTTTGTCCGCTCAGTGGTTCCGGAAACGCACATGCTTTCCGAAATCGGCGTTGAATCGGCGTGGATGGAGCGCAAATCATGGGTGTTCAAGCCGGCGGCGCGGCATGGAGGCAAGGGCGTGCTGCTGGGCAAGGCCATGAGCCGAAAGCGCCTGATGCAGATGGATGCGGCCGCAACGGTGATGCAGCGCCATGTGCCGCCCAGTGTTGTAAACGTGGATGGGGTTGACTTTAAATTCGATGTGCGGCTTTTTACGCATGGCGAAACGTTGATCGCCATAGCCGGCCGTATCTGGCAGGGCATGGTGACAAATTTCCGCATGCCAGGCAGCGGCTGGACAAGCCTTGATATTGCCTGATCGGTTCGGGTTTTGATTGACATGGATTCGCCAAGCGTGGCCATTGTTGTCCCTGTGTTTAACGAACGGAGCCTCATTGATGACCTGATCGAGCACCTGCGAAGTGTCGGGGCTGACGAGGTCGTATTTGTCGATGGCGGCTCCGGTGACGGTACGCAGGAAATACTGCGCACATCCGGTATGCAATGGCTACAGGCGAGGCCCTGCCGTGCGCATCAGGTGAATGCAGGAGCCGCTCAGTGTAAATCAGATATTCTTCTTTTCCTGCATGCAGATACACCCATCTATTCATGTCATATAACGGCTGTGAAGAAGGCGATGCGTGACCAGAAAGCTGTGGCCGGGCGCTTTGATGTCAGCCTCACAGGCAGTCATCCAATGTTCCGGATGATTGAAAGGATGATCAATCTGCGCTCACGCCTGAGCGGAATCAGCACCGGCGATCAGGCCATGTTTATTCGCCGCCGTATTTTCGAACAGATGGGAGGCTTTCCCGAGCAGTATCTCATGGAAGATGTCGAGATCAGCAAGAGGCTTAAACGCTACGGTAAAATCGCCTGCCTGCGTCAAAAGGTGGAAACATCCAGCCGCAGATGGGAGGAGAGCGGTATTGTCCGTACGGTTTTACTGATGTGGTGGCTCAGATTCCGCTACTGGCTGGGTGCCGACCCTGCCGACCTGAAGCGCTTGTACCGGAATCGCACATGATCCGCCCCATTGTACTCTGCAAGGCGCCTCGGCCCGGAGCGGTGAAAACCAGATTGCAACCGTGCTTTTCTCCTGAACAGGCTGCCAACATTCATGCCGCCATGGCCAGGACATTCATTGCCAACATCGCGAGGCTTTTTCCGTTTGCCTGGATTGCGGCGGATGATGCATCTGATCCGTTTTTTTCAGGGTTTGACCTTTCTGTAGTTAGCCAGGGGGAGGGGGATCTGGGTGAACGCATGGCCCGCCTGCTTAATCTGGCTATCTCCCAAGGCGCCACGGGGGTGCTGTTCACCGGTACGGACAGCCCGCATATGTCTGATGCCCGGCTGTTGGCAGCCATGCGATCACTGGTATGCAACGATGTGGTCATTGGCGCGGTCGAGGATGGCGGTTATGACCTGATCGGCATTCGCGGAGCGCATGAAGGCGTATTTGCAGATATTCCGTGGAGCACGGCGGAGGTTGTTGATGCCACGCTTTGCCGCCTGCATGAACTGGGGCTGCGTTACAGATTGCTGAGCACGGGATTTGATGTGGATACGCCGAATGATCTGACGCGCTTGCTGCGGGCCGGATTCCGGCTGCCGTCATCGCTCAGGGATATATTGAAGTCAGGCGGTAATTTTCTGGCGGAATGAAAAACGGGGCACGCTGTCTTTCAGGCTTACGCGCACCTTGCCGCCCCTGGCCAGTTTTCCGAACAGGATTTCCTCGGCCAGCGGCTTCTTGATCTTTTCCTGGATCAGCCGCGCCATGGGGCGGGCGCCCATCATCGGATCGTAACCTCGTCCGGCCAGCCATTTGCGCACGGACTTGCTGACTTCCAGTTCTACACCTTTTTCCTGCAACTGGATTTCCAGTTCCATGATGAACTTGTCCACCACATGCAGGATCGTGCTGCGATCAAGGGTGGTGAAGTGAATGGTCGAGTCCAGCCGGTTGCGGAATTCCGGCGAGAAGATGCGTTTAACAGCCTCGGCATCGTCACCGCTTCTGGGCTGCGGGTTAAATCCGATGGAGCCCTGCTGCATCTCGAAGGCCCCGGCATTGCTGGTCATGATCAGGATAATATGACGGAAATCCGCCATGCGTCCGGCATTGTCCGTCAGCGTGCCGTGATCCATGACCTGCAACAGGATGTTGAACAGGTCGGGGTGCGCCTTCTCAATCTCGTCCAGCAGCAGCACGGCATACGGCGTTTTGTTCACGGTCTCGGTCAGCAGGCCGCCCTGATCGAAGCCGACATAGCCGGGCGGCGCGCCAATCAGGCGGGAGACAGCATGCGCCTCCATGTATTCGGACATATCGTAGCGGATGACATTCAGCCCCATCACGCGAGCCAGTTGCCTGGCTACCTCGGTTTTGCCGACGCCGGTCGGCCCGGTGAACAGGAAGGAGCCGATCGGCCTTTCCGGATGCGACAGGCCGGCACGTGACAGCTTGATGCTGGCAGCCAGTTGCGTGATGGCTGCGTCCTGACCGAAGACGGAGAGTTTCAGGTTGCGCTCCAGATTCTTCAGGCTCAGTTGGTCACTCGTTGAAACACTGCGCGCCGGGATGCGGGCCATGGAGGCCACCATGGCTTCGATGTCGCCGACAGCCACCTGTTTCCGGCGCCTGGTTGATATACGCATGGCCGCTCCCGCCTCGTCGAGCACGTCAATGGCCGAATCGGGCAGCCGCCGGTCGTTGATGTAGCGGGCGGCAAGTTCGGCTGCGGACTTGATAGCTGCCTGCGTGTAGCGAATGCCGTGATGCTCTTCCAGGTGAATCTTCAGCCCGCGCAGGATTTTTATGGTGTCGGCGATATCGGGTTCGGGCACATCGATCTTCTGGAAACGGCGGGCCAGGGCACGATCTTTTTCAAACAGGCCGCGGAACTCGGTATGCGTGGTGGCGCCGATGCAGCGCAGCTCGCCGTTGGCCAGTACGGGCTTCAGCAGATTGGAGGCATCCATGGCGCCGCCGCTGGCGGCTCCGGCGCCGATGACGGTATGAATTTCGTCGATGAACAGAACGCTTTGAGGTTTTTTCGCCAGCTCATTCAGCACGGCCTTCATGCGTTCCTCGAAGTCACCCCGGTATTTGGTTCCGGCCAGCAATGCGCCCATATCCAGCGCATAGATAACAGCGTCGGCAATGGCTTCAGGAACCTGTTTCTCGACTATGCGCGAGGCCAGCCCTTCGGCGATGGCGGTCTTGCCGACGCCTGCCTCGCCGACCAGCAGCGGATTGTTCTTGCGCCGGCGGCAGAGGATGTGCGTGCAACGGGCCAGTTCCGGTTCACGACCGATGAGCGGATCAATTTCCCCGGCCCTGGCCCTTTTATTCAGGTTAATGCAGAAACGCTTGAGCGGGGAGGGCGCCTTGCGCTCTTTCTTGTCTGTTTGAGGGGTATCCGTATCCGGCTGAAACTGATCACCCTTTTCAATTCCGTGGGCAATGTGGTTCGTGACGCTTAGGCGCGTGATGCCCTGCCGCTTCAGTGAGTAGACCGCATGCGAATCCTTCTCGGAAAAAATGGCGATCAGGATATTGGCGCCGTTGACCTCGGCTTTGCCGGACGACTGCACCTGCATGATGCTGCGCTGGATGACGCGCTGCAGGCAAATGCTGGCCGTGGTTTCGCCCATATCCTCAGGGAGAATGGCCACGTGTTCCGAGATGAACTGGTTCAGGTCGGTGCGCAGCAGGTCGAAATCCAGGCCGCAGGCAATCAGGGTCTCGCTGGCTGATCCGTTGTCCAGCAGTCCCAGCAGCAGATGTTCAACGGTGACGAATTCATTGCGCTGGATGTGCGCCATGCGGAACACATCGTTCAGTGTTTGTTCGAGCGAGTCACTCAGCATGATGTTTTTCCATGATCGATTTCAAAGGATGGCCGTTGTTGTTAGAAAAGTTGTTGACCTGCATCACCTTGCTCTCGGCAAGGCCGAGCGGGTAAATGCCGCATAGGCCCTTACCCTTCTTGTGGACATTGAGCATGATGGTGGTGGCGTCATCGTCCGTTTTCTGGAAAAATCGGCATAGCACGTCAACCACGAAATCCATCGGGGTAAAGTCGTCGTTAAGCAGAATCACCTTGTACATCGACGGCCTTTTCAACCGGGGCTTTTCGGCCAAAGGCGTTGTAGACTGTATGGCATCCAGATGGCTCATGATGCGAGTTTAGCGCATGATGAATACGATGCCCAAGTATATGTATCAAAAATGGGCGCTTCACCAAATCGTGTGGGTAGCGGGCTCATGATGCTGGCTCTGGATAGAGATTGAGACCTCCCAGATGGAAGTAAATAGCGTTGCG
>QIFG01000015.1 GCA_003228735.1 Zetaproteobacteria bacterium
TTGAGTCTGATCTGGACGACCAAACCACCCTGTTTGAGATGGGAAGTGAAGAAGGCGAGTCCGATGTGCAGTTGGAAGCAGTCGAAGGTCTGGACAAAATCGAGAAGGCAGTCGCGCAGCTAGAGCTGGCCCGGATGCTGGGCGATGAAAATGATGCCGAGAACGCATTTATCGATATTAATTCCGGGGCAGGGGGCACGGAGGCGCAGGACTGGGCCGAAATGCTGCTCAGGATGTATCTGCGCTGGGCCGAGCGCCGTGGCTTCAAGTCCGAATTGATGGAGTGCACGCCGGGAGAAGAGGCGGGCATCAAGTCGGCTTCGCTGTCGATTAAGGGAGAATACGCCTTTGGTCTGCTCAAGGCCGAGATCGGTATTCACAGGCTTGTACGCAAGTCGCCGTTTGATTCCGGTAACCGGAGGCACACCTCATTTGCCTCAGTATTCGCCTATCCTGATATTGAGCGTGAGATTGGAATCGATATCAACGAGGCCGATGTGCGCGTTGACACCTATCGAGCCAGTGGCGCCGGTGGCCAGCATGTGAACAAGACGGACTCGGCTGTGCGTCTGACGCATCTGCCGAGCGGCATTGTTGCGCAGTGCCAGAGCGGTCGCAGTCAGCACAAAAACCGTGAGCAGGCATGGAAGATGCTCAAGGCGCGGCTTTTTGAACATGAGATGATGAAGCGCGATGAGGAGAAGCAGGCGCTGGAAGACACCAAGTCAGATATTGGCTGGGGCCATCAGATTCGCTCCTATGTGCTGGATCAGTCCCGTATCAAGGACCTGCGAACCGGCCGAGAAACGGGCAACACCCAGGCGTTTCTGGATGGTGATATCGACGACTTTATTTACGCCCAACTTATGGGGATCAAACGAGGCGATGAGGATTCCGCCTAGTCATCTTCTCACTGCGAAGTTATAGATTAATAAAATCATGTAACTATCTGTAAACTAATTAAAAATAAGATAGTTCTTTATTTTTATTGAATACCCTATACAATGCCGCGCTGCTCGCATCGGAGGATCGCATGATTAAGCTGTATTCAAACCCAACCTGCCCGGATTCACATCGTACCCGCATTGTCCTGGCCGAGAAGGAGCTTCCTATCGATATTGTCGAGTTGGAAGCGGACAGCTCCAAGGCTGAGCTGTTGGAAGTAAACCCGTACGGTAATCTGCCGACGATTGTGGATCGTGATACCGTGCTGTTTGAGCCCTCCGTGGTAAACGAGTACCTGGATGAGCGTTATCCGCACCCGCCGTTGAAGCCGGGATCGCCGGCCGAGCGCGCCCAGATGCGTCTGTCGGTGCTGCGTATCGAGCATGAACTTTATCCGCTGTATGCCAATCTGGCCAGTGCCTCGAAGAGGGCCGAGCCGATGAAAAAGCTGCGTAAATATCTGGAAACGATTGATAATTATCTGGCCCGGCAGACATATTTTGTCAGCGAGGTATATACGCTGGCGGATATTTCCATGGCGCCCATCCTGTGGCGCCTGTCCTCGCAAGGCGTGGACACCTCAAAATGGCCGCATCTTGAAGCCTATATGGATCGCCTGTTTGAGCGGCCTGCTTTCGAGCGTTCGCTGTCCGAACACGAGCAGATGCTGCACGATTAGCCGCTGATTTTTTGTAACACCCTGAATATTATAAAAAGACTGTGACGCTGGAAGACAGCAAGGCCGTGGCCCTGCTGGATAAGTTTCCTGTATTTCTTCGCCAGCTATCATGCTTGGTTTTGCTGCCTCGGCTTTGGCTGGGGCTTTTTTTTTGGCAAAGAATGAACAATGAACGAAATCGTTTGACGTTCACTATCGGCCATGCCCATACTGTGCCGATGGTTGACGAGACACGCACAAAAATCCTGGAGGCGGCGCGCCGGCGTTTTGCACATTACGGCTATGGCAAGACCACCATGGCCGAAATAGCCAGGGACTGCGCCATGAGCGTAGGCAACCTGTATCGCTTCTACGCAAGCAAGGAAGAGATTGCCGTTGCCGGAGCGGAATACTGTCTGTGCGAGAAGGCGGAGGCTGCAGAAGCTGCGATATCTGATTCGGCCTCTGCCTTTGAGCAGTTGCATGCATTCATGCTGGCGAGACTGCGTTACATGCACGACTTTGTGTCGGATACGCCGCACATGCAGGAACTGGTGCAACTGGTCAGCTCCAGGCACGGGGATATGCTGCGCCGCTTTGAACGGCGCGGCATTGATTGCATAGCAGACATCCTGCAGGAGGGCATGAGCGCCGGAGAGTTTCATCCTGCGAATGCGCATAAGCTTGCTGCCGACATTTACAATGCAACCAATAAATACAACCTGCCGATGTGCATGAATGCGCCGCTGGCCGAACTCGAGGCCGAGTTGGAAAGCATGCTCGGGCTTCTGGGTCAGGCGCTGAGATCAAGGGGTATGGAGCCGTAATGAAGCGTTTTTTTGAATGGGTTGCAACCTGGCCAAAACTGACGGTCACACTCGTTATGCTCATTACACTGCTTCTGGCTTCCCAGATGCAGTATATGAAAATAGACACCGACACAGAGGCGTTTATTCCACCAGGCCATGAGGCGACCCTGATTAATGACCAAATGAAGGAGATCTTCGGAACATCGGATCTTTTATGGATTGGTGTGATTCGGGAAGAGGGCGGCATTTATCAGACTGACACACTCAATCTGATTCAGTCGCTGACCGAAAAGGTACGCCTGGTACCCGGTATCGTTGACCAGGATGTCGTCTCCCTTGCCACCGAGGATAATATTTACGGCACAGCCGATGGCATGGAGGTTGAGCCCTTCATGGAGGATGTGCCCGCAGATGCTGCCGCACTCAGGCAACTTGCATCGTCATTGAAGGCATTTGATATCTATGACGGGTTTATTGTTGCCACGGACGGTTCGGCAGCAGCAATTCTTGCCGAACTTGAGCCGCAGGAGCTGCTGCTTGAGCGGGGCCTTGATAAGTATGCGGTCTACCAGTCTGTTCAGGCAATTGTTGATAAGGCAGACGCAAAGAGTGGAGAGGTATTTTATGTTGCCGGCCTGCCTGTGGCCGAAGCCACATTGGGCCTCTACATCCAGGAAGATATGAGTGTGATGATGCCCCTTGTCTTTCTGGTTCTGATGGTGCTTCTGTTTTTTACCTACCGTTCGCTGCGCGGTGTCATCATTCCGATGTTTGTCGTGGTGCTGTCGGCAACTGCTGCCATGGGCATCATGGCCGGAGCAGGCGTTCCGATGTATCCGACCGGCTCGATGATTCCGATTTTCCTGATGGCGATCGGGGTGGCGGATGCCATTCATATTCTCGGCAAGTACTATGAACTGGTTCTGTCGAATCCGGATCAGCCACGCCGCGATATTGCGCTTTCAACGATGGATGAGATGTGGCGCCCGGTGGTGCTTACTTCACTGACAACAGCAGCCGGGTTTCTCTCATTTCTGATGATGGGCATGGTGCCTTTGCAGATGATGGGGCTGTTTACGGCAGTCGGGATTATTTATGCGATGTTTGTTTCCCTGACGCTGGTGCCTGCATTGCTGGTTCTACTGCCTGTAAAGGCATCGAAAAAGTTGATGGCGCAATCAAAAGAGGCCGGGCTTGAAGAGGCCGGATATACCTCTGTGGTGCTTGCTCGCCTGGGCCGCTGGGTCAGTCACAACAATGAAAAAACGCTGCTTTTGACCAGTTTGCTGATCTTTATTGCGGCGGCAGGCGCATCGCTTGTCTATGTGCAGGACTCATATATTGCCAACTTCCAGCAGGATTCGGTGATTGTTAAAGCGGATCACGAAATCAACAAACGCTTTGTCGGCTCATACCAGCGTAACATCCTGCTTGATGCAAAACACAGAGATGCCTTTTATGAGCCGAAACTGCTGAAGAGCGTATGGGCTTTTCAACGGGAGGTCGAAGCGATTTCAGGTGTGGGCGGCAGCATCAGTATCGCCGATTTTATTCGCCGCATGAATCGGGTAATGAATGAGGACCGGCCTGAGATGGCCAGGATTCCGGATTCATCCGATCTGATTGCCCAGTATCTGTTGCTCTATTCTTTTTCCGGCGCGCCGGATGATTTTGCCGAGGTTGTGGATAGCGAGTACCGGCAGGCTAATATCCGTATTTTCTGCACATCCGACAACTTCATTGCTGGCAGCCATGTGGAAAAGGAAGTGAATCGGCTGGCGCATAAATATTTTGATCCGCTGGGTGTGGCGTGGAGCATTGCCGGGAATGCCCATATCGGCTATGTGCAGACCAAGATGATCACCGATAACCTGCGCTTCAATATCATGACGACTGTCCTCACGATTTTCCTGTTTGCCTGGGCGATGATGCGCTCACTGGTTGCAGGCCTGTTTGTGATGGTGCCGGTGCTGGCTGCCGTGATTCTCAATTTTGCTGTTATGGGGGTGACAGGCGTGACCATCGGATGGGGCTCATCGATGTTTACATCGGTGGCCATCTGTATCGGTGTCGATTATGCCATTCACCTGATCTACAAGGTAAAACATGAGTTTGAGCGGTTGCATGATATCGGAGAGGCACTACCGCTCTCCTTGGCGACAACGGGCAAAACCATTTTCTTTAATGCCGTGGTTGTTGTGGCCGGTTTTATGGTGTTGCTGGCCAGTCAGATGCCACCAAATCAGCAGATGGGGCTGCTGGTGTCCGCTGCGATGCTCTCATCATTTATCGCAACGCTGACAGTGTTACCGGCTCTGATCATGACGGCGCGGCCACGATTTATTTTCAAGGGAGAAGCATCATGAATCTGGGAAAGCTTGCTCTGATTATTTTCACCCTCTCCATTCTCACAGGTATGGGAGCGGTCCTCTCCTACAGTGAGGAGATGACCGGCCTGGATGTCATGAAACGGGTTGATAATCGTGATGATGGCGATGATTTGACGCAGAAGATTTACCAAAAGCTGATCGATCGGCGCGGAGGCGTGCGCGAGCGGGAGATGGTCTCCTTCCGCAAGGATTACGGAAAGGATAACAAGGCCATTTCCTATTTTCTGGCACCGGCCAATATCCGCGATACAGCACTGCTGACCTACGATTACGACGGCACAGAACGCGATGACGATCAATGGCTCTACCTGCCTGCGTTGAAGAAGGTGCGTCGCATCTCATCATCTGATCGTGGTGATTACTTCATGGGAACGGATTTTACATTCGAAGACATCAAACAGACACCGGAGCTTGAAGATTATAACTGGTCACTGGCAGGCTCTGAAGTGATAGACGGGCATGACTGCTGGGTTGTTGATGGCAAACCCAAGAGCGACGAGTTGAAGAAGAACCTGGGTTACTCCAGAACCCGTGGTTTTATCCGCAAGGATATTGATGTGAATATCCGCACCGACTACTGGGATCGTAAGGGCCAGGAGTTGAAACACTTCAATGTCACCGAACTGAAGCAGGTCGATGGTATCTGGACAGCAACAGCAATGGTGATGGAAAATGTACAGACCAGGCACCGCACGGAAATGGAATTTACGGACCACAAGTACAATACGAATCTGCCTGACAGGATGCTATCCGAGCGCATGCTCAAGCGCGGCTACCGTAGTAAATAATTCACCACGAAGGCACAAAGACACAAAGCAAATGCAAAGAATATTTCTATCTTCCTGGTGCCTTGGCGCCTTAGTGGTTGTTTTTTCACCGGCGCAGGCGATGGAGTGGACGCTGCATGGCGCGGTCAAAAACGAAACGGCTTATTTCACCAGTGGAAACAAACGATTAGATAAAATACAGAACCGCCTCGAACTCAAGCCCGAAGCGGTGATCGGCAGCCAGTGGGAGTTCCGCAGCCGTTTTCTGGGCTGGTACGACGCCGCCATGGATGTCTATGCGGACAATACAACCGACCTGACGCCCGGCATCAAGCGGCACTACCGCACATATCTGGCCAGCAAGGAAGCCTATCTGATGTATATGGCCGACAGCTTCGATTTTCGGCTGGGCCAGCAGCAGATTGTGTGGGGGGAAACTGATGGCCTGCGCCTTCTGGATATCATTAATCCGCTGGATCAGCGCGAGTTCATCCTCGATGACTTTCTTGATTCGCGCATCGGCCTGTGGGCTGCCCGCCTGAACTACTACGCCGATCTGAATGGAGTCGAGCACGAATTTGAATTTGTTCTCACGCCCGATGCCAGGCCGGCCAAGTTTGCCCCATCCGGCTCACGCTGGGCCTACGCCCAGAGCCTGCCCACAGGCGCCACCTCGCAGCGCCTGCTGGCGTCGAAGGAGCCCGGTTGGGCGCTGGGTAATATGGAGTACGGATTTGCCTGGCGTTCCAATCTCGATGGCTGGGATTTGTCGCTGAACTATTTCTATGGCTGGAGGGATACGCCGAATCTGTCCAGCCAACTTGAAGGCACGGTGCTGGTGACCCAGGCCAGGCATTTGCGCATGCACACCGTTGGCGGCTCCTTCGCCAATGCCTTCGGCGCGCTTGTTCTGCGCGGCGAGGCGGCTGTAAACCTGCGTGAGGGCATCGATACGAATGTGCTGAGCTACACGGCTTCCGTGGTGCGGAAGACGACGGTCAATGCCGCGCTTGTGGCCGAATACACAAAGAACAACTGGGTCATCAGTTCACAGGTGTTCATCCGCCATATTGCCGGAGCGGGAGGAGGGTCGTTGACCGAGGATGAAACATCGGGCTTTGTCACCCTGCGCGTGGCCACCGATTTCATGAACGAGAAGCTCAAACCCGAGGTGTTGCTGTTGGCCGACTGGGCCGATGGCGGCTGGCTGATGCGCCCCAAGGCGTCCTATGAATTCAGCGATGCCTGGGTAGGAACGCTTGGAGCCGACATCTTTGCCGGCTCGGCCGGCTTTTTCGGCCAGTTTGCAGCTAACGACCGCATCTATACCGAGATTGAATGGAGCTTCTGATTTGGCTGTCTTTGATTCACTTCGGAGATATTGCCGCTTATAGTTTCAGGATGAGCGTTTTCGGAATTCCAGTCGATCATGCATGAAGCGATTCAAAAATTCTTTGAGATAATTCTAGAGATACTCCGGGCGTTTCACTGAGTTGGGCGCGCGAAGCTTTTTTGACGCCCTCGATACCACCGAAATGCTTTAGCAGTGCGGCGCGTTTGGCCGGACCGATGCCGGGAATCGCGTCCAACTGCGATGTGAACATGCTCTTTTTCTTGCGCTTTCGCATATAGGCTCCGGCAAAGCGGTGCGCCTCGTCGCGTACACGTGCGATCAGCAGCAGGGCGGGGGAATGCCGACCGGGTTTCAGCGGTTCACCAATCTCAAATGTCCCGTTTTTCCAGCCTGGCCACAGGGTTTCCTCGCCGAGCTTGCGGGACACACCTTTGGCGACGCCTACAAGCCGCAATGAACTCAGGCCGGAATCAGCCGCGGCCTGCATGGCGACCGATAGCTGTCCCCGGCCGCCGTCAACCAGCATCAGGTCGGGGCAGGGGATCGCATCCTCGTTGATTGCGCGGAAAAATCGTGAGAGCACAGACTGCATGGCGGCGTAGTCGTCGCCGGGCGGCACGTCGTCCAGCTTGTATCTGCGGTAATGATCCTTGTCGGGACCATCCCATCCGGCATAGACGATGGCCGCCACGGTTTGTTTGCCGCCGAGATGCGCATTATCCACAACTGCGATATTCCTTGGCGCGTCCGGCAGGTCGAACATATCGCCCAGCGCTTCGAAGGCGGCCTGCTGGTTAGCAGACGCGCGGGCCGCCAACCCTTGTTCTCCGGCATGGCGAATGTGCTGCATCCATTGCAATCGAGTGCCGCGCCTTGGCGTTTTAATCTGTGTGTTGCGGCTTGATTTAAGCAACCGTATCAGGCGCTGTAATTCCTCCGCTTCGACCTCGGGCACATTCACAAGGATTTCGGCCGGAGCCTCCTCCCGCCTATACCGCTCGATAAACAGCGATTGCAGGATTTCAAGATCATCGGCATCCACGGCTTGCTCGGCGCGTACGGTATGCGTGCCGAGATTGCGTCCGGCCCGGCGCACGCCAATGCAGGCGGCCACGCCTGAAGGATGGCGCAGGATTTGTATGGCGTCGGCATGATCGGGCAGGTCGCTGGCGTCAGCACTGGCCAGAATCGTTCGAAATGCCCGGATACGGTCGCGTAACTTTGCCGCTTCCTCGAAGGCCATCGTCTCTGATGCTTGCTGCATCTCCTGCTCCCAGTTCTTCAGCAGGGTGGCTTCCTGCCCCTTGAGGAAGGCGCGGACCTGTTTCACCCGTCTGCCGTATTCGCCTTTTGAAACGATGTCGCAGCAGGGGGCCGTGCACCGGCCGATCTGATGCTGCATGCAGGGGCGTGAACGGTTGGCGAATACGCTGTTCTCGCAATCCCTGATCTGGAACACCTTCTGCATAACGTGCAGCGTCGTATGCACGGCGCCGGCATTCGGAAACGGCCCGAAGTATTCGCCGGGCTCACTGCGTGCACCGCGGTACAGACGCAAGCGCGGATAATCCTCATCGGTCAGTAAAATGTACGGATACGATTTCGCATCCTTGAGGAGTACGTTGTAGCGCGGCTTGAGTTGCTTGATGAGGTTGTGTTCGAGGATCAGCGCTTCGGCCTCGGAAGGCGTGACCGTGATCTCGATATCGCGTATCTGCACGGCCATGGCTTCGGTGCGCGGCGAATCGGGCCTGCGCTGGAAATAGCTGGAGACACGCTTCTTGAGGTTTCTCGCCTTGCCGATGTAGAGAGCTTTGCGCTTGGAATCGAGCATGCGGTAGACGCCCGGCTCACGCGGCAACTTCTTCAGGTCAATCGGCGGCTCAATCCACATGGGAAGAAGTTAACCACGAAGGCACAAAGACACCAAGGGGAATGGCTGACATTGCAGAATATGCAGGATTGCATCACTCTATCGTCAGTCAGTTGAACCAAGAGGATAAAAAATACAAGGCAAAATTTACCTCCGAATCTTTCAAGGTAATAGGGAACAGGAGACGAGAGTGTGAAAATTAAACTTGTAATTCCCCGTGGTCTTGCCACGGGGAGGTCTTATAGTTGATGAGTGGACGGTTTAGATAGAGTTCAGAAGGGCAGCCATTGTGC
>QIFG01000027.1 GCA_003228735.1 Zetaproteobacteria bacterium
TAGCGCCGTCATGGATGAATCTTCCACATTGGCATGGATATGCAGCAACGCTTCCGAGACGTCCCGTACAATGCCGGGCCGATCGTGACCGGAAACGGAAAGCAATACATATGACATTTACCCCTCCTTCTGGCGCCACGCCACAATCCGTGGCTCGCACTTATATCAGTAACCCGGCTTAACCGGAACCAAACAGAAAAAGATTGAACCACAAAGGCGCAAAGTGCAAAGGCAGGGAAATCCACTTTTTGCGCTTTGAATCAATCCGTCCTGTTTTATCTGTATTCTTCGTGACTTTGTGCCTTTGTGGTAAAACATCTCGTGCGTTTTGCATTAGAGATTTTTATGAGTGGGCGGCTTAGCCGGAACCGTGTTAAACAGTGAAGGATTGGCCGCAGCCGCACTCACCCTTTTTGTTCGGGTTTGAAAAGACAAAACCAGATGACAATGCGTCTTTCTGGTAATCCAGCCGCAAACCGCACAGGGCTTTCCGGTAGGAATCGGCATCGATATAAATGGAGAAATCATCACAGGTCTTTACATAGTCGCCCGCTTCAGGCCCCGCCGCATAATCCATGACATACTCAAGGCCTGAGCAGCCAGCTTCACGCACGGACAGGCGGATACCAGCAACCTTTTTGTCCAGCGCCGATGCACGCATATGATCAAGCGCCGCCGGGGTTAACTCGATATCACAGCGTAAAAAGGGGACAGTTTCACTTTTTCCAGAGGAAGAAAGTAAACTGTCCCCTTTCTTACTCTTCAAGGCTTGCCCCGGCCATATCCTGCAGCCTGCTGCGGATACGGGCCAACTCTTCGATCAGGGCATAGGCATCCTCTTCGGTATTGCCGGGGCCAAAGCTCACACGAATGCTGCCGCGGGCAGCCTCCCCGGAACATCCCATTGCCGCCAGCACATGCGACGGCTCATGCTTGCCTGAGGAACAGGCCGAACCCGAGGCCACGGCGAAGCCGGCCAGATCCAGTTGCATCAAAAGCGTTTCACTGTCCATCCCGGGAATACAGAACATACTGGTATTAGGCAAGCGCTCGACCTCCCGGCAAAAGACACTGGCATCCTCAAGTGTTTTGCAAAGCTCACGTTCAAAGCTGTCGCGCATTGGACTGAATGCTTGAAAATCGATCTCTCCCAAGGCTGCGGCAAAGCCGGCAACACCGGGAATGTTTTCCGTGCCTGAACGGCGCCGGCGCTCCTGCCCGCCTCCAGGCGTCAGTTCCTGAACCTGCATGCCGCGGCGCATCACCAACGCGCCTACACCCTTGGGGCCACCAATCTTGTGCGCCGAAAAAGACACGAAGTCCGCCCCCCAGTCTTTGATACTAATTGGTAGTTTTCCCAGGGCCTGAACCGCATCCACAAGAACCGGGATGCCGCGTTCACGGCATATCTCACACAATTTCTGCACAGGCTGCACGGCTCCCGTTTCGTTGTTCGCAGCCATCAGGCACACCAGGCGCGTGTCTTCAGTCAGACGGGACTCAAACGCTTCAACATCAACGACGCCATCGGACTCGGGACGCACATATTCAAGCTGCATGCCCATTTCTTTCCATCGTTCACACGGCTGCAAAACGGAAGGATGCTCGATGGCCGACACAAGAGTATGCCCCGGCTGCTGCCGGGACAGGTGTCCATAGATGGCGAGGTTATTCGCCTCGGTGCCGCCTGAGGTAAAAATGATCGAGGCGGCATCGGCTCCGATATAGCTGGCGAGGGCTTCGCGTGAATCATCCAGCACCCGGCGTGCAGCCCGCCCCGCCCAATGCATGCTTGAAGCATTTCCAGGGGCGTCCCTTGCCGCTTCAATCCAGGCGTCAAGCGCCCTCTCTACAGGAGGACAGGTGGCGTTATGATCAAGATACCGCCGCAATGCGCCCGCCCGCGATGGTGCTGTCTGAAGAAGATAAATAGCGCTCCACCGGCGCCAGTTCAACCTGATTCAGACTCACATGTTTGTCGCGCACATCCTGCAAGGTCACCACATCGAGAAAACGATAGATATGGTCGCTCAGGCTGGTCCACAGGATATGCGTATCACAACGCTTGCCGTGGTGACAGCCAACCTCGAAGCTGCTGCAACGGGTTGCCTGAATTTCCTCATTCACGGCGCGAATGACATCAGCCACGGAAATCTGGCTGGCTGGCCGGGTCATAAAATAACCGCCGCCGGGACCACGAATGGATCGCACCAGACCGTTTTCCCTTAAGCGGCGAAACAACTGTTCCAGATAGGAAAGCGAGATATATTGGCGCTCGGAGATAGCGGCCAGCGTCACCGGCCCGTCTTTCTGGAATTTACTCAAGTCCACCATGGCGGCGACGGCATATCGGCCCTTGCTGGTTAAACGCATCACTAACCCCCTGCCCGGCAGTCTGGACTGTCTTAAACGAGGCGTATGGTAATTACCGGAGTGTTATGGTCAAGTATGCCATTGGGGCGCTTCAACCCGGATTTTCATGGGGTCACGGATATATTGCACAGGACAGGCATGGCCGGGGCGGGCTTGCAGGCAAGAAACATAGCCATCGCTATGGCTTGCAGCCGACAAAACAGCAGAATTGCCATTTGGACGGCTGAAAGCCGCCCGCTGGGCGAAGGGCCGGGAAGGCCCGAGTCAAAGGCCGCATCCGGCCTGGCTGGACAAACAAGGTGTCGTGAAAGGCAAACTGCATCGGAGTTAATCAGAGGCTCCCTAACCCGGTAATAGTCAATGCAGCCTGACTTCATTACGACTGTTCTCATGAAAAATCCGGGTTAGATGCCGCCGCCACCCAGGAAGCGGTCCAGGGTGTCATGCTCGTGCTTGATATCCTCATCCAGCTGTTTCTCTTTTTTTGTTCTTTTGCCGGATGGATGCGCATGCGTTTCGTCCACTCGCGCATTTACGTCGTCAATCAGGCGCAGAACATGCTTGATCGCCTCGGCCACGGGATTCGGCATCAGATGGTGATCCAGATTGATCTTGCCGCCTTCGAGAATGGTTTCGGTCTTGCCGACAACCGTGCCCGGAATGCCGACAACCGTCGAATGCGGCGGCACATCCCTGAGCAGCACCGAGTTTGAACCGATGCGCGAATGCTCGCCAATCGTGATCGGCCCCAGAAGCTTGGCGCCGGCGCCCACGATAACGCCGTCCTCCAAAGTAGGATGACGCTTGGTTTTCTCCCAGGTGGTGCCGCCAAGGGTTACGCCATGATACAGCGTCACATCATTGCCAATTTCCGTAGTCTCACCAATCACCACGCCCATGCCATGGTCGATAAAGAAACGACGGCCAATCACAGCACCCGGATGAATCTCAATACCGGTCAGCCATCTGGCTATATGCGAAATAAACCGGCCCAGCCATGGCAAATGATGCCCCCAGAACCAGTGCGCCAAACGGAACATCCACACGGCCTGAAGACCCGGATAGCAGGTGAGCACCTCAAGCGTAGAGCGTGCTGCCGGATCGCGGTCAAAGGCGGTGGCGATATCTTCACGGATTTTCTTCCACATGGGGCGGCACTGTATCGGCAGAGCATTGCACCTGCAAACAATGCGGGTCTAGATCGAGGCGATTTCGGACAGGTTTTCCTGCGGGCCGCTGATGGTCAGCAGAGGCGAAACAGAGAGCCTCTCCGCCACCCATTGCTGCAAGGCGCCATATTCGACCCGCCTGACCTGTTCCAGCCAGTAGGACTGATGCCGGACTTCCGGCTCATCAAACCTTGCCCCCAACCGCAGCATGTTTCCCTCAACCGAATCCATACCCATGCGCAACTGAACCTCGGTCATGCTCTGCGCAAGCGAAAATTCCCCGGCCTTTACGCCATGTTCGATAACATCATGCACGGTCGCCTGAATCACCTCGACACATTCTGACAAACGCTGCGGTTCCGTTCCCCCTGTAATCGTCCATGTCCCCGTATCGCTCAGACTCGAAAGGTGGGAGCCAATGTGATAGGCAAGCCCACGCTTCTCGCGCACCTCGCGGAACAGGCGTGAGCTCATGCTGCCGCCCAGAATCTGGTTGGCCAGCCAGCCAACGGGCCGCTCATCCGAGGCGGCGGTAATGCCCGGGTACGAGAACACAATCTGCGCCTGTTCACTCTGGCGCGGCAACAGTTGAACGCCATCCGCCATCGTGGCCGGCTGCCTGTCCGTCTTCGCCAAGCCCCCAGGCCAATGCATGGCCGACACCCGCTCCACCAACGCCTCGTGCTCCAGACGCCCCGCCGCACAGATCAGCAGGCGCGGCGGCCGGTAATGTCCTTCCAGGTAACCCACCAGATCCTGCCGCGTCAACCCCAGCAATGATTGTTGCGTTCCAAGCGTCAAGCGCCCCAGGCTATGATCCGGGAACAGAGCCTGCATATGCTGATCCAGCACCCATTCTTCCGGCGTGTCCTCAACCATGGCCATCTCGGCGAAGATCACCTCGCGTTCGCGCAGCCACTCCTCATCGGGGATGGCGGCATCGAGCAGCATCTCGCCGAGAATATCCAGAGCCTTCTGCCAGTCCTCATACAGGACATGCATGTGGAAGCAGGTGCGCTCCCTGGAGGTGAAGGCGTTGGCGCTCCCCCCCAGCCTGTCCAGCATCCGGCTTAAGGCATGCACATCGTGTTTCCCCGTGCCCTTGAACAGCATGTGTTCCAGCGCATGCGCAATACCGGCTTGCTCCGGGCGCTCATCGCGGCTGCCGAGATCAATGAAAAATCCCAGGGCAACGGTCTGCATCTCCGGCATGATATGACTGAGCACCAGCGGCCCGTGTTCAATCTGGCTTTCACGAATGATGTTTGTTGTCACACGGTTCGTTCCCACAATGAAAAAGAGGCGGGTGTCCCCGCCTCCAGATCACAACAATAAAACGGCCTGGCGATCAGCTTATGCATCCTCGTCCAGCAGTGCCTTCATGGACAGGCGAATCTTGCCGTTTCTGTCCACTTCCAGAACCTTGACGCGAACCTCTTGGCCCTCGCTGAGTTCATCGGTGACCTTCTCGACGCGATGATTGGCGATCTGCGAGATATGCACCAGACCATCCGTGTTGCCGGTAATGCGGACAAAGGCGCCGAAGTCCATGATCTTGACGATCTTGCCTTCATAAATGGCGCCCACCTCGATCTCGGAGGTAACATCCTTGACGGCCTTGAGCGTAGCGGCGGCAGCGGCCTCGGTCGTGGCAAATATCTTCACCACGCCATCGTCATCGACATCGATCTTAGCGCCGGTTTCCTCGACAATGGCGCGAATCACCTTGCCGCCCGGGCCGATGAGGTCGCGAATCTTGTCCCTGCTGATCTTCAGCGTCTGCAGGCGTGGCGCATACTTGGACATCTCACTGCGCGGCTCACTGATGGTCTTGGCCATCTCGTCGAGAATGTGCAGGCGGCCTTCCCTGGCCTGGGCCAGCGCCTCCTGCATGATCTCACGGGTTAAGCCGGCAATCTTGATGTCGAGCTGGAAGGTGGTCACGCCATGGGCCGTGCCCGCCACCTTGAAATCCATATCGCCGAGATGATCCTCGTCGCCGAGAATATCGGACAGCACGGCATGGCCGTCCTGCTCAAGAATCAGGCCCATGGCGATACCGGCCACCGGGCGCTTGACCGGCACACCGGCATCCATCAAGGCCAGCGATGTACCGCAGACCGAAGCCATGGATGATGAACCGTTGGACTCGGTAATCTCGGAAACGGAACGGATGGCGTAGCCAAAATCCTCAAAGCTGGGGAGCATTGGCTCGATACCGCGCTTGGCCAGACGGCCGTGGCCGATCTCGCGGCGTCCCGGAGGGCCGAAGCGCCGTGCCTCGCCGACCGAGTACGGCGGAAAGTTGTAATGCAGCATGAAGCG
Source organism: Zetaproteobacteria bacterium (assembly GCA_003228735.1). Lineage (GTDB taxonomy): Bacteria > Pseudomonadota > Zetaproteobacteria > Mariprofundales > Mariprofundaceae > SZUA-181. Next base: position 5,868 of record QIFG01000027.1, read on the forward strand.
CTGCCTGGTTACACCTTCAAGGTTCTCGGTCATCTGCATGTCGGAATCGGTGCCCAGCGTAATCGTCACCAGCGCCTGCGTTTCACCCCTCGTGAACAGGGCGGAGCCATGCGTACGCGGCAATACGCCCACCTGGCAATCAATCTTGCGCACATCTTTTGTGCTGCGTCCGTCGATACGCGGATTGCCGTCGATGATCGAGCGGCGCACAACGCGCTTCTCCAGGCTCTTCATGGCGTGCGAGATATCGTTGTCCCCATAGTTACTGTCTTCACCACCAAGTTCCTCAAGGGCGCTCAGGCGAATCTCTTCCAGACGCTGACTTCTCGCCTGTTTGTCGACGGTGCCGTATGCCTCACGAACATCCGCCTCGAAACCGGTATTCACGGCTTCCTGCACGGCGTCATTGCCGGCAATCTCAATGGTCATCGGCTCTTTGCCGACATCCTTAGCCAGTGCCTCAATCGCCTCGATAACCGGCTTGCAGGCGTCGTGGCCAAAGATCACGGCGTCCAGCATCTGCTCTTCGGACAACTCATGGGCCTCGGATTCAACCATCAGCACGGCGTCCCTGGTGCCGGCAACGATAAGATCAAGCTCGGATGCCTCCATCTGTTCATAGGTCGGGTTGAGCACAAACTCGCCATCGATAAGGCCGACACGGGCAGCCGCAATCGGCGCCTGGAACGGAATGCCGGAAATGGCCAGTGCGGCGGAGGCGCCGTTGATGGCAATGATATCCGGGTTGTTGTCCTCGTCGGCGGAGATCACCGTGGCGATCACCTGGGTCTCATGAAAGAACCCCTTCGGGAACAGCGGGCGAATGGGTCTATCGATCAGGCGCGAGGTCAGCGTCTCCTTCTCCGAAGGCCTGCCTTCACGCTTGAAGAAACCGCCCAGGAAGCGCCCCGCGGCATACGTCTTCTCCTGGTAGTGCACCGTCAGCGGCATGAAATCCACGCCCTGCATCGGCTGCTTGGCGGCCGTGGCGGCCACCAGAAGTGCGACATCGTCATAACTGATGAGCACAGCGCCGTCGGCCTGCCTTGCGATACGTCCTGTTTCCAGTTTAAGTTCGCGATCACCGAACGTGACCGACTTAGTTTTGATATCAAACATATTGGTTACCTTTAGCCCATGTCTTAGGCGGGGAACAAAAAAAGAAACAGCGGCCCGGAAGGGCCGCTGCATAAACTGTAATTAGTGCCTCAACCCCAGACTCTCAATCAGAGTACGGTAACGGGCAAAATCTTTTGTCTTAAGATAATTCAGCAAATAGCGGCGGGAGCCGACCATTTTCAGCAAGCCGCGCCGGGAGTGGTTATCTTTATGATGAGCCTTAAAGTGACCACTCAGATCATTGATGCGTGCGGTCAGCAAAGCTACCTGCACCTCAGGAGAACCTGTGTCGTTCTCATGCGTGCGGAATTTTTCGATAATTTCGTTCTTCTGTTCCAAAGCCAAAGACATGTACTTTTATTTCCTCTTTTTATTTTCCTCTTGTTATAGGGCGGCGAACGATAGCGACAGGGTCAAGGCCTTGCAATCATTTCCTGCATACTCAAAACATGTGCTTCGATTCAGGTTACTACAAGCAAGAAAACTGCTGATCAATATCCATACTCTGATGCAATATGCGGGCAACCTCCAACCTGCATTCATTTGCCCGATAGAAGATGACATGCCTGCCTTCCGGATAACTGCACAGTCCGCTAATCACCTCATCCCGATTCTTGCCCAATTGTGGATTTCCCGCCAGCCAATGCAAACGATCCTGCAACTGCTGCAAATATGTGACAGCCTGCCTTTTTCCCCACACCCTGACTGTATAATCCTCAATGTTCGCCAGATCGGCGAGCGCACGGTTAGAAAACCTGATCTTAGGGCCTGTTAACACTAATTTTGATTGAAGCGCTGCTGCTCCAAATGAGGCCAGTCAAGGCGCGAAGAGTGAAGTTTGGTGTATCCAAATGAATGACAAGCAACGCCGAATGGCCTCGTTCTTTTTGATAACAATCGGGGCGCAGCACGGTTATTCCTCGCTGATGTGCAGCAAGCACACTGCGCTCGAAATGCCTTGCATAGACACAAAAATAGCCGCGTCGCTACAACCATAATTAGTGTTAACAGGCCCTAGTCACTCAACGCCCTTCTTTCATCACCTCTGGCCTGGATATCAGCAAAAAGCCCTTGTAGATCATCAGAGTTTATTTCTACAAATTCACCGTTATCCAGCTGATCGACACCCTGTCCCACTTCCGACCGCAGCCGTTCAAGCTTGATATGCCGGTACTCCTCAACCGACATCAATACAGCAACAGCCCGTCCATGCTTTTCAATCGCCACGGGTTCACGTTGCGCCGCATCCATTAGCGCGCCAAACCGGTTTTTTGCTTCTTTTGCAGCAACAGATTTCATAAGCACCTCCAGTCATAAGTAGGCATTATGGCTAAAATAGCTATTTACGCAAATAACACAAAAATGAAAATGGCCTTGCACGGCGAACCGCTGTATGCACAGCTAGCATCTAAAGGATAGCGTCCCCTTTACCAAGATGAATGCCTACCTGAAGGATGTGTACATGCCGGCATTCAATGACGAGTTCTCTGTAAAGCCGGCCATGGAAGCCAAGGCATTCGTGCAATGGTTTGGCGGCTCGCTGGATGACATTCTCTGTGAACAGTACGAGCGCACTGTAAACAAGGATAACACCGTCAGCTTTGAAGGCGGATCGTTACAGATCCCGAGCGATGAATACCGTAACCACTATGTCAAAACCAGAATACGGGCGCATCGCTATATCGATGGCTCTCTGGCCTTATTCCACGGACCAAGAAAACTGGCTGAGTTCCCGCCCGTTCAGAAGGAAAAAGTCAGCAAACCAGAACTACCATTTCCCGGCCTGAAGGCTATGAAATGAAAAAGAATCAAACCGGACAAGTCTATTTGTTGCTAACATTCGGGTGCATTTCGGGTGTTGGCAACAAATAGACTTGTCCGGTTTTAGAGCACATGAGTTGTCCGGTTCGGAACTGTTTCATTTCATTGCCTTGATGCAATGCCAT
>QIFG01000061.1 GCA_003228735.1 Zetaproteobacteria bacterium
ATCGTGCTCGCGCTTGTAGAAGCTGTAGAAATGTTTGACGTTCCAGCCCCAATAGAGTGATTCGTAGAGCGCTGTCAGCTCCAGCGCCTCGGCCTGCACAACGTTCGCATGTAATTTGATCTCATTCAGTTGCTGGCGAAGGTGGCGGACTGGCGAGTTGGCGATATCGATGGCCGTGATGTCAAAGCCAAGCCGGGCCAGGTCGAGCGCCTCATGGCCGTAGCCGCTGCCGGGAATGAGAATGCGGCAGGGGGAGAGTCCGCCTGTTTCCAGCCAGTGGGCGAGGGCAGGGCTCGAATGCCCTCTGTCCCAGCCGGTTTCACCGCGCTGGTAGTGTCCTTCCCAGTCTGTTGTGGTCATTCCTGGATGATTTTCGCCAGAGCCTGGCTGAGCAGGCCTCTGACATGTCCGGCGATGGCCTGCATTTCGTCTCGATCGACGACGGACAGCATGGCCTCCGGCTCGATGACGGAAACGATAACGTTACAGGGAAGCAGCAGCCCCAGTTCCTCCTCCATGTCCAGCGCTTGGCTGGCGTGGCTACAACGGCTTAGTCGATGTCGGTTATTCCAGGCACTTCCGGGGATATCATGGGGCCAATGAATTTGCCCGTGACGGCCACTGCCATATCAACGGCATTGAATCGTTCTGGAGCTTCACCAAATGACGGCTGGCAAAGTTCAATGGCGTCAAGGTAAACTTCGAATTACACTTGAAAGAATGCGAATGGCGATGGAAAAAAGACGCGGACACGCTCGCCAAAGAGTCATGGAAAATAATAAGGGAAAGAAGTGCCTGCTAGTCTAGAGCCATATTTCCCGCCGGGCGACAACCTGACGAGCAGCCCTGGTTCAGGGACTTGCCGGCGATGATTGTCCGATGACCGGCACGGGCAGCCCCATCAGCGCCGCCCACTCGCGCGGATGCGACATTCCGAACGGCGGCGGCATCTGCTTGCTCTGTTTGCCGGATCCGCCCCTGGGCGAGGTTGTCGGAGACGGCGGTTTCTGGATATCTTCCGCCGAGCGCTTGCCGAGGTAAGGCGCATAGCAGCCTTCGGCATATCCGTTGGCGTCGCGTTTGACGTTGGGCCAGACTGCGTCGGCGCAGAACGAATGAATGGTCATGCAGTACTGACCATCGGCAGCGCACAGATACAGCTCCCAATGATCGTTGGCCTCGACGACGACTTGCGTTCCAGCCGACGGCACATACTTCGTGCCGCTGAGAAAGTAGAGTCCCTTCTCGGTTTGCACAACAGTCAAGCGCCCTTCGTTGCGAACTTCGACCGGCTGTGCGGTCTGCGGCGCCGACGTGAGCATGACCGGGTGACGGGATTGCCACCATGCAGTGTTGTAGTAACGTTGTTCGCCGGCGAAGCGGAAGCCGAGCCAGATGACGAACAAGACGCAGGAGACTGCGAACGCCCAATAGATGGGTCGTCGGTCGATATTTTTTGCTGAATCGTTCATTATTTGCGTCACCCACGTGAATAGGGCGCCCGCAGGCGCCCTATCAGATTCAAACTACATCAAATTACACCTTACCCCTTCCTCTTGTCGTAGGCGTAAGGACTCCAGTCGTCGGCCAGCACCGGTGGCGTCGCCCAGTTGCCATGCGGCGGGGCGCACGGCGTGGTCGTCCATTCGAGCGACGCAGAGCCCCAGGGATTGTCAGGCGCTTTCGCCCCGATGATCGCGCCTAAGAGCCAGTTGAACAGCATGATGACGAAGCCGATGGCGAGGATGCCTGTGCCAACCGTCATGATCATCTGCTCGTTCGCCACCTCTGGCCACTGGGCCCAGTCATAGTAGCGGCGCGACAAGCCGGTCCGGACGCCCACGTCCATCATGGTCCAGAAGATGATGTTGGCGCCGACGAAGTGGAACCAGAAGCCGATATGGCCCCAACGTTCGTTGAACATCCGTCCGGTGATCTTCGGAAACCAGTAATAGACCCCGGCGAAGATCGCCAGGGTGCCTGAAACCGCCATGACGTAATGGAAGTGACCGACGACGTAGTAGGTCTCGGAAAGGTTGACCGTCAGGGCGGTAACCGCCAGCGGGATGCCGGTCAGTCCGCCGATAAGGAACAGGAACGCAGTTCCCAGCGCGTAGAGCATCGGCGTCTGGAAGGTGATCGATCCCTTGTAGAGGGTTCCCACCAGGCTGATGGTCAGCAGGCCGACCGGCACTGAAATCATCAGTGTCGTCACCATCTGGCCAATACGCAGCCAGTCTGGCATGCCCGATACATAGAGATGGTGGATCCAGACCTCGCCGGAGATGATGACAATACCCCAGACCCCGCCATAAACCGCCGTCTTGTAGTTGAAGATCGGGTTTTTGGCGAAGGTGGCGAAAATGTCCATCAGGAGGCCAAAGAACGGCAGGAAGATCACATACACGGCCGGGTGCGAATAGAACCAGAACAGGTTCTGGTAAGTCAGCACGTCACCGCCCTTGGCCGGATCGAAGAAGTACGTGCCCAGATACTTGTCGAAGCTGATCAGCAGCACCGCCACGCCGAGTACCGGAACGTAAATCAACTGCATGACGAAGGAGCCGGCGATGGTCCAGGTAAAGATGTTGAGCTTGTTCCAGGTCATGCCCTTGGCGCGCATGAAGATGATTGTGGTCAGGAAGTTGATCCCGGCCAGGATCGACGCGAAACCAATCAACAGCACCGTGAAGGTGTAGAGCGCCGTGTTGCCGGAGGTGGTGATCGAGTAGGGCGGGTAGCCGGTCCACATGATATCCGGAGGATCCGGGACGACGAAGGTCAGCAACGCCATAATCACGCCCATGAAGAACAGCCAGACCGAGAAGGCGTTCAGACGCGGGAAGGCCACGTCTTTGGCGCCGATCATCAGCGGAATGCCGAAGTTGGCGGCGAAACCCGTCAGCGCCGGTATCTGGAAGCCCAGGATCATGACTGCGCCATGGACGTAAAGCCAGACGTTGTAGGTGGTCGCGCTATCGGTGATCGTGGGCCCCAGAGTTGTCAGCTCAATGCGCATCAGCACCGCCATGATGCCGGCGACCACGAAAGCGGCGATCGAGCCGATCAGATACAAGACGCCGACGCGCTTGTGGTCGGTTGTGAAAATCCATTCCTTGAGATTCATGTTTCCTCCTCCTTAAACTGACTTGTCTTGTGCAGGCGGCGCAGCCGGAGCTGCTTCCCCTGACGGGATAGGACTGGCCGGAGCGGCGGCCTGTTTCAGCTTGGCGCCCTCCCGTTCGTACCATGCGGCATATTCCTCCGGCGGCAGCACAACAACACTGCCGGACATTCTCGAGTGCCCGTCACCGCAGAATTCGTTGCAGGTGACCAGGTGTTTGCCCGGCTTCTGCGGATAGAACCACAGGTAGGTGACCCGCCCCGGCATCGAGTCTTCCTTGATCCTGAAGTCCGGCATGTAGTGAGTGTGCACCACGTCACTGCTGGTCATGCGCAACAACACCGGCTTGCCGGCCGGAACCTTTAGCTCGTTATCGGTGGTCACGCCATTCGGATAGGTGTATTCCCAATTGTACATGCTGGACTCAAGTTTGATTTCGAGCCGCTCCGCAGGCACGGTGCGCTGAACATTCCACACCTCCCAGCCTCTGACGGCGATGAATAAATCATCGGCCAGGAAGATGAAGGCGGGAATAAGCGCCCAAGCGATGGCGGCGCCGGTAGTCAGTTTTACCGCCCCGCCTCCCTCAGCCCCGGGACGGCGGCGATACTTCAGGATCAGGTAAGCGAGCACTATGGCGAAGAGCACCCCCATCACTGTAATATCCTCTAGCACCAACGCCCAAAGGCCATCCCATTCCGCAGCAGGATCGATAATAGCCCCATCCGTCGTCGGAATGTACTTCCCGGCCATGGCGGATCCCGCTGCGGCCATGGCGGCAATACCCGCCACCCATAGTCTGCTGTACTTATGCAACATGTTTTCCCCCTTTTGTTCCTCTATGATAAACCAATGCTCCAGACCCCATCAGTCTTCCCCCTTTTGTTCCTGTATTTCCTAAATGCTCCAGACCCCATCAAGATCAAGAGCACGATCACGCCGAAAAGGAATGCTCCGATCCCAATCAATATTGCATAGTCCAGCTCGTATTTGCCTGTAGCGTAGTTGTAGCTGTAGCAGGCGCCGCTCAGTATGTCGAACACAGCGGCCGAGTTCGCGATGCGATCCCAGTCGGCGTCCGTCAACGCCAATTCCATAGTCCTTGCGTCCATGCTTGTGCCGTAGATGTAACGCGCCACCCGCCCTTTCGGCGTCAGGAAAATAAGCACGTTCGGGTGCAGAAACGCCTTTGCCGCATCCGACCAGAAAAACCTAAAACCGACTTCACCGGCAAATCCGGTGACATCTCTATCCTTGACCACGGCACGGCGCCAGCCCTTGCGCATCGACTCGGGCACTCCGATTTTGGCCATAAAGCCCGCAGCCGACTGGGCCGAATCACGGGCATCGAAGGAAACCGTCAGTACGCGGTAGTCCTCGCCGATCCGAAAACGTTCCACCTTGGCGAGCACCCTGGTCAGTTCCATATTCATGGCCGGGCAGGTGCCGTCGCAACTGTAATACGACAACAGCAGGATCACCGGTTTGCCCAGCAGATCACCGAGCGCAAAGTCCCGTCCCTCGCTGTCCGTGAGCACCGTCCCGGCGCGAAGCTGGGCGCCCAGATAGCGAGCCTCGTCAATCTGCATAATGGCCGAATCCACCGTGACGGACCTCGGCGGTTCACTCACCGCGTAAGCCGGCATGGCGGACATGGTCACCGTTACCAGAAGTAGACTTGCGAAACGACAAAGAACCATATGATATCCACGAAGTGCCAGTAAAGGCCGGCAGTGCGCCAGAAGCCTACCGACATGTTGCCCTTCATGACCGGAATAAGACCTGCAAGGAAAATACAAAGACCAACCAGCACGTGCGAGCCGTGCAAGCCAGTGATCGAGTACAAGACCGTGCCGAACAGGTTGGTCTTGATCGTAAAGCCTTCCCCGATGAGATGAGCCCACTCGTAGCCCGTCATGCCGAGGAAGGCGCCACCCAGAAGAATCGTGAGAAGCAACCATTTGACGGCGCCGGAACTATTACCCTCTTTAACGTAATCCTGAACCTTATGGATGGTCAATGACGAGGTGACCAGCGTTACGGTCATGATCACCGGAATGAGCAACGGCAACGGAACGCTGCCCGGCAATGGCCACATTGGCGCTCCCAGCCGACCGTACCAGTAGGCCACAAAGACCGCCAGGAAGATCATCGTCTCGGCGAGGATGAACCACCCCATGCAGGCGAACGAGAGACTCTCCCCTTCCCCTTCACCCATGCCCTCGCTGGTCCAGCCGGCGATGCCGCCGATGATCAGCGGCAGACTTATGCCGAGGGCAATAATCGCCGCTAATTGGAGCTCATAGACAAACTGGAGCATAAAGGCGAAGCTCAGCGCCAGAATGCCGAAACTGATGACAACAGGCCATGCGCTGGTACTCCAGGCTTCATGACCTTCGTGGTGAACTGCTTCCGCACTGTGATTCATCTGATACCCCCCTTGGTTCATCTAGATACCCCCCTTGGTATATGGTTGATGTTTCGTTTGCAACCTAGTTTGCAACCTGACGATCAATCCAGTTAGGATAGACCGCAGTGTCTATGTCAGAGGCCCGCGACATTGTGACGCGAGCAATTTAAATCTACAGTACCGCTGAAGTCAACAATTTTATTATCGACGAAATGGGGTGAAGCCGACATGGGGGGAAAAGCGCAGCATCTTGCTGCTTGTGCGTTGCTGACCGTTGCCGGACTGGTGATGGCTGATGCCGGGGTGGCTGATGCCGGCAACCTTGAGTCAGGACAAGCGGCGGCATGCATGGCCTGTCACGGAGCCGACGGCAACAGTCCCGCGCTTCCGCCGCTGGCCGAACAGTGGCCGAAGCTCGCCGGTCAGATGCCGGAGTACATCATCAAACAACTGTATGATTATAAATCCGGTAGACGCAGGAACAGTCAGATGTCGCCTCAGGCGCAGAACGTTGCCGACGTGGACGTCGCCAATATCGCCGCCTTTTTTGCAGCGCAACGCGTCAAGGCGAACGAAGCTGCCGACAAGCGCCTGCTGGCTCATGGCGAGAAACTGTTCCTCAAGGGCAAGGGCCGGCCTGATCCGGTGACCGCTTGTGTCGGTTGCCACGGGAAAAATGGCGTCGGCCAACGCGATTGGGTGAACAGCTACAAGATTGCTCCGGTGGTATTAGCGCCCGCCGTCGGCGGTCAGCATGCCCGCTATCTCGTTAAGCAGCTCAAGGCGTTTCGGGATGGTAGTCGAACCAACGATGTCGGCCGGGTCATGCGCAACATCGCTCGGCGCCTTGACGACGGGGACATTGCGGCGGTCGCCGAATACATGTCCACTCTGGTTTATTGATTGATAGGCAGGATAGCAGTGTTTTGAATTCGGGGAGACGGCTGGCGGCCTTCTTCCCTCTGTGCAAACCGCGGGTGAATAGCCTGTCACATTTTCCGGGAAGGGCATCACTTGATGAATTATCGCATGGCTGGCCTGTGTTCGCCTTCATTTTGCTTGCCCTCGCCCTGCTGCCGCCTTCACTGGCATTTGCCAGTGAGCGTGTTGCGCTGGTAATCGGCAACAGCGCCTACAGGGCATCGCCGCTAAAAAAGCAGACAGCCCATTCGAGACATCGATGAAGCAGATCGGCGTCACAATCTGGCAGTTGGCAAAAGGCAAGCAGAGACCGTGGCTGTTCACCGCCCTTGTCATGGCAAGGCTAGCTCCGCTAGTATTCAGTAATTGCTGAGGAGGGGTTTGCCGTTATTTATTCGGCATGAATGCGGCTCTTTTACAGCACGGGGCTTAAGTATGGGGCTCCAGCATGGGGGGATGATCTGATGACAGTGCGTGTTTTACAGCAGGGTATGGCAATCAAGTCTGCCGTGTCTGACTATATTTCGCTGGCCAAGCCGGGCATTGTCGGCCTGACTCTGGTGGCTGCGCTGACCGGCATCTACTTCGGCAATAATACCGTATTGCCGGACTGGAGCCTGATCTTCTGGACCTTCCTGACGCTTGGACTGGCTACGGCCGGATCCTGCATGCTTAACAATTATCATGATCGCGATATCGACGGCCTGATGCGGCGCACGAAATCCAGACCCCTGGCTGCCGACAAGATTGAAAGCCGCCAAGTGCTGGCCATCGCCCTGCCTATGGTTGTCGGCTCCCTGGCCCTGATGGCCTGGACGGTCAATCCGTTGACGGCGCTGGTTACGGGCGCCGGCGTATTCGGTTACGTCGTTGTCTACACCATGTGGACGAAGCGGACGACGCCATGGGCGAATCAACTTGGCGGCATTGCCGGAGCGGTGCCGCCGATGGTCGGCTATGCCGCAGTCACAGGTGATCTGGCCGCCCCGGCCTGGATACTGTTTTTTATCATGGTTGTCTGGCAGCAACCACATGCCCTGAGCCTTGCCCTGAAATACAGAGAAGATTATGCCCGGGCGAATGTGCCGGTGATTCCTGTTGCCAAGGGTGTAAAGCCGACCAAACAGCGCATCGCCATCTATTGCCTGCTGTTGATTCCCTTGTCCGTACTGCCTTATGTTTACGGCATGGCAGGAACTGTCTACCTGGCCGCAGCCGTCATTCTGAGCCTGATGTTTCTGGCCAAGGCCGTGCGCTTCCTGCGTTCGGATAAGGACTGCGATATGCGCCTGTTTGCCTTTTCAATCATCTATCTCATTCTGCTGTTTGGCGCCATGGTGGTGGACTCGGTATAGGCCGGAAGGCCGCTGCAAACGCAAAAGGAACCCATACCTTTGCTTCCGGAAACTCATGCTGACTTAACCAGTTTTCTGCATCATGGCGTGCCATCTATGTTATCTCGTTCCATAGCTTTCATAAAGTATTCTCGTTCTCGCTGGCTTCTCAGGCTGTAGCAGTGAGGAGCCCACGCATGTTGGCAATGCCGGCTCGCTGGGTGGCGATTTTACGCTTTCCGCTGTTTCGGGACCTGTTTCCCTGCACGACTACCGGGGTAAGGTTGTCCTTCTCTTCTTTGGCTACACGCATTGCCCGGACATCTGCCCGGCGACACTTGATCATGTGGCCAGTGCGTTTGACCTGCTCAGTGATGCCGAACTCGAAAAGGTGCAGGGTATATTGGTCACTGTCGATCATGGGCGGGATACGCCGGAGCATTTGGCCGAATATGTCGGCTTTTTTCATCCAAGCTTTATTGGCCTGAGTGGTACTGAGGCCCAGATTTCCGAGGCGGCCCGCGCCTATCAGGCCGAATATCACCGGGTGGATTCGGAGCCGGGGGAAAAGTACGCAGTGTTTCATACGGCATATCTGTTTATCATTGGCCCCGACGGCAAGGTTGTGGATATAATGGGCCACAAGACCAGCCCCGAGTATATTGTGCAGGTTGTCCGTCAATGGCTTACGGGAAAGGATATGAAATGAAATTCCGACTGTATGTTATTGCCCTGGCATTTGCTGTGAGTTTCAGCGCATGTGGCTCTGAGGGTGGGGGCGAGAAGAAAGCTGATGCATCCGTTCCCAGCGCCTCACAGATTGCAGGGTTTCGTCAGGCGGCCATGCAAGGCCACCCCAAGGCGCAATACTACTAATACCTTCATAAATAAAGCCCTATGCAGCGAACTGCCGGGCGGTCAGTCCGCAAGGCGTATCGGCGCGAGCATAGCATGGCTATGG
>QIFG01000064.1 GCA_003228735.1 Zetaproteobacteria bacterium
AAGATGAAGGGGTCTGGTCTATCATTTGACGCATGATGACGAGGACAGGAATTCATCGCTGCTAATCAAAGCGAATCACATCCATTTCCAGGGGCCATTCTAACCGTAACCGGGTCAGGCTTGACTTATGGGTATTTGAGTAGCGCTTTTGATTCGACCAACCTTTGCCTGCACACTCTTATCCACACTTTTTCGTCCGTACAATCGTCCGGCAGCCTGACTTAGGCTGGATAACTCGCGGCCCGATGCTTTGGCTAATGACGTCAGCACCCATCCTTCTTGCGCCTTAACCGGCGTTAATTCATCATGCTTGATGGGTTTTGCAAAGGCTCAGAGTCCACAATTCCGGGGACACAATACCTATTCCTTGACTGGTTGGTAGTTTGAGTTCACATTCATGGCATGGGCCGGATTGCAAGAGTCGTTGTTCCTGGTGTTCCGCATCATGTCACTCAGCGTGGCAATCGCCGTCAGGATACATTTTTCCGTGATGCGGATTATGAGGCCTATCTCAATTTGATGGCGGAATGGTGCGGTAAGTGTTCAGTGGAAATATGGGCTTACTGCCTGATGCCCAATCATGTGCATATGATTGCAGTGCCAGAAGCGGAACAGGGGCTGGCCAAGGCAATTGGGGAAGCGCATCGGCGGTATACCCGGATGATCAATTCGCGTGAGAATTGGACGGGATACTTGTGGCAGGGCCGATTTGCCTCGTTTCCGATGGATGAGGATTATCTTATAGCAGCGGTTCGATATGTGGAACTGAATCCGGTATGGGCGAGGATGGTTAGTCGCCCAGAGGAGTGGTGCTGGAGCAGTGCATCTGCGCATTTGTCAGGCCGGAATGACAAACTGGTGAAGGTGCAACCCATGCTGGACCGGGTTTCGGACTGGCGGGGGTTGCTGGCAAGCGGGGATGAACGATTATACGAAGAAGTGTGCAGACATGAGCGAACGGGGCGACCCTTGGGTAGTGAACGATTTATTCGCAGAGTCTCTCAACGACTTGGCCGTGACCTGGAGATCAAGAGAGCTGGCCGAAAAAAGAAGGGGAAATAGGTATTATGTCCCCCTATTTGTTCCCTAGGCGGCTAGTGGCCTTATTGTGATTCGGGGCAACCATGTCCCTCACCTTTCGGGCGCCCTTGCGTGCGTCCAAACGGCAGGACTGCCTTATTGTGAGGAGGAAACGATGAAGAGTTACCGTAAAGAGCTTTGGTTCAACGTGCCGAACCGACGCGGGTTCGTGAACATTACGCCGGAGGTGCAGGACTGCATTGTTGAGAGCGGCGTCAGCGAAGGGTTGGTGCTGGTCAATGCCATGCACATTACGGCCAGCGTATTCATCAACGACGACGAGCGCGGCCTGCATCACGACTACGAAGTGTGGCTGGAAAAGCTGGCCCCGCATGCGCCAATTGATCAGTACCGGCACAATGATACAGGTGAAGACAATGCCGATGCGCACATGAAACGGCAGATCATGGGCCGCGAGGTGGTTGTCGCCATTACCAATGGCCAACTGGATCACGGCCCCTGGGAACAGATTTTCTACGGTGAGTTCGATGGCAGGCGCAGGAAACGCGTTCTAGTCAAGATCATCGGCGAGTAGCCTGTAATGACTGGAGATAGCCTGACTTCCCAAGCTTTCAAAGCCGAGATGTGCAGCAGGCTCAGGAGTATTGGCGAGACTACAGGAGCAGGAAAGATGCCTGGAAGTAGACCATATGAAGCAACCCTGGCCGAGGCATTGCGCGATCCGGAGGATGCCCGCGCCTATCTGAACGCCGCACTGGAGGAAGACGGCCCCGCCATGTTTCTGCTGGCGCTCAAGGATGTGACAGCGGTGCATGGCGTGGGCAAGGTCGCCGAGAATGCAGGCATCAACCGTGTGAGCCTCTACAAGGCCCTTTCCGGTAAGGGCAACCCGAAGATCACGACCTTGAACAAGCTGTTGCACGCGCTTGGTTTGAAACTGGCGATAGAGAAGGCTGCCTAGAACTTGCCCCACATGCGCCGTAAAGTGGTTGTCGCCATCACGTCCCCTGGGAACAGATTTTCTACGGCGAGTTCGATGGCCGCCGCAGGAAACGCGTGCTCGTCAAGATCATCTGGGAATAGATTTGCTGAACAGTCACCAGATTAGGAGCGGATAAAGGCGTCCTGCAATTCCGAGGTGCGGAAGTGATAAGTCTCCAGTGTTTCGGTGTAGTCGACGATCATGTATTTCTTCTCGTAGATCACGTATTTCACCCAGATCGCCTCAATGCCTTTCAGCTTATTAAGTTTTGATTTGGTGAAGCGGGCGATCTTTATTGCCTGAACCCGCCGCTGCTCCGGCGTTTGCTCGTTAAAGCGGGAGTTTTCCAGCGTCAGGCCAAGTTCCCGGCCGTTCTGTACATTGATTTTGACTGATGGCAACTCGAACTCATGCATCACCGCCTGCTGGATCGCCATCATCTCCCTGAACCCGTCGCGCATATCCTCGGTGCAGGACAACAGCGGCAGGCAGGCAAGGGCCGCCAGCATCCATCTGAGACCAGGGTGGCGTATCATACGGAGGCCGGACTGCGCTTATTTGGCGCAGCGGAAGCCGATGCTGTCGTCGGCCTTGTCTTCCCTGGTGATGTAGCGGACTGTGGTGCGCAACTGATCAGCAGGTTGCGTGAACCAGGCGCCGCCACGCATGACGCGCGCATCGCCCGTCTTCGGGCCTTTCGGATTCTCTTCCGGACTGCTTGCGTAATAACGCGAATGATAGCGATCCGCCACCATTTCCCAGACGTTGCCGGTCATGTCATACAGGCCCAGGGCATTGGGCTTTTTCAGGCCGATGGCATGCGGGCCGCCGGAGTAGCTGCGGTCGTGCCATGCATAATCAGCCAGCTTTTCGACCTCACTGGTGCCGGACCATCTGGAATCTTTGCCGCCTGCACGCGCCGCAAACTCCCACTCGGCCTCGGCCGGCAGCCGCTTGCCGGCCCTGGCGCAATATCCCCTGGCTTGCAGCCATGTGACGTTTGTGACCGGCTTGTTGTCAGCCTTGAAGCGTGACGGATTGCTGCCCGTGGCCTGCTCATAGTCACCCTGACTGACTTCTTTGGCGTCCAGCCAGAAATCATTCAGGCAGACCTTGTGCGCAGGACGCTCATCGCTGCCGCCGTCGCCGAAGACATCACCCATTTGGAAGCAGCCGCCATTGATGAGAACCATGCTGCCTGATGCTGCCGGGCTTACCTCCGGCGTGGCCGGAGTCTGACGCGGCTGGCTGTCTTTAGTGGGAGACTCCGCTTTGGGGGTGGTCTTAATATCCGGCAGGCCCGTCCCCATCTCAAAATTGAAGTCGTCGAATGGAATCAGTTCCCCTACTAGTTTCTTGGCTCCATAAACCATTACCGTGATGGGCAGCCATGCATAGCCGAGCAGGGCCACGATCAGCCATTTGGTCTTTGTTCCGGTTGTTGCTTTGAAGGCGATATTCTTTTTGATTGTGCGCAGGTCGTCATAGATCAGATAGGTGGCAAGCATCGAAAACAGAGTAAAAAGCAGCACGGGAATGGCGAGAATGACCATGATGACCATGGTGATGATGGGATCGCCTGTGAGTTCGCTGATAAACCAGACCAGCAAGGATATAGCCAGGTTCAGGCCAAGTGGAACAAGGAAGAAAAGCAGGAAAAGGCGAAGGAAAACCGCCCACCAGTAGCCTTCGATATAGGCCTTGCTTTTCAGCATGGCTGCCATGCCGCGCTCGTCCTCGGCAGCCAGGATAAACATGGAGAAGTAGAACCAGACGCCAAAGATGATGCCCGGAATGATGAGCAACATGAAACCGCCCATAACGATGAAGCCGAACACAGTAGCCAGCCAGGTAAATGACAGAATTCTTCGCCAGCTGGCGCCGAAGGCGGCAAAGACGCCCAGCTGTTCGTTCGTGACGGCGAAGACGAAAGCTGCCATGTACCAGAACACGACAATGAAGCCTGTAACAATACCCACGGCACTTATGCCGGGCATATCCAGCCATGCAGCACCGGCGATGGGTAGGCCGATGGCGGCAAAGGTTAAAATGAAACCCAGGATGAAAATTACCAGAAGCGTCAGCCAGCGGCGTTTGAAGACATCCCAGGTGCGTGAAAAGAGTTCGCCGATACCGATAAGGCTTTCGTTGTTGCCGCTCACATGACACCTCCACTCCCAGTAGAAAGGCCGCAAGGCCTACCCCCACCGGTCAGGGGTTCAGCATAGTCAACCGCAGGGAATATCGCCAGCCGTTGGCGTTTGCCGGCGGCATGGGGCTACAATGGGCGCATGAGTCTGCATCTGCTGGAGACAAGCAACCACGACCGCGATGCGGCGGGGCTGAAATATATCTACCCGGTTGTCTCAAGGCGCGCCGGCGGCGTTTCCGTCGGCATCAATCTGAATACAAATAATGCCTGTAACTGGCGCTGCGTTTACTGTCAGGTGCCGGGCCTGATGCGCGGCGTGGCGCCGGAAATCGATCTGGATTTACTTGAAACGGAGTTGCGAGGCTTCCTGGATGATGTAGTCAATGGTGGCTTTATGCAGGCCAGAGTACCGGAGGATTGCCGCAGGCTTTGCGATATCGCCATCTCCGGCAATGGCGAGCCGACAAGCTGCGCCCAGTTCGACAAGGTTGTGCAGCGTATCACGGGCGTGATGGACGAATTGAAACTATCCCCGGACGTGAAGCTGCGCCTGATTACCAATGCCTCCTATGTACACCGTACTCATGTGCAGCTTGGGCTTAAGGCGATGGCCGGCCACAATGGCGAGGTCTGGGCCAAGATGGATACCGCTACTGAGGAGGGTATGCAGCGCACCAATGGCGTTAGGTTGCATCTTGAGCGGCTAAAGTTACAGATTGAAACCGTGGCCGGGCTGTGCCCGACCTGGATTCAGACCTGCCTGTTCGCCTTCGAGGGCGCCGGGCCGGATGAGGGGGAACGGCAGGCCTACCTGGATTTTCTGAAAAGGTTGATCGATGGCGGGACAAGTCTTGAAGGCGTGCTGTTGTATGGACTGGCGCGGCCCTCAATGCAGCCGGAATTTGCCAGTCAGCTTTCCAGTCTGCCGGAGGATGAGATGGCAACCTTTGCGGATCGGATTCGGAAGCTCGGGCTGGAGGTGCGAGTCTCTATTTAGCTTGGCCGCTCACCCATAAAATCTAATGCAAAATGCACAAGATGTTTCACCACAAAGGCACAAAGTCACGAAAAACAATGAGGAATTCAAGTTTTGTGCCTTGGTGCCTTTGTGGTTCAATTTTACTGCTGGGTTAGCTTAGATAGTGGCTGATGATCTCTGCCGCCCGCACATCTCCATCCATATTCGTTTCCGGGTAGCGTTTGGGCATCTGAACCGCCGTGTCCAGCGCCTGTTGCCAGTTTCCCGCCCTGAAATCAGGAACTGTGAGTTCCACTGCCGGAGCGTTTTTCTGTAACCAGTTCCGCAGATACGGATATTCCAGGAAGTCCGGCCTTGGCACGTAGATGACCGGGATTTTATAGCGCCAGCACTCAGCCAGGATATTGTAGCTCGGCTTGCAGATCACAGCATTCGCTGCCGCTGCGTAATCAACGGTTGAGAAAGCGCCCCTGTACGAAACCTGTCGAATCTGTGCTGCCAGCTCAGCATCACTGTCGCCGGGAATACAGAATCGCCAGCCGGAAATGTTGTCCAGCGCCTCAATATTGAACGGCGGATCACCGGCGCCGCCAAACATGATCATGCCCAACCGTTCTCCTTCAGTCAGTTCCAGATGCCGGCGCACTTCATCGCGGTCATGGTTTGCATGACGTGATATTGGCGCAATGCGCTTGATGTTCGGAAAGCTCGGCATCGGCATATTCAATGGCGGCTGCAGCAGTACATCGGCTTGGCCGTGTGCATTTGCAAGCAGGCCTAACAGCGCATCGTCAGCAGGGAGATAGGTGCTGTAGATAGCATGCCAGTCCAGTGAGCACAGGCCGATAGCCGGAATGCCAAGCTTTTTTGCGACAGGAAAGGCCAGAGGCGAGATATCGGACAGGATCAGGTTCGGACGATATTTTCCGAGCCGTTCGGTCTCCCTGGTAATGCGTTCCTCCCAGCCTGAGAAAAAATCACGGGCAGCTTTAATCGTGGCAGGCACATCTTCCTCGGATGCATTTTTTTGTACGACACCAATATCGACCTCTCCGGCAACAAGCTCAAAGGGGGCGGACAGAAAACAGCGGATAGTTTTTTCATTGATGTTCGTACGGATCAGCAGGGAAAGATCGGGGTGCGTTCGATGCAGGGCTTCAAGTACCGGGGCGATCTGGGCCAGATGGCCATAGCCATGGCCGCTGATGTAGACCGCCAGCCTTGGGGTAGGGGTCACATCAGCGGACGGTCTTGATAATGACGCCGGGCATGGGTTTCTGGTCGAGGCCCATGCCGTTCAGCGCTGCCAGCTTATCTGCCGTCAGAGGTCCCAGAATGTGTTTACTTTTACTTGCAAGTTTTTGCCAGGAATCGCCACTCTTCCAGACATGCAGGCTGATGCGCGGTACATCGCCGTGCAGCTTCACGTCATAAGTGCGGAAGCTGGCGGCAATCTGATCAAATTCATCACGGTTTTTGGTAAAGCTGTCACCACGCTCACTCCACATGGTCATAACATAGGCGCGAGGGCCATCCAGCAGCACGGTCGCGTGTACCCTCGCCTTGCTGACATGTGGTGCGGAGACGTTGGCGACGGCATGCGCAAAGTCAAAGCCATTACGATTTCCCTCACTGACCGGCCCCATGCGCCGTTCGGGAAACAGGCTGCGCAGAATTTCAGCTGCTGTCTGCCGTTTCTGCAATTCCTTGGTAGTCAGCATGAAGTAGATATCCTGCTTGCGCACACGGGCCTGCACCGCTTGTGGCGTGTTTGTAATCTGCCAGCGTTTCGGGAACTCGAATTGGATGCCGAGATCAGGATGCAGGAAGCGATTGCCGACTACGGCGCCCTGCTTGGGGCTGTCGCCGTAAGGGTAGCCGTCCAGTGCCGCCATCAGCGCCGCATGCCCGATGTCGCCACCGGTGTTCTGTAACGAGGCTGCTCTGGCCACGGCCTCTTCGATGCGTTTCCTGGTTTCGGGATGGCTGGCAAAGGCGCCATGATATTTTTCCTTAACCTCTTCGCCAGCTTCCTTCTTTTCTTTTTTGCTGATTTCGTCAAGGCGTTCCAGAGTTTTCAGGATGTTGGCCGTGGCGCGCACATCATAACCGGCATTGCCGATATAGCGCAGTGAAAGCTCGTCGGACTGCAATTCAGCTTCGCGCCCGTAGCCGGAGATGACGGCTGTGGCCAGCAGGTTGGTCAACTGGCTGGCTGCTTGAGGGATGGGTATAAAGATGGAGGTGATCGCCATGCCGATGTTGTAGGCCTGGGCTTGGGTATAGCGTTTGACGGCATGCCTGGCTGTGACATGGCCGATCTCGTGGCCGAGCACGGCGGCAAGCTCGGCTTCACTGTTCATGTGCGTGAGCAGGCCACGGTTGATGTAGATGTAGCCGCCGGGCAGGGCAAAGGCATTGATGTTGTCGTCATCGACGACATGAAAGCGGTAAAACAGCTCTGGCCGGTCGCTGACCCGCGCCACACGCTGTCCAACCCTGTCCACGTAGTGGACAAGGGGGTCGGATTTTTCAAGCAACGGCATCTGCTTTTCGATCTGCGCGGCTGCCTGTTGCCCAAGCTGGAGTTCCTGCTTCTCACTCATCAGCACGAAGTCGCTCTTCTTGCTGACCGGATTGGTGGCGCAAGAGGCGAGCAGCATGGTTGCGGCAGCCAGTGCCGTGCCGGATAAGAACAGTCGCGAAGGGGTCGAGTGCCTCATCACCTTATGATCTCCAGATCAAAGGGACTATGCAAGGCCAGAAACAGCTTTCCTTTGCTGATGCGGATGGCGCCGCGCACAAGAAGTTGCTGTCCTTTCCTGATATTTGGCGGCTGGCTGAAATAGACGCGGTATTTACGCGGGATGCTGATATTCAGGGCGCTCAGACGAAACCCGTAGCCATTTTTGTCCGTTCGACTGACCTTGCCCTGCACAAGCCGGAACTGGCCGATGTGATGGTTGCCGATGCTTGTGGCCTGCAAGACACGGAAGCGGTTGGTTTTCCAGATGCCAAGCTTTTGATTGCGCGCCTTCCTTTCCAGCCGCAGCAGATCGCCGGCAAAGTGAAGGTTGGGCGCAAAGGTGTAAACAAGAGCAAGCCCTTCCGCAATCATGGCGCCGTTCACCCAGGCGCCGTCACGCAGGTAGACTTGGGACAACAGGCGGCCATAGGTATCGCGCTTCTCCTGATCCTGTTTGAGCCGTACGAGCTTGCCCTTGATGAGGCCCTGCAGAAAGAGCTTTGCCCTGATTCCGAGGGGTTCGCCGCGTTCGGCGCCATGCGCCACTTCAGGGGCATTGATTCCCAGCAAGCGCACCTTTTCTCCATCCACTGTGCGGAAGGTGTCACCATCGAACACCTGCTTGACCTCGGCCCATGTGTCCCGTCCGATGATGGATAACGTACCGGCCTGAGCCGGTATCGCAATCAGCAGCAAGAGGACAAAAAGGGCGCAGGCCGTTTGGACGCCCGCCAGGGCGGGGCGCAGGCCCTGAGGGCTGAAAGCCCGAATCACAAAAAGGCCGCAAGCCGTTTGGACGGACTTTAGTC
>QIFG01000040.1 GCA_003228735.1 Zetaproteobacteria bacterium
CCAAGGACATGCCATTGGCTGCGGGACGCGCCTTGCCTTGGTTCCTTGGGATGGCTCTGATGGTATGCTCTTCTACGGGACAGGACACTAGTGCTCCAACTCCAATGCTGTCAGGTCACTGAGAAATTCAGCATAAACATTTGCCAGGGCTTGATTCAGCGCGGCGACCGTACCGGCAACCGTCTGGTCATCGGCCCGAACCTGCTGACGGTAGCTGCGCTGCAAAACCGTCTGTCGTAAAGCCGCCTTAATCAGCCTAAGTTCGAGTTCGAAAGCGCCTTCGGAAACAGAGCCGGTCACACGCTCCAAACGCTTGATCCTGCCCTTGATAATATAGTCGGGCTCAACATCCACCCCCCCGGCGACAATGCTGGGAGCGACATTGGCGGCTCTGAGATAACCCACCAGCAACTCCTGCAGCATAACGGGAGGAATATCCGTCCAGTGATGATAGTGATAACTCTCTACCTCGAGCGGCCTGCCCGGCTGACTGTGGATGATGCCGCGCGCCTGCAGCATGCCATCGGCAGCAAAGCGCTTAATGGCGAGCGTGCCGGAAAACACCGGCTGCTCCATCCTGGCCGGAGCCGTCAGGTTCAGGCGGTAGTAATGATCCTGCGGCACCCTGGTCTGGCCGCAACCCGCCAAGAGGCCTCCCCCCAGCATCAGCACGACCAGAAAACAGGTGTATTGCCTCATATGCCGGTTCATTGTGCAGCCTCGTCCGCCGGTGGCTTGCCGCTTAAGAGCACACCGGGATTGGCCCGGATCTGGCGACTGAACTCGCTCATGTTGCGGCTGGAAATTTCCAGATTGTGAGAGATGGCATCAATATGCCGCGACATCGAGGCCATAATATGGCGCAGGTCTTCAACTGAATCCTTGATGCCGTTCTTGTTCTCGCTGGCAAGCAGGGAGAAATCATTCAGCAGCGTATCAAGCTTCCTGGTTGACTCCTGCAGGTTTTCAGACAGCCCGGAGAAATTAGCCAGGGACGCTTCCAGATTCTCGGCATTTTTCTTTTTCAGCATTTCCTGCAACTGGCTGCCGCTCTTGTTCAGCTTGACCGAAAATTCGGTGAGGTTGGCGGTGATTTCCGGCGCCTTGTCGGCAAAGTGGTCGGCAATATCGCGCAGGCGCTGGATCAGGCCCGTGGTTTCCCCGGCTACGGAAGAGATCGCATCAAACATGCCCTTCTGGCTGCTGGAGTGAATTTCAGCACCTGGCTCAAGCATGGTCTTGCTTCTTCCGGCCTGAATGACAATGGTAATGGCCGCCAGCAACCCGGAGGATGTCACCTGGGCGATACTGTCATCCGGAATATGCCAGTCCTGCAATACGCTCATGTCGACACGGAAGCGCACCTTTCCTTCCTGTTGCAACGGCTGGACATCCTCCACCTGCCCGACCGGATAGCCCTCGAACATCACCTGAGTGCCGTATTTAATATTGGTGACGTTGTCGTATACGGCAAAATAGGTGTCCGTTGCGCCGGTGCGGCCGGTCAGCATGGCCACCGATATCACCAGCCCGGCAAGAATGGCCAGCACAAAGCTGCCCACCACCGCATAATTGATCTTGTTGCTTTTCATTGTTTACGCCGCCTTTACCAGAGTGTCTTCGCCGGTCAGCCGTCTGAGATAGGCCTCCGGGTCGAGTTCCTCTTCACCGGACTGCCGGTTCAGCAGATTCTGGATTCGCTGGTTATCACTATTCTTCAACTCATCCACAGTGCCGATAAACAGGATGTCGCCCTGATCCAGCACGGTGATGCGATCGGCGATCTTGAAGGCGCTGTCCAGTTCATGGGTTACAACCACGATGCTCATACCCATCGTATCGCGAAGCTTCAAAATCAGATCGTCGATGGCATTGGATACGACCGGATCCAGGCCGGCCGAAGGCTCGTCGCAGAACAGCATCTTCGGATCCATGACAATAGCCCGCGCCAGCGCCGCCCGCTTGACCATGCCGCCGGAAAGCTCGGACGGCATCAGGTTTTCAAAACCCGCCAGATCGACAACCTCAAGTTTGAGGCGTGCCATGATTTCCATGGTCATGTGATCGAGCTTCGTATGTTCGTACAGCGGCAACATGATATTCTCGCCTACCGTCATTGAACTGAACAGGGCGCCGCCCTGAAAAGCTACCCCCATCTTCAGCCGAAGCTCGTACATCTCCTCGGTGCTGGCCGTACAGATATCCACACCCGACAGCCTGATGCTGCCGGAGGTCGCCTGTTCCAGGCTAAGCATGTGGCGCAGCAGCGTACTCTTGCCGGAGCCACTGCCGCCCATGATGACCATGACCTCGCCTTCGTGCACTTCCATGCTCACGCCCTTGAGAATCATGCGCTCGCCATAATGGGTGACGAGATCGCGAACCTCGATAACGGCCCGGGAAGCCATCAGTGGGTCACCAGGAAGGCAAACAGCATATCGGTAATAACGATGGCCGTAATCGCATGCACCACCGAACGCGTTGTGACCCGCCCCACACCCTCGGCCCCACCGGTCACAGCGGCGCCGTTTACGACGGCGACCAGCGTGATCAGAAAGGCAAACAGGACGCTCTTGCCCAGGCCATGCATCAGATCATCCACGGACAGGATATCCAGCGTCTGGTCGGCATAGGCGGCAAGGCTCAGGCCGAGATCAAGATTGACGTAAATACCTGCTGCAAACAGAGAAATAAAATCAGAGAAAAAGGTCAGCGCCGGCAGCATGACAAGCATGGCCAGAAGCGCCGGCACCACCAGAAAACGCACCGGGTTGACGCCCATGGATGTCAGGGCATCGATCTCCTCGTTGATCTTCATGGTGCTGAGACGGGCTGCAAGGGCCGACCCGGAACGCCCGGCTACCAGAATGCCAGTAATCAGCGGTGCGAACTCGCGCACCACCGAAAAGGCGATGCCGATAACCACACGCGATTCAGCTCCAAACATCTTCAGCGTGTAAATGCCCTGAATGGCCAGCATGATGCCAATGGCGGCGGACAAAACCATCACAATCGGAATTGCGCGGATGCCGACTTCCATCATCTCGGAAAAAACAGCGGGCAGGCGCACCGGCTGATGCTTCCGCCAGCCGAGGCACGTCCAGTAGATCGATTCGGCCAGCAGCGAGGCGCCGTGACCGATGCCCTCGATGCCACCCACCGTGCTGCGGCCTACGCGTTCGGCCAGCCGCACGACTGGGCTGAAAGGCCCGGCCTCGCTCATCGCTTACGCACCACCGCTGATATCATGAAAAGCCATTGTCACGCCTGATAAGACCTCCCCGTCCATTCGAAACCCATCAGTCAAGACACTGAGCGCGCTGATGTCAATGCTTCGAGCCGGCAGGAAAAGTGACTGCCACCCCCTCTCCCCTCGGATCGACAAGGCCAATATATGTGCCTTTTTCACGGTTCCAGACAATGGCCTGCATGTTTCCGTATGGCCGGATCTGCCTGAGCTTATGCCCCCTGTTTCTCAACTGTTCAATCACATCAGCCGTGAATGCACCGGACTCATGCTGGATTTCATCGGGCAGGTACTGATGGTGAAAACGCGGCTTCTGCAGCCAGTCTTCCGGCGGCTTCCTGTTTTCAACAAATGCCAGTATGGATTGCATCACCATGCTGATAATGCGCGAGCCGCCGGGCGTGCCGGTCAGCAGCGTGCGTTCCGGCCCGATGACAAAACTCGGCGACATCGACGAAAGCATCCGCTTGCCGGGGGCAACATGGTTGGCTCTACTCCCCACCAGGCCATATACATTAGGCTGGCCTGGCCGGGTGACGAAATCATCCATCTCATCGTTGAGCAGAATGCCGGTCGAAGGCGACACATAGCCCGAACCGAAGCCGTAGTTAATCGACAGCGTCGCGGCCACCATATTGCCTTCGGCATCAATCACAGAGAAATGTGTCGTGTTCGCACCACTGCCGGATAAGGCAAGCGCAGGCGGCAGCGATGAGCTCGGCGTTGCCCGGCTCATGTCAATGCCTTCACGCAACCTTTTCAGACGCACAGGACTCAATAAATCATCAGGCGGACGCACAAAATCGGCATCCCCCATGTAGGCGGCACGATCGCGGTAAGCCCGGCGCATGACCTCCACCAGAAGATGCGCCCGATCAGACTCGCTCATTGCAGCCAGGTCATCACGGCTAAGCATGCCGAAGACTTCGGCCAGCACCAGACCACCGGATGATGGCAGGGCGGCGGATACCACGCGGCATCCCCTGTAATCGAATTCGACGGGATTGCGTTCAATGACGCGGTAGGCCGCAAGATCAGATTCGCGGATCAGGCCGCCGTCACGCCTCATGTCGGCCACCAGCCTTCCCGCGGTTTGCCCTCGATAGAAGTCATCGGCCCCGAGGCGGGAAAAACGCTCAAGGGTTTCAGCCAGAGCGGCCTGCCGGATCAGATATCCCTCATCAGGCACATTTCCCCGGTCAAGATAGATGTCCCCGGCCTGAGAAATAGCCAACACCTTCTGCCGCCACTTGGCGACAGACCTGTAACGGGTCGACACTGCAAAGCCATCACGCGCATGCCGGATGGCAGGCGCCGCAATCTTCGTCCGCGATAATCTTCCATATTCATGGATTAAATGATCCACACCGGCAATCAGGCCCGGCACGCCCGCGGACTGCGGGCCATCGATGCTGGACTGCGTTTCGTACACTTCCCCGTGACCTGCCAGTTGTGGCGAGGTTTCGCGCGCATCAAGCATGACGTAACGATCTTCCCTGGCGATATAAAGCAGGAAAAAGCCGCCGCCGCCGATGCCGGAACCGGCAGGTTCGACGACACCGACATCAAGCGCCACGGCCGCGGCGGCATCAAAGGCATTGCCGCCATGCTCCAGCATCGCAATGCCGCTTTGGGTAGCCAGCGAATGGGCCGAAACCACCATGCCGCCTGCTGCCTGCGCCGATACTGTCCAGCTTAAAAGAAGCGCCGCGGCGGCCAGCAAGCGAATGCTCATGCCCGCATCCCGTGCTTTTGCAACAGCCTTCGCATACCGGTCGGCACTGCGACATCATTCAGGGCTTCTGCCCAACGCCCTTCGCCCTCCGGCATGCTCTTAGAAATATGGCTATACAGATGAAGCCTTCGGTGGGTCAGCTGATGAATATGACAGGGCTTTTTTGATGGCTTCCGCCCAAGTTCGGTTACCGGCGGTGACCACAGCCCTCCCCAGATGCCATCGCCAGGGCGCTGTTGCAGCCAGACGGCATTACTTCCATCAAGATGCAGGTGTACCCGCCAGTGCACATCTCTGACTGCCACTCTGTTCGTTTGTTTCTTTTCCACAGGAGAAAAAGCCAAAGCACAATGTGTGTGTACGGGACATGCCACACATTCAGGCCGACGCGGCAGACAGATGCGGGCGCCCAACTCCATCATGGCCTGATTCCACTGGCCGGGGTCGCCCTGCGACTGAATGGCATCCTGCGCCAGCCGCCAAAGCTCTGTTTCAGTTGCATCCGGGCTGGCATGCCAGCGGCTCAACACACGTTTTACATTACCGTCGAGCACAGGCGTATGTGCGCCAAAACAGATCGAGGAAATCGCCCCGGCTGTCGAGCGGCCGATGCCGGGAAGCGCGAGCATGTCATCGAAGTGATCCGGAAACCTGCCGCCATGCCTATACATAATTTGTCCGGCGGCCGCATGCAGGAAACGGGCGCGGCGATAATAGCCCAGGCCCTCCCATGCCTTCATGACTGCATCGGGCTCGGCATCAGCCAGGCTTTCGACATCGTCAAAGCGCTGCATCCAATCGAGGAATCGCGGTATGACTGTGACCACCTGCGTTTGTTGCAGCATAATCTCCGAAACCCAGACGGCGTAGGGATCGGAAGTGTGCCGCCATGGCAGGTCTCGCGCACTGGCATAATACCAGTTTAGTAATTTCTGTTTGGACAACTCGTTAGAGCGACCTGAAGACAAAGCGGTCCTCAACCACTTCGAAGGTCAGATAGAAATTCACTCGGTCCAGTCCCCAGACACTGGGCAATGGCCGAAATGGTGCGGCGGCATGGATAGCCGCCACGGCGGTTTCGTTTAACTGATGGATAGGACTGGGCCTGAGGATTTCCACACGGCTCAAATCGCCATTGCCTTCAATCGTAATGCGCATCAGCGAGCGCCGTTCCCGCTCCGGATACTCGTTATAATTAGCCTGGCCCGGCCGCCACTGTTCCTCCAGGGCCGCCACCAGTTGCCGGGCATAAGGCGCATACTTGGCCTCACGCGTATTGATCGGCACATCATCCTCGCGTGACAACATGCTCTTCAAGCGGCGCTCACGCTTTATATCGCGCGACAGTTCAGCCAGCGCCATGGTTGATGGCATGAGATTGGCCAGCGGCACATCAGGCAGCTTTGACTTCTTCTGCTTCTGGCGCTTCTGCGGTTTTTTCGGCGTGGTGGAATCCAGCGTCAAGCCACGCCGGGCCAACGTGCGCGTACGCTTCTCAGGCTTGGGCGCCGGCACCGGCTTGGGCCGCGACGGCAGTTGTGGCGCAATCGGCATTCGCCGTTTCTGCTGTCCGGCCAGCGGGCTCCTGGCTGTACGCGAAACACGATCCTTTGCCTGTGTGTTACCGCCCCTGGCGCTCAGGTTCGAAATCGCATCCACCTTATCCGGTGTCTCGCTGGACTTAGTCTGCGAATCAAGCAGCACGACATCAAGATACTCCGGCAACTGCGGCTTGGGCAGCGGCTTATCCGGGTGCTGCCAGGTGATAATCACCGCCAGCAGTGCGTGCGTAATTAAGGACGCAGCCAACGACAGGCTGAAGCGTCTGCGGACATGCATCTTCTTGGGCATGGGCCAAGCCTAGCAAACCTTGTGTTTGCCGCCATAGCGGTAAAAATACTCTGGTTAACACATCAGGAGACGCCATGAACGTACTGATCACAGGCGCGAATCGGGGACTTGGCCTCGGATTTGTAAAACACTATCTACAACAGGGAGATGAGGTCTGGGCCTGTTACCGCTCCGATACCGGCGGCCTTGCCGGCATCAATAGTAACCGTCTGCGCCTGCTGCAATGGGACATCTGCACGCCATTTGAGAACGACGCCGGACTTCCCGATACAATTGACCTCCTGATCAACAATGCCGGCATCTACGGCCCCGCCAAGGACGGGCAAAACCTCGAAAAAATCATGCCCGAGGTCATGCGGCAGGTGTTCGAAGTGGACTGCATCGGCCCGCTCAATGTCGTTCAGGCATTAAAGGATCGTGTCATTCGTGCAAAGGGAACCATCGCCAATGTCAGCTCCAAGATGGGCTCGACGAGTGACAACACCAGCGGCGGCGCCTATGCCTACCGCGCCGCCAAGGCCGCTCTCGTGATCGTATCCAAATCCATGGCCGTTGATCTGGCGCTATTTGGCGTGCGCGTCATCACCCTGCATCCGGGCTGGGTGAAAACGGACATGACAGGCCAATCCGGCCTGATCGAAGTGGAAACATCCGTCTCCGGCATGACAAACATCATCTCCCATGTAGACGACTATGAACCCGGCAGCTTCATCGCCTTCGATGGCCAGGAAGTACCCTATTAAATAATTAGTCATATGCTGCTTGTCTTCATCGGTACGCGAAGTAATATGCGGCCCCGAAAGCCGGTGTAGCTCAGTTGGTAGAGCACCTCACTTGTAATGAGGATGTCGGGGGTTCGACTCCTCTCGCCGGCTCCATTTTCCCCTTATCTATCACATATTTTGAGCGCGCGGTTGACACCCTCAGCGAAAACGGCACAATCGCGCGCCTTCCGATCCTGAGTATTGGAGCGGAGAGGTGCCCGAGTGGTTAAAGGGGGCAGACTGTAAATCTGTTGGCTTAGCCTACGTTGGTTCGAATCCAACCCTCTCCACCAGGCATGCTTTTTTGGGTCGGGCTTGGGTCGTGCGGGTGTGGTTCAACGGTAGAACCCCAGCCTTCCAAGCTGGTGATACGGGTTCGATTCCCGTCACCCGCTCCAGCTTGCAGGCCGACAGGAGCCAGGCCCAAGTAGCTCAGTGGTAGAGCACTTCCTTGGTAAGGAAGAGGTCACGGGTTCAACTCCCGTCTTGGGCTCCACCGGTGACTAGCGCCGTGGCGCTGATGAGATAGTTTGGAACGTTTCTATATATAGGAGAAGGCAGATGTCCAAGGAAAAATTTGAGCGAACTAAGCCGCACGTCAACGTTGGCACGATTGGTCACGTTGACCATGGCAAGACGACGTTGACGGCAGCGATCACGAAGGTTCTGGCCGCAGAAG
>QIFG01000062.1 GCA_003228735.1 Zetaproteobacteria bacterium
AATGGCTGCCCTTCTGAACTCTATCTAAACCGTCCACTCATCAACTATAAGACCTCCCCGTGGCAAGACCACGGGGAATTACAAGTTCAAAATACCGAGTTCAGCATTGAGTGGATTGAAATAGGCCTAACAATCAAGAATCTATTGGTCGACCATGTTTTGAATGAAGACACCCAATACATCGAATATTTACGAACTGAGTAAAAGTTGTGGGCTACAGTCAGCGACCAATTGCTGGTTTTCTATAAAAGGAAACCGTTCAGGATTCGAACCAGAAGACTACACCCCGTTAATCATCAACCTTGCCGCGCAGAAATTTCAGTTGACCGCGTTTGGCCTTGTTATTCAGGCGTTTCTTTTTCGCCGCCAAGGGCTGCCTTGTTGGCCTGCGCTTTTTGGGAACGATTGCTGCGCCTTTGATGAGTTCCCGCAGGCGATTCAGCGCATCCTCCCTATTCTGCTCCTGACTGCGGAAACGCTGCGCTTTGATGACAATCACGCCCCGGCTTGAAATACGATCATCATTCCGCGCCAGCAACCTTTTCTTGTAGAGGTCAGGCAGAGACGAAGCCCTGATATCGAAACGCAGATGAATGGCGGACGAAACCTTGTTTACATTCTGCCCGCCAGCTCCCTGGGCGCGGATGGCGCGCATTTGGATTTCATCATCCGGGATGCTTACTTCGTTTGATATTTTCAACATGGGTATACGTTATATTTCCCTACTTCGATGCGAACACCTTCTGCAGAATCTCCGTTGTACGCTTAGCGGGATCTTTGCGGATTGCCGCCTCCTCTTGCGCCAGATAATAGAAGATTCCGGCCAGGCTCTTGTCGATGACATGCTCTGAGAGATTCGCCTTCACGTCAGGCACGAATGGAATAGAGCTGTACTGCCCCATAACATTCTCGTAGGCCTTTATAGCTCCGACTTCAGCCAGGGAGCTGGAAACAACCGGCTGCATTTCCGTGGCCAAGCCCGGAGACATCTTGCGCTGGAAATAGCGGGTGGCTGCATCATCGGGCCCGTCCAGGATGGTCTTCGCATCATCCAGGCTCATATCATTGATCGCATCCCAGAATAGCTTTTTAGCCTTGGGTGTGGCCTCCTCTGCTGCCCTGTTTAGCTTGAGCTCCAGCTCATCGACCATTGAGGACATACCGATGCGGCTAAGCGCGGACTGTACGATTTTCAGTGAGTCGGGAAGCGGAATGTGTACGCTGGAGTCTTTATTGAACCCATTGGCGGCACCAAGCTGGTCGACCACATGATCGCTACCGACGCGCAAGGCATCTTTGAGCCCCGCGACAATATCCGTATTCGAGAGCATGGATTGCTGAGCACCATCTGTGCCCATTTGACCTATATGCTCCTGGGCCTTATCCCAAAAGCCGCCCTCTGCCGGAGCCGGCACACACATGAGGACAAGGAGACTAAGCTTCAGAAGTGTTGATGTATTTATCAAGGATGCCCGCCCCATGTACTCACCTCCAGGCAATGTAGTAGCTAATGTATAGAGCACGGATGGATAATTAACAACATCTCAAACATCTGCATCCCCGGTGACTCAAAAAAACAACGCCCGCCATAAAGGCGGGCGCTGCACATTAAGTTGGCTGAAAGCGATCAGTGCTTCTTGATGTCTTTCCACACCTCTCTCTTCAGCAGATACAGCACCAGCGTAAGCAGGACCAAAAAGCCCATAACCCAGCGGCCGATGGCCTTGCGCTCCAATTGATGCGGATCGCCGATAAAGACAAGGAATGAGGACACGGCACGAGCCTGTTCCTCAAGGTCTGCAGTCTCTTCGGGATCATGATCGAGCCAGGCCAGCGGATCGGGCATGGCGGTACGGTTGCCCGGGAAGGCCTTGTTGTAGTTTCCGTCTTCGATCTCCCCCTTGGGATCATGGTCGTAGCCGATCAACAGGGAGTATATGTAGTCGCCGCCACCACGGCGACCGGGTGCGATCACTGAAAGATCGGGCGGCGCCTTGCCGTAGAATTCAGCAGCATCTTCAGGAGTCAGTTCGGTCAACAGACCGGACAGCAGCGCCTTATCACCGCGCAACTCGTCAACCTGTTCACGAGTCAGTCCAATTTCCGGATAATCCATAAGGCCACGATAGGTCACATATTTGGCGGAATGGCAGCCCATGCAAACATCGGTAAAGACCTCAAGGCCCTTGCGCAGGGTTTCCTGATCAAGGCTGATATTCGCCTCTTCCAGGTGCGCCCCACCGCCGGATGCAGAAGCCGCAGCAGGCATAACCACGATCATCGTGGCGAAAACAAGTGAGGACCATGCGTGCTTCATCTTATATCCCCTCCGGCTCAGGCTTGGTCTTCTCGAACTTGTGTACGAACGGCAACAGCAGGAAGAACCCGAAGTAAACCGCTGTCGCAATCTGGCCAACCACCTTAAGAACAGGTGTAGCAGAGGCATGGCCGCAATAACCCAGTGTCAGAACAGCGACAAAGAACAGGATGACCATCTGGCGGTAAACCGGCCTGTAGCGCGCTGACCTGACCTTGGAACGGTCAAGGAACGGCAGAACAAACAGAATTGCCAGGGAGGCGCCCATCATGATCACACCAAGCAACTTGCTCTCGAATGAGCGCAGAATGGTGTACCAGGGCGTCAGATACCAGACCGGCGCAATATGGGCCGGCGTTTGCAGGTTGTTGGCTGGCACATAGTTGTCCACCTCGATGAAATAGCCGCCAGCGCTTGGGTTGTAGAACACGAAGTAGCAGTAGGCCAGCAGGAACACGCAAACACCAAAGGCATCCTTGATCGTGTAATAAGGATGGAAGGGAATCGTCTCCTTATCATGATCAATATCAATGCCTTCCGGATTGTTGGAATGCACCACATGCAGGGCATGAATATGGCCGCCGACAATGGCTGCCAGCAGCAGCGGGAACAGATAGTGCAGTGAGAAGAAGCGGTTCAGAGTCGGGTCACCAACGGCGAAACCACCGACCAGAAGCTGGCCGATAAAATCACCCAGTACCGGGATGGCGCCAAACAGGTTGGTGATCACAACGGCGCCCCAGAAGGACATCTGGCCCCAGGGCAGCAGATAACCGAAGAAGGCAGCGCCCTGCATGATCAGCAGGATAACAACACCGATGATCCACAATAGTTCACGCGGGTTTTTGTAGGAACCGTAATACAGGCCGCGCCCCATGTGCATGTAAACAACAACAAAGAAGGCCGAAGCCCCAACGGCATGCATATAACGAATAAGCCAGCCGAAATTGACATCGCGCATGATGCGCTCGACCGAATCAAAGGCCACCGTATAGCCGCCGATGGTCATCGCCGCCGACGGTTTGTAATACATGGCCAGGAATATGCCGGTCAGAATTTGAAGCACCAGGACCGTGATGGCCAGGGAACCAAAATTCCACATGTAATTCAGATTTCTGGGCGTCGGATATTCCGTGACGTGTTCGCGGATGATCGAGCCGATATTGCTGCGGTCGTCAATCCATTTGAACACTGCCGTGTTCATCAACTTATCGATCACATTCCCCCCCCCTAAAACGACTAAAACTTAACCAATAAGAACTGTGCTGTCAGAAGTGTACTTGTACGGCATCACATACAGATTGAAAGGTGCCGGTGAGCCATTCATGACACGGGCAGACAGGTCATAGAACGAACCATGGCATGGACAATGCCAGCCTCCGGGCCAATCGGAAGGAACGGACTCGCCCCAATCCTTCTGCCCTGCCGTAGGCTTGAACAACGGAATACAACCCAGGTGCGTACAGCTAGCCACTACAATCAGATATTCCGGCTTGATCGCACGGAGGGTGCGCTTCTCCGGCGTGTCCATCCATCCGGCCTGTACGGCATCGATAGCCTCGGAATTCGGATCCTTGAGATTGTCTTCGTGACCCTTGGTTCGCTCCAGCATATCGGCTGTACGGTTTACGACGAATACAGGCTTGCCCTGCCATTGAATGACGACAAGCTGGCCTTCAGCCACAGTGGATATGTCAAATTCGGTTTTTGATGCTGCCAGCGTATCGGCTGCGGGCAGCATGCTGCCAATAAACGGTACTGCCACAGCACCTGCTGCGATACCGCCGAGACCGGCCGACGCCACATACAGAAAATTACGCCGAGATTGATCGGGTTGATCTGCCATCTAATGTTCCCCCTCAAAAGCTTGTGCCAAGCGTTCCTTGGTTACCAGCCCCCTGCAAATGCATCAAGCATCAGCCCTAGCCAGCAAGTTTCCTTAATTCACGAATTGCCTGTGCATAATCCGGTGTGTTGTAAACGGCCGAGCCGGCCACTACACAATCGGCTCCGGCACCCACGACTTCCGCGATCGTGGCATTATTGACGCCACCGTCCACCTGCAGATGCGCCGAACTTCCGGCTTCATCGAGCATGCGGCGGGCTTCCACAATCTTTTCGGTGACGGCATGAATATAACTCTGGCCACCATAGCCGGGATTCACGCTCATCAGCAGAATCATGTCCACACAGTGCAACACATTCTGAACCGTTGAAACCGGCGTCGCCGGATTCAGACTCACACCGGCTTTTTTGCCGAATGAACGGATATACTGAAGCGTACGCTCAAGATGAATGCATGCCTCCTGATGAACGGTGATAATATCGGCGCCTGCATTCACAAATGCTTCAACCTGCGTATCCGGATGATTGACCATCAGATGTACATCAAGTGGCTTGTCCGTATGGGACCGTATGGCTTTACAGACATTGTCGCCAATGGTAATCGGCGGCACAAATGAGCCGTCCATGACGTCGAAATGAATCCAATCGCAACCACCTTTATCAATGGCCTGAACTTCTTCTCCCAGTTTTGCGAAGTCAGCGGACAGTATGGATGGAGCAATCAGCAGATTTTTCATGGGCAAGGTTTATACACCGTTTGGGGGTTCCTCGTCCAGCCTGAATTGCTGATTTATACCCATAAAAATGCTATGGAGACAACGCAAGCCATGGGCGAAGCAATTCCGGCAGCGGTCTTTCGCCCCGCATCATGGCAACAAGTTCGGGGGGCTCGAGTTCCAGCAAGGTTTCAACAGCCGTGGCCAGTTCATTATCGCCCTGACGCAGGGGCTCTTCAAGCCCCGACAACCATGCATCCAACTCCGCCATACCCTGTCTTTTCAACCGGTAACAAAGACGGCGAAGCATCAGGATGTGATCTTCGTTCACGACTTACGGGAAAGCAGGCGCCGCTTAATGTTGCCAATCGCCGCCGTTGGATTGAGTTTCTTCGGGCATGCTTCCAGGCAATTCATGATCTGGTGGCAACGGAAGGTCTTGAATTCATCGTCCAACGCATCCAGCCGCTCCCCCATCGCTTCATCACGCGAGTCGGCCAGCCAACGCGCCGACTGCAGCAGGCTGGCCGGACCCAGGAATCGGTCGCCATTCCACCAATAGGACGGGCATGAGGTTGAGCAGCAGGCACAGAGAATGCACTCATACAGGCCATCGAGCCTGGCCCGTTCTTCCGGTGTTTGCAGGCGTTCACGCTCCGGCGTCGGGGTTTTGGCCTGCAACCACGGCTTGATCAGGCGGTACTGATCGAAGAAATGCTCCATATCGACGATCAGATCGCGGATTACACTCTGGCTCGGCAACGGCCGCACCTTGATCGGCTGCTTCAGGCCCGCCACCGGCACGATGCAGGCCAGCCCGTTGACGCCGTTGATGTTCATACCATCGGAGCCGCACACGCCTTCACGGCAGGAGCGGCGGAAGGTCAGCGTGCCGTCCAGATTCCATTTAATGTAATTCAGGGCATCCAGAAGCATCATGCCGGGACCGGAAAAAGGCGCCTCATAGGATTGCATGAACGGCTCCTCAGCAGTTTCCGGGTTATAACGGTAGACCAGCAGTTTGATCGTCTGCATCAGTATACCCTTGCCTTCGGCTCGAACGACTCAACATTCATCGGTTTAAGCTTTACCGGCTTATAGTCGAGTTCGACCTTGCCATTCTTCAGCGTGGCCAGTGAATGCCTGAGCCAGTGATCATCATCGCGATCGGGATAATCCTCACGCGCATGGGCGCCGCGCGACTCCTTTCTGGCCAGCGCCGAGGCGGCCGTGGTTTGAGCGACGGCGAACAGGTTCTCCAGTTCCAGGGCGTCAACCAACTCGGTATTGAACATGCGCGCCCCATCATCGATAAAGGCATGGGACATGTCGGCCCCAATCGCCTGCAGGCGCTCGACCCCCTCCTGCATCGTGACCTCATCGCGATAAACGCCGAAATGTTCTTCCATATCGGCCTGCAGCCTGTCGCGCAATTCGGCAATGCGAACTCCATCTCCCCCCTTGCTGCCGGCAAGCCAGCGTTCCACACGCGCAACCCCCGGCTGCCAGCAATCCGGATCAACGGAGTGATGATGGCGCATGCTGCCAAGCCGCTCCATCACCCGGTTGCCGCAGGCGCGTCCGAATACGATGATCTCCAGCAGGGAATTTCCTCCCAGGCGGTTGGCGCCGTGTACCGACACGCAGGCCGCCTCGCCGATAGCATAAAATCCCGGCATCAGGACTTCCTTGTCGTCACCCTTCGGATACACAACCTCACCGAAGCGGTTTGTCGGAATGCCGCCCATGGTGTAATGCACGGTCGGCTTTACGGGGATCGGATCCTTCACACAATCTACCGCGGCAAAGCGCAAGGCCAGTTCATGGATGCCGGGCAGCCGCTGCATAATGACGTCTTTGCCCAAGTGATCGAGCTTGAGCAGCAGATGATCCTTTTTCGGGCCGCAGCCCTTGCCATCCTTGAGTTCACGCGCCATGGCACGGGATACGACGTCACGGCTGGCCAGATCCTTGGCGGTCGGCGCATAACGTTCCATGAAGCGCTCGCCCTCGCCGTTGACAAGGTAGCCGCCCTCGCCACGCACGCCTTCGGAAATCAGAGAACCGACTCCGGCGATGCCGGTTGGGTGAAACTGGAAAAATTCCATGTCCTCGACAGGCAGTCCGGCATCGAGCGCCAGGGCGGCGCCATCCCCGGTGCAGATATGCGCATTGGTGCTCGTCTGGTAGACGCGTCCGGCGCCGCCAGTCGCCATAATCACAGCCTTGGAGCGGAACAGATGATATTGCCCCTGGGCGATATCCCAGGCCAGAATGCCATGGCAACCATCCTCATCGGTGATCAGGTCAAGCGCAAAATACTCTTCGAAGAAGTGTGTGCCGGCCCTGAGATTCTGCTGATACATCGTATGCAGGATGGCGTGCCCCGTGCGGTCGG
The DNA here is from genome assembly GCA_003228735.1 of Zetaproteobacteria bacterium. Classification (GTDB taxonomy): domain Bacteria; phylum Pseudomonadota; class Zetaproteobacteria; order Mariprofundales; family Mariprofundaceae; genus SZUA-181. Next base: position 7,277 of record QIFG01000062.1, read on the forward strand.
CTGCGGCGCAGGTGCGCTTGGCCTGCCCGCCCTCGCCGAACTCCTTGGACTGACCGCCGAAGGCGCGCTGGTAAATCCGCCCGTCCTCGACGCGCGAAAACGGCACGCCGTAGTGCTCCAGTTCATGCACGATATGCGGTGCAGCGCGGCACATATATTCGATGGCGTCCTGATCCCCAAGGTAGTCGGAGCCCTTGACCGTGTCATACATGTGCCAGTGCCAGTGATCGGACAGAACATTGCCCAGCGAGGCATTGATGCCACCCTGGGCTGCCACCGTATGCGAACGCGTCGGCAGCACCTTGGTCAGCACCGCCACCCGGTGATCGGCTTCAGCCAGTTGCAGGGCGCAGCGCAGGCCGCCGCCACCGGCGCCAACGATCACCACATCGGTAAAATGATGTTCAACCTTATCTGTAGAGAGGTACGACATTCAGACTCCCCAGGCCCAGATCAGGGCCATCCACCAGAAGCCCAGTCCGGCAACCGCCACCAGAGCGCCTGCCAGCAGCGGCAGGCGAACCTTCAGTGGCACATAATCTTCAACGATGATCTTGATGCCGATATAGGCGTGGATCAGCAGGGCCAGCATCAGCAATGAGTGCAGCGAGCGGCTAAAGGGATGATCCAGAATATCGAGCAGGGCCATCTGGTTCGCATCACCACACAGCAGGCAAAGCAGCAGGATATACGGAAGCGGCAGCAGCAGGGCCAGAACAATGGCGGACAGGCGCTGCCAGAACCAGTCCTCCAGACCATTGTGGGCGGCGCCGACGTCCTTGTGCACTATGGCCACAGCAGCACCCCCATCAATATGGCG
>QIFG01000049.1 GCA_003228735.1 Zetaproteobacteria bacterium
GGCAAGGGAACAACCATTCCCTGCGCACCGTGCCTTGATCCGAACCACCTGTGGAACTCTGCATGTGGCTTTATTTATGAAGGTATTAGTACAGTGCGCCACGTTTTCATTCCGCTAATACAAATCAATTTGATTACCAAGGAGATGATATGAAATCTTTTGCATGCTGGTTAACCATGTGCATCGGCATTCTCTGTCTGGCAACGCAGCCGGGTTATGCGCAGTTGGGCCGCAAGGCGTCTGTTGCTGCACCGCTGTTTCCGGTTTCGCCTGTCGTGGCGGAAAAGGATGCGCTGGAAGTGTACCCGCCCGTATCCGGGAACTTTCTGGTCTACAGCCAGCGCAAGAACAAGCGTTCGGAAAATGAATATCAGGTCGTAAGGGTGTCCAAGCATTCTCCACAGCAGGAAGGGCGTATACTTGCGCCTACCCAGATGTATGAATCCATCCGTTTTGGTGTAGCGGTACGGGATGGCTCCATCGGTTATGTGAGCAACCGCATGGGCCCGATAGCGGCCTGGATGAGGCAGGCCAGCGGCGATGGTCATATCGTTATTGCCAATATGGGCACATTCGATGGCGCCCTGACACCGATGAATCTAAGCGCCTCAGCAGACGGCCGCGTATGGGCCTTTGACACCACCACAGAGGAAACGCGACGGGCCAAAATAATGGGCGATTTTGGAGATACGTTCCAGCATTTTGAACTTGTTGGCCAAACCTGGCGAATGTACGACTACAATGCATATCGTTACAAGCAGGGATATTCGGGAACTGAATCCGGCACACGTAACAAGTTTCTGCCTCCCTCGCTGTTTATCTTTGATCGCACAACCAGCCAGTTGACGATGATACCAAAGGCCTTTAACGGCGCTGTTTCGCCAGATGGAAAACGCATCGTCTTTGTACGGGAAAATAACGGCAACTATGACCTCTGGATGCAGGATATTGATGGCAGTGATCTGGTGCAGTTGACTGACACGCCGTACGGGGAATTCGAGCCGTCCTGGAGTCCGGATGGGAAGAAGGCCGCGTTTATTTCGAATCGCGATACCCAGGGAAGCGTACGCAAGACATCGATCTACATCATGGATCTTGCCAGCATCCGTGTTCGCGCCTGACCAATGCGAGGACTGCAACCGACGGCGGGCCGACATGGAAGGATGCCAGCACCATCCTGTTTCATTCCAACAGAAGCTTTAAAAAACCACAGGCCAATACTCAAGACGACTGGAATATCTGGCAGGTAAATATCAAAGGAGGATTCTAATGCGGAAGAACGTTTTACTACTGGGGATATTCTTTTTTATGATTCCGGCTGCCCAGTCGGCGGATATGCTCGATTGGCTGGATGAGAAGATGACCTTTGAAAAACCCAAAGCCAAAGTTGTCTTGCAGGAAGACCATGCCGGGCTGTTAACGCTGGAGCCGGGCGAAACTGAATTGTACCCCAGCGTGTCACGAAATGGCCGGATGTTCTTTGTGCTGAGCAGCAAGCGCGGCCAGTCCTGGATAAGCTATCGCTATGCGGAAAACGGTGATCCGTCCAATATCATCACGGATGATGTTCGTGCTCTGGACTCCATCGGCTGGAAGGATTCCGACCATGTTTATTTTCTTTCCAGGCGCGCCGGTGGTCTGGGCCTGTGGGAAAAAGCAGCCGATGGACGGGGGCTGTTGCGCAGGCTGAAAATTGTAACCGGAAATTATACGCAGATAATATTGCTGCCTGGTGGCGACATGATGGCTGTACGCTTGACCTTTTCTTCGAGCAAGAAGAGGGCGTCAAAGCGTTCAAGCCGGGACTCGTTTAATAACTGGGCCTTCGCTGGACACAGGGCGGAAATCGTGCGTATTGGCGCCGATGGATATGAGCAGGTGCTTGCCGAAGGCGTAAACCCGGCGTTGTCACCGGACGGCACGCGCATTGCTTTTTCCATGCCGGTCGGGCGCAGCATGCATCTGTTTATCATGGGCGTGGATGGCTCGGATATGGTTCAGCTGACCGATGAGCGGAGTATAGATGTACAGCCAGCCTGGAGTCCAGACGGCAACTGGATTGTATTTACATCCAACCGCGCCATGCCTGACATGCGAGGAAAGAAAAAGAGCAATTGGGATATCTGGGCGATTGATCGGAAGGGCCGCAACCTCGCCCGCCTGACCCGTGATGAAGCGCGGGACGGTGGTGCCAGCGTTGGCGAAAATGGGCGTGTTTATTTCCATTCCGAACGCAAGGTTGGCAAAGAGGAGTTTGCTGATCATCAGGTGAGGAGCGCCCGGCGCGGCTTCCATATCTGGACGGTGCAACGGCCTGGGTAAAGGCAATGCCTACGAGTGTTGCATGATGGTTTTGACGCGGTCGGTGTGTTGCAGGTCAGGGCCGTCGATGGGTAAATAAAAGCGGAAGCAGGCCCCTTCTCCGGGGCTGCTTTCCACCTCGATGCTGCCGGCATGTGCTTCGATAATGCGTTTGCATATGGCCAGCCCCAACCCTGCACCGCCCTCAATACGGCTTCTGGATTCATCGGCACGATAAAAGCGGTCAAACAGGTGATCGAGGTGTTCGGGCTTGATGCCAGCCCCCTGATCTTTCACCTCGACCATCGCCTGACCGGCAGCCGACCTGGCGGATAGAGTCACTGTGGAGCCTTCCGGAGCATGTTTGAAGGCATTATTCAACAGGTTGAATACCACCCTTTCCAGGCGTGCCGAGTCTCCGGTCACATGCAGGGCATCACCGACCTGCATATCCAGGTTCATGTTTTTGCTGGCGAACAGGCCAAGGTGATGTTGTCCGGCTTCCTGCAACAGCAGGCTTAAATCGATTTCCTCGCACGCCAGTTCCAGCAGGCCCGCATCGGCGCGCGCCAGCGTGAGCAGGCCATCGACGATACGCTGCATGCGCTCGATGATTTCCAGTTGCTGCCTGAGTACATGTTCATATTCCTTTGAGCCCCGCCTGTGGCGCAACGTCACCTCAATGTCACCTTTCATGACAGTAAGTGGAATACGCAATTCGTGTGAGGCATCGGCTGTAAATCGTTTCTGCGCATTGAAGCTGGATTCGAGATCCATAAACATTTTGTTGAGCACGCGGATCAGCATGGCGATTTCCCTGTCCTGGGAGAATGAATGCAATCTTTGCGACAGGTCGCCCGATGCGATGGCGCGGGCTGTTGTCGTGATTTCATCAATGGGTCTTAATGCGCGCCTGGCCATGACAAAGCCTGCATAGCCACTGATCAGCATGGACAGCAGGCCAAGGATGCCGCCGGCAATGAACATCAGCTCAAAAAATCCATGAATTTCACTCATGCTGCGTCCCAGGATGAGTACGGAAAACACACGTCCGGCCCGGTGTACGGGCATAGCCAGCACGCGGATATTGTCCTCACGCAGCAGTGAGCGTGTGGAAATGAAGGCGACGTTGCCGTCCATGGCCTGGTGCAGCGCCTTGGTGACCTCGCCGCCGCCGCGGCCGATCAGCGTGCGGTCGGATGCAAACAGCAGCGTCCCGTTTGCTCCGATAAGATGCACCGAACCGAGATAGTGACCCGTGAACTGGGATAACTGCTGCGACCAGAAACGAAAAGGCGACCGCTCCAGACCGGTCACCACACTTTGCGCCTGCTGTTCCATTTGGTCATCGATGGATGAATAGACCTGATTGGACAGCATGACATACAGCAGCACGCCGGCGAACAAAAGCACAAAAAACTCAATACCGATGTACAGCAAGGCCAGGCGGCCGCGAAACGTTGTGAACAGGCTGGTGCTAAAGCGTTTAAGGAAATATCGGGAGTGTTCGGGCTTATTCACGCAGGCGGCGCTTCGTCACTTAACATGTAGCCCTGGCCGCGCATGGTGTGAATGAGGGACAAAGCGAAGCCCTTATCCACCTTATTGCGCAGGTGACTGACATAGACATCAATGACATTGCTTTCCGGATCGAAATTCATATCCCATACATGCTCACCGATCAATGTGCGCGAAAGCACCTTGTTGGTGTTACGCATCATGTATTCAAGGAGGGCATATTCCTTGGTGGTCAGGCGGATCGGGTTGCCGTCCCGTGTCACCCGCCGGCTCATGGGGTCAAGCTCCAGGTCGGCGATCTTCAGGGTCGGGGTTTTTGCTTCGGAGCGGCGGCGCAACAGTGCGCGCACCCGCGCCAGCAATTCCTCGAAAGCAAAAGGCTTGGTCAGGTAGTCGTCAGCCCCGGCATCCAGGCCGCGCACCTTGTCGTCGGTACTGTCTCGGGCTGTCAGCATCAGCACCGGTGTGGCGACACCGCGCTCACGTATTTCGCCGCAAACCATGATGCCGTTTTTCTTGGGCAGCATCAGATCAAGAATGATCAGGTCGTAGTCGTTGACCTCGGCCAGAAAGCCGCCCTCCTCACCATCAAAGGCGACATCGACAGCATGGCCTTCTTCGCGCAGGCCCTTTTGGATGAACTGGGAAACACGCTCTTCGTCTTCAACAACGAGAATCTTCATGTGCGGAGTCTAGCCCGGATATTTCATCAGTGCACGAACAGCATAGGTGCACAACCAACGCGCGAAGTTTGCGGAAGCGCTGCTACAATGTGACGATATCCGATGGGTTTACGGGGAGGCTGGCATGCGGCGTGATGTACTGGTATTCGATATTGAAACCGTAGTCGATGCGGATGCAACGCGCCGGCTGTTACATCAGCAGGAACTTTCGGATATCGATGCCCGCAATGCGCTGACCGCCTATTTTCTTGAAAAAACCGATGGAAGAAACGACTTCCCCCGCCAGCCTTTTCATCAGGTTGTGGCCATCAGTTATGTGCAGCTTGTGGCCGAACCCGGCGAAGAGGGCGAGGAACTTGTGGTTCGGCGCGTGGCCAGCGGCGGCGATGTGAAAAGCAGCGAGCGGGAACTTCTGGAAGGGTTCTTCGGTCTGATCGACAAACGTGCGCCACGGCTGGTGTCGTTCAATGGCCGAGGCTTCGATGTTCCGGTTCTGAAATACCGGGCCATGGCGCATCAGCTTTCCTGCCCGCGCTGGTTTTCCGAAGGCAATCGTTATGAAAATTACAGCAGCCGTTTTTCTACAACCTATCATCTGGACCTGCTGGAGGTGCTATCCGATTACGGCGCTTCAGCCCGCTGCTCGCTGGATGAAGTAGCGGCGAGTTTCGATGTTCCCGGCAAGCTGGAGACATCGGGCAGCCAGGTGCGAGAGTTGTATGAGACAGGCGATATCGAAGCCATTCGCAACTATTGTGAATGCGACGTGTTAAGCACGCTATTGCTGCTTTTGCGTTGGCAGTTATTTTCCGGGGAGTTGACGCAAGGTTCATATCTGCGCTCAACGCTTGGGTTACGCAACTATCTGGAAGCCGAGGTTGAGTCGCGACCGCACTTCAACGCCTTTCTTGAAGCCTGGGATCAGCAGGCTTGAACCAGCTGCTCAAACCGACGCTCGGCGTCATCTTCAGTGGGCGCATGCTGGTATGCCTGCTCATGGGATTTTCATGTGGCGTGCCGCTGTTGCTCACCGGCTCCGTATTGCAGGCCTGGATGGTCGAAGATGGCGTGGATCTGGCTACGATCGGTATGTTTGCGCTGGTCGGCCTGCCCTATACCGTCAAATTCCTGTGGGCGCCGGTCATGGATCGTTTCACGCTCCGCTTTTTCGGACGCCGCCGCGGCTGGCTGTTGTGCGCCCAGATCGCGTTGATGTGCGCCATCGCAGGGCTTGGCATGACGAATCCAGCGCAGAATCCGTGGCTGCTGGCCGGCATGGCCCTGCTTGTCACATTTTTTTCGGCTTCGCAGGATATTGTCGTCGATGCCTACCGGCGTGAAGACCTGTCGGACGAAGAGCTTGGCCTGGGTTCGTCGCTGTATGTGAACGGCTACCGTATCGGCATGTTGCTGGCCGGCAGTGGCGGCTTGATCCTGGCCGACTTTGTTTCTTTCCAGACCGTGTATTTGTTGATGGCGGCCACGATGCTCGTAGGTATTGCGGTCACGTTGCTGGCGCGCGAACCGGAAATGCCGGAGGGCACGCCGCAGACCCTGAGGGCGGCGGTCATCGATCCGTTCCGTGAGTATTTCAGCCGCAGCGACGCCTGGCTGATTCTCGCTTTCATCCTACTATACAAGATCGGTGACATCATGGCCAGCGCCATGAGCGTGCCGTTTTATCTCGATATCGGTTTTTCGAAGACGGAGATCGGGGCCGTGGCCAAGCTGTTCGGTTTCTGGGCCACGATCATCGGCGGACTGATCGGCGGCGTCTGGATGCTGAGGTTCGGCATCAACCGCGCGCTGTGGATTTTCGGGGTATTACAGGCGGTCTCGACCGCCGGCTTCGCCATACTGGCGATGATCGGCTACAGCCTGCCGGGACTCGCTGCCGTGATTGCCTTCGAGAACCTGAGCGGTGGTATGGGAACAGCCGCCTATGTCGCCTTCATGGCCAGCATGACGAACAAGAAGTTCACGGCCACGCAATATGCGCTGCTCAGCAGCCTTATGGGGATACCGCGTGTCATGGCCGCAGCACCCACAGGCTTTATGGTCGAATCCATCGGCTGGATCAGCTTCTTCACCTTCTGCGCCCTGATTGCCATTCCGGGCCTGATGTTGCTGAACCGCTTTGCGCCGTGGCGTCAGAAATCTATTAAGAACTGAATTCACCACGAAGTCGCAAAGGCACAAAGAACAATAGGGAATTTAAACTTTGTGTCTTCGTGCCTTTGTGGTTGTCCTTGCGGCTTCTTTCTCTTTGCTTAAAACTCCCGCAACAGCTCGGTGATACCGGTCTTCGAACGGGTGCGTTCGTCCACCTGCTTGACGATAACGGCGCAGTACAGGTTCGGCCCACCGGACTTGCCCGGCATCGAGCCGGAGACGACAACGGAATACGGCGGGATTTCACCATAGGTGATTTCGTCCGTGGCGCGGTTATAGATACGGGTGGATATACCGAGATACACACCCATCGAAAGCACCGAGCCTTCGCGCACGATCACGCCCTCGACCACTTCGGAGCGGGCGCCGATGAAGCAGTTGTCCTCGATAATGGTCGGGCTGGCCTGCAGTGGTTCCAGCACGCCGCCGATGCCCACTCCGCCGGAAAGATGGCAGTTTTTGCCGATCTGGGCGCAGGAGCCGACCGTCACCCAGGTATCCACCATCGTGCCTTCATCGACATAGGCGCCGATGTTGACGTAGGAAGGCATGAGCACGGCCTTCGGCGCGATGTAGGCGCCACGGCGCACCGTGGCCGGCGGCACCACGCGGATGCCTGCGTTTTTGAATTCAGTTTCGCCCCAGCCGGAGAATTTAAGCGGCACCTTATCGAAATAGTTGGACTCGCCAGAGCGCATCAGCTGGTTATCGTGCAGCTTGAAGTAAAGCAGCACGGCCTTCTTCAGCCATTCGTTCACCTGCCAGACGCCATGACCATCCTTCTCGGATACGCGGATACCGCCTTCGCCCAGAAGCGTGATGGCCTTTTCAATGGCGTCGCGTGCTTCCGTCGCCACGTCCTTGGCAGACCACGAATCGCGGTTGTCCCAGGCTTGTTCAATAATTTGCTGCAAATGACTCATGTGATTCCCCAATAATTTTGTGTGCTGAAGTCTAAACGAAAGTTACGCCAAGGTGTGAATGGGATTTTCGGCCTGAGATTAACTGAGAACAATCTCCGGTGGGCGCGAGTGGCTGAGAAACTCGATGTTGGACATGGAAAGGCCATAGGCGCCGGCATAGCAAAATACCGCAATGTCGCCGACATCGGCAGCCTCCACATACACATCGTCGGCCAGTTTGTCGGCGCCGGTGCATAAGGGGCCGCCGAAGTAGACCTCTTCACCCTGAACCGCAT
>QIFG01000092.1 GCA_003228735.1 Zetaproteobacteria bacterium
GTATCTGTGTGTAAAGTGCTTTGTCTCTCATGCCCCATAGCATAACCTCCAGTAATCACGTTACCCACACGATCAGGGGAAGAGCCAAAAAGAATAAGGTTTTTTCCTAGACCATCATCAATTGCTTGTCAAATGTGTCGAGCCACCGAGCGCAGCTTCAGGACAACCCGGTCACCAACCTTACCGGGGTTCTCCCTGACAATCGGTCTCCCTGTCTTTTCGCCTCCTCGCCCTTGTGGGATACATCAAGCGCATATCCCAAGCATTCCAGAATAACCATGCCGGAAATCTACCGGAAGCACAGCGCAAACCTTTTCTCAAACACGCTGGACATCGTCAATTGCCTAAAAGCAAGAAGGTCTAGCATTGAAGCTTGCGCTTACCTGGTGATTTACTTTCCGGGTGTCAGGCATGCCCGGCAGGACACCTTCCTGAACTTCAGCTTTTTACCGTCTAGCCGCACCACAGTCAGCTTGCCTCCCCAAACGCAGCCCGTGTCCAGACCCAGCACATGCGGCTGATCGGAGACAAGCCCTGCCGCTGCCCAGTGGCCATGGACAATCCGCCGTTTTCCCCGCCAGGCCAGTTCCTCATGCGAATACCATGCTTTCTCGGCCTTCCTCTTCGGCTTTCCGATGCGCACAGACCAGTTGAAATCCCCACTGGATGTACAGTAACGCGCCCGCGTTAACACCGAGGCCGTAAAAATCCGGCGCATCAGCTTGCCTTCGGGGTCGTGCGCCGGGAGCTTGCACCAGTGCATAAAGCGGCAAAACTTGCGCCAGTCCTTGCCCTGCAGCACTTCTTCGACCCTGGCTGCCCGCCGTTTTGTCTTCTTCAGGCTCCAGGCCGGATGCAGGCCGGCATGCACCATGCACCAGCCAATATCCTTATCGTCATGAATCAACGGGCGCCGCCGCAGCCAGTCAATCAGTTCATCAGCATCCGGCGCCTTTATCACTGTCTTCAGATCCTTGCTGGCGTACGGCACCTTTCCCGCCGCCTGACCCAACAGGTGCAGGTCATGATTGCCGAGAACACAGACACAGGAATTTCCGAGTGATTTGACAAAACGCAGGACTTCGAGGGATTGAGGGCCGCGATTGACCAGATCGCCAACACACCAGAGGCGGTCTTTCGCAGGATCGAACGATATTTTGTCCAGAAGCTTTCTTAACGGATCGTAACAGCCCTGGATGTCGCCAATGGCATAAACAGCCATCAGTCCGCCAGTTTTTGAATAATTTCAGAGACCTTTGAAATCGCTTCCTTAAGCTTTCCAGGCTCAATACCTCCGGCCTGGGCCATATCCGGCTTACCTCCGCCCTTGCCTCCGACAACAGCGGCCACTTCATTGACGATCTTGCCGGCATGGAAGGCGCCGATCATATCCCTGGTGACACCGGCAATGAGTTGCACCTTTTCCCCGCGCACCATGCCAAACACGATCACACCGGATTTCAGCTTGGCCTTGGCCTTGTCCATGATATCACGCAAATCGCCGGAATTTCCGGGCAACTCGGCAACCAGCAGCTTGGTCCCGGCACAATCCACTGCCTGTTTCACCAGCTCATCAAGCATGCCGGTGGACTGCTTGCCCTTGAGCGAGCCGATCTCTTTTTCGGCCGCCTTCAACTTCGCCTGCAGTTGTATCACAGCACTGACTGCATCGGCAGGCTGCGACCTGAGCAGGCTGGCGGCCTCGGCAAGGTGGCGGCTTTCTGCCAGCCATAACCGGTAAGCATCCTCCCCCGTCACGGCCTCGATGCGGCGCACGCCTGCGGCCACACCTGCCTCGGATACGATGCGGAACAGACCGATATCGCCGGTACGCGGCACATGTGTGCCACCGCATAATTCCATGGAAGTCGGGCCAGCCTGCACCACACGCACTTCGTCTCCATATTTCTCACCGAACAGGGCCATGGCTCCTGCCTCAACCGCTTCATCAGGGCTCATGATCTGTGTCTGGACTTCCGCGTTGACCCAGACAGCGGCATTCACGCTGGCCTCAATCTCCGCTTTTTCAGACTCACTCAGGCCCTGGAAATGGTTGAAGTCGAAACGCAGGCGGTCGGCAGCAACCATCGAACCCGCCTGTTTGACATGATCGCCAAGCACGCGGCGCAGTTCGGCATGCATCAGATGGGTGGCTGTATGGTTGCGGCGGATGCCTGTCCGGCGCACCGCATCGACAGAAAAGTGGGCCACTTTTCCCACTTCAATGCAGCCTGAAACGACACGGCCGATATGCACATGCAGATCGGGCAGTGGTTTTCTGGTGGCGCTCACCTCAAAACGGCTTGTTCCGATTTCAATGATGCCGGTATCCCCAACCTGCCCACCGGACTCGGCGTAAAACGGCGTCTGATTGGCGATCAACAGACCTTCCTCGCCCTCTTTCAGGGAGTCTGCAACCTGATCGCCACACAGGATGCCGGCGATAACGCCTTCGGCTATATCATTCGTGTATCCCAGAAACTCGGTCGGCCCGGCCTGCTCACGAATCTGGTGAAGCTCGGCAGAAACCATCTGCTCGCCTGAACCACTCCAGGCAGCGCGCGCCCGTTTGCGCTGTTCGGCCATACAGGCATCAAAACCATCCATGTCCAGACGGACATCCCGGCCTTTGAGAATATCCTCGGTGAGATCTACCGGGAAGCCATAGGTGTCATAGAGGGCAAACACGGTTTCGCCCGGAATCATGCCGCCTTCTCCTGCCGCTTCAGCCGCCTCCTCTACCAGCTTCAAGCCCTTGTCGAGCGTTTTGATAAAGCGTTCTTCCTCGATGCGAATGACCTGCTCGATATTGGCCTGGGCTTCGGAAAGCTCTGCAAAATGCCCGCCCATTTCCCTGACCAGGGCATCAACCAGACGATAGAGAAACGCCTCGCGCATCCCCAGCAAGCGGCCATGACGGCAGGCTCGCCTTAAGATACGCCTGAGCACAAAACCACGGCCTTCGTTGGATGGCAATACACCATCGGCAAGCAGAAAACTTACCGAGCGCAGGTGATCGGCAATGACGCGCAGGCTGGCATCGGCCGCTGAGTCAGCGCCATATTCCTGTTCCGTGATTTTTCCGGCTGCATCAATCAGGGATTGGAACAGGTCGATATCGTAATTACTGTGCACGCCCTGCATGATCGCAGCAACGCGCTCCAGGCCCATGCCTGTATCTACGCTGGGCTTCGGCAGCGGCGTAAGGTTTCCACCTTCATCGCGGTCGTACTGCATGAAGACCAGATTCCATATTTCCACGAAACGCTCGCCTTCGGCTTCCGGCGTACCCGGCGGACCACCCGGCACATCCGGGCCATGATCGTAGAAAATTTCCGAGCAGGGACCACAGGGGCCGGTATCGCCCATCGACCAGAAATTATCCGCAGCGCCAATGCGGGCGAAACGCGACTCCGGTACACCGATATCGTTCAGCCAGATATCCGCCGCCTCGTCGTCCTCTTCAAAAACGGTGACAAACAGGCGCTCCGGATCGATTTTCAGGTCTGCGGTTAGAAACTCCCAGGCATAATGGATGGCATCGCGCTTGAAATAGTCGCCAAAGGAGAAATTGCCCAGCATTTCAAAAAAGGTGTGGTGGCGGTTGGTATGGCCGACGTTCTCCAGATCGTTGCGCTTGCCGCCGGCACGAACGCATTTCTGACTGGAAACAGCACGCACATAGTCGCGCTTTTCATTGCCGAGAAATACGTGCTTGAACTGAACCATGCCGGCGTTGGTAAACATCAATGTCGGATCACCGTGCGGCACCAGTGAACTCGACGCAACCAGCGCATGCTCGCGGCTGGAAAAATAGTCCAGAAAACGCGAACGAATCTCTGCCGTTTTCACTCTTTAATCCTCTCTCTTCATGGTTCGCAAAATGGTAGCAGTATCAAAACCCTTTTGCTGCAAGAAACGTACCTGCCGGCACCAGACTTTATCGTCATCAAACCGCCGGCCGGCCGGATCGCGCTTTTCCAGCAAGGCCCGGCATGCCGAACCAGCATCAAATGCCTCTTCGATCTCATGCAGGTAATCTGCGACCACGTCCTCACGCGCCCCTTTCTGGCGGGCCTTGATGGCTGCAAATCCGGGCGTATCCCCACGCGCAAGACGCATCCGGAAAAAGCTCTGCACAAACCGCTTTTCATTCAGATAACCGTCATGCAGCAGCCGTTTAACAACCGTTTCGATGCAATTATCGCTCAGGTTTTTTTCTCGCCGCCTGGCCCAGGCCGGCAGCCTGTCGCGCAGCTGTGCCTCACAATATTCACGCGCAGCCAGCAGCCTTACGGCATAGGCATATGCCTGACCTTCATCCAAGTCATCCGACATAAGGAAATGCGGGATGCGCCGGAATCAGTCTTCTTTTTCCTGGCTGACGGGTGCCGATGCGGTGGGAAGCCCGAATGTCTCGCGCAGTTTACCCTCGATATCATCCATGGTTTTGCGGTTGTCCAGCAGATACTGAATGGCGTTCTCGCGGCCCTGGCCGATTCGCTGCGTGCCAATGGCGTACCAGGCGCCGCTCTTGTTCACCAGACCATGCTCAACGCCCAGATCCAGCACCTCGCCGGCATGTGAGATGCCTTGGCCATACATGATGGAGAACTCGGCCTTCTTGAATGGCGGAGCCATCTTGTTCTTGACCACCTTGACTCGGGTCTCGTTGCCCAGCACCTCATCGCCCTTCTTGATTGCGCCAATGCGCCGGATATCCAGACGAACCGAGGAGTAGAACTTGAGGGCATTGCCGCCGGTGGTTGTCTCCGGATTGCCGAACATCACACCGATCTTCATGCGAAGCTGGTTGATGAAAACCACCATGGTGCGGGAGCGGGAAATGGAGCTCGTAAGCTTGCGCAGGGCCTGGCTCATCAGCCTGGCCTGAAGACCCATGTGCGAATCTCCCATCTCGCCTTCCAGTTCGGCCTTTGGCGTCAGTGCGGCAACTGAGTCTATGACAATAATGTCCAGCGCACCCGAGCGCGTCAGCATGTCCACGATTTCAAGCGCCTGCTCGCCGGAATCCGGCTGGGAGACAAGCAGGTCGTCCACCTGCACGCCAAGCTTCTCCGCGTAAGACACATCAAGAGCATGTTCGGCATCCACAAAGGCGGCCGTACCCCCCAGGCGTTGTGTCTCGGCTACAGCGTGCAGGGCCAGGGTTGTCTTACCGGACGCCTCCGGCCCATAGATTTCAATGACGCGGCCCCTGGGGTAACCGCCAATGCCCAGTGCCGCATCCAGCGCCAGGCTGCCACTTGGAATCACCTCGATGGCCACCTTGGCTTCGTCTCCCAGACGCATGACCGTCCCCTTGCCAAACTGACGTTCAATCTGACTTAATGCCGTTTCCAGTGCTTTGCTTTTATCCGACATATTCTTCCCTCTCTGCGGCTCCAGGAGCCAATTCAAACTCTTCCAATACCCGGTAGCGGGCGCCACTCGGGTGCAACTCTGACCGGTACAGGCGCAGCAACCCTGCCTGCCAGTTTGCCTCGGGCGCATCCGGCATATGTGCCAGCGTATCGGAGGCAAGCGGCTCTGGAAACCCGCGCCGGCGGGCCAAAGTGACATGCCCATGGAAGGGTGTGTCCTTGGCCCCTCGCTTGCGAACGGTAGCACGGCCAGCCCGCCTGCAACAACGGGCCAGTTCACGCAAAGCCCCCGGCTCACCTTCCTCATCAACACCGAGCCAGAATGCACTTGGCCTGCTCCAGTTGGGGAACACACCAAAACCCCTGAACTGCAAGTGAAGGCGCGGTGCTCTGGCAGCACAATCGGCCAGCGCCTCGGCCAGATCATCGACACAATCTCCATCCACATCGCCGTAAAAGGCCAGGGTCGTATGCCAGTTGGATTCAGGCACATCGCGCCATTGCCCGGCGGGCAGGTGGATACAGGCCGCCGACCACCAGGCGGCTGCTGACTCCACCACTTCCTCCGGCAGGTCCAAGGCAGCAAACAAACGCATGAGCATCATGCTACACTACGAAAATTCAAATCAAACCAGGCTCACGCAGGAAGGGGAACCCATATGGAAATCGACTATGGCTGGCTGGAAAAAGCTGTATGCAAGCGCCCCCTGACGGAAGCAGAACGCCAAGTGCTGGCGGAGATTATCGAGGTTGTCATCATGCCTCCCGGCATGCCCATCATGCATCAGGGAGCGGAAGGGAATGCTCTGTTTATTGTGCGCTCCGGCAGTACCGATATCAGTTGCAAGTCAGGCAATAAAGAAACCCTGATTTCCCGTGATGACAAAAGCCGGGTTTTCGGCGAAATCAGCCTGTTCAGCGGCGAACCGACATGCGCCAAGGTCGTAGCCTCGCTACCCTGCACCGTCTACAAGATTTCCCGCGAAAATTTCGAAATGATCATGCATGAACACTGCAAGCTGGCCCTGAACATGCTGGCTTTCATTGTGCGCAACATGGGAGATGTCATCCGGCGACTGGATATGAAACAAACGTCTATGTCTAGCAAAAACCTTTGAAGGATTGGCCCAGAAGGTAGACCTCGCTCGAAGACTTGCGGCTGGCTGCGGGTTTGACCGTCTTCACCGTGCCAAACCATTTACCCAGTTCCCGTTTGAAGGCGTCATATCCCTCCCCCATAAAGCTCTTCAGCAAAAGATGCCCACCTTCACGCAGGTGATTTACGGCAAAGCTCAGCGTCATATCGTTCAGATGCATCATGCGCGCCTGATCCACAACCTTGTTGCCGCTCATTTCCGGCGCCATATCCGAAAGCACAAGATTCGCTTTCCTGCCCTGAAGCACCTCATCCAGCGCTTTCAACCCCTCTTCAGAATCGAAATCGGACTGGATAAAGCAGGCTCCCTGTATGGGCCGCGTCGGCAACATGTCTATGCCGACAACCAACCCCCTTTCACCGAGTTGGCCGGCGACCTCCTGAGTCCATGAACCCGGCGCACAACCCAGATCGACAACCACGGCATCCCCTTTCAAAAGCAGGCCGTACTTATCAATAATCTCGGTGAGCTTGAATGCGGCGCGTGAACGTTTGCCTTCCTTCTGTGCCTGCCGCACATGCGGATCATTTACATGCCGTTGAAACCATGCCGAGGTCTTGCGCTTTGCTTTGCTTTTCGACTGCTTACCCATGGTCAGCGATGATGCGGAAAATAACACCTAATGAAAAGCAGCCGCGCCCTTGTCATTATCCGCGAAAAAGCCAAAACTGCTCAAATGGAAAACCAAGCCATGCTATTACCAAGTTACGTTTCAAGGATAATTTCATGAAAGAGCTATATTTGAATAGTAAGTTAAATGAGCTTATATCGACTGGCAAAGAACCGAGCTATGAGTCCTTATCAATAAAAGAGTTCATCACAGAATTTGATTATGCAACTCGATATCTATCAAGATTATTGAAAGCGCGTTCGTTAGTAATGTACTTGCTGCTATTCAAGAAGGCATACCTTGAAGATGGAAAAAGAATCATTCCCATAAGAGCATCAGAAATTAGCGGAACTTTAACTTGTAATTCCCCGTGGTCTTGCCACGGGGAGGTCTTATAGTTGATGAGTGGACGGTTTAGCTAGAGTTCAGAAGGGCAGCCATTG
>QIFG01000038.1 GCA_003228735.1 Zetaproteobacteria bacterium
CAATGGCTGCCCTTCTGAACTCTAGCTAAACCGTCCACTCATCAACTATAAGACCTCCCCGTGGCAAGACCACGGGGAATTACAAGTTAAAAAATATCGACCTGACCAGTCATTCACACGTAGTGGTGCCAATCAGATAATCCGGGGGGAAGTGGATACTGCCACAGGTATTGCCGCAATTGATTTATACAAAGATATTTACATCGAACCTCGTCCAATGGGAAAAAATCTCAGTGCAGACTCTGTGCTCGCGCATCTTTTGAAGAAGGGAGTTTTTCGTGCTGGTCTGAAGTTCGATTGCCCGAGATGCAGATTGGAGTTCTGGACATCGCTTGATGATGTGCGAACCGAGGTTATCTGCGAGTACTGCGGCTATAAATTCAACATAACTCCTTATCTGAAAGATCGAGATTGGGCATTCCGACGCTCAGGGCTTTTTGGAAAGAATGACCATCAGGAAGGTGCTATTCCCGTTGTATTAACGCTTCAGCAACTGCATACAACTTTTCATTCACGGGAAATGCTGTACACCCCTGCAATGTCTCTTATGCCGAATGGTGCAACCATTCAGAAATGTGAGACAGATTTTGTTGCTGTAGTGCAAAACTCCCGTGATGGAAAAATCGACATCGCAATTGGGGAATGTAAGACCGGCGATCAAATTAGTGATGCAGATGTGAATAACCTTAAATCCGTTGCCGATGCTTTCCCGCACGAGCGATTCAACGTCTATATCATCTTCTCAAAACTTGGCTCCTTCTCGCCAGAGGAATTGGTGCGAGTGCACCAACTTAATAACGAGTACCAGCGGCGTGTCATTCTTTTCACAGATCGAGAGCTTGAGCCGTACTTTTTATACGAGCGAACAGCTCAAAAATTTAAGATCGACCGTTATGCTGTTAACTTCGAAGATATGGCGAATATCACAGAAGAAGCCTTTTTCCAGCCAAATGCCGATGAGTAGATTGCCACCAATGAAGTCTAAACAAAAACTTGAGAGGAAGAAAAGGGGTCGGGAATCTTTTCCTGGCATAATCTGTGATGGGGTCTGGCTTGGGGGAAATTGGAGTCAAGTCTTGCCGGCCTGTTGCTCAAATCATGCATAGCAGGCGTGATATTGAAAGCCATGAGGGTCAGGCCTTTACCTTCTAGTTTTGTAACTATTCAGGACGGTGACGGTGCCAGACTTTCATATCTTGATTATTTCTCTTCTTTACGGGACGGGGCACCAGAAGCCTGAGAGAGGAGTTGTTTTAGTTCTTGAAATGAGTGTCTATATCTTCACTTTGGTGGATAACACCCATCACTTCAATGCCACTTTCAGCAATTCTATAAAAAATGATGTGCCGCCCTTCAGGAAAGCTGATGTATCCTTCTTTGACTTCATTTCTCTTTGTACCCAATGCAGGATTATCGGCCAGCCATTCAAGCCGCTGCTCCAACAGGGTTAAATATTTTCTGGCCTGTGCTTTTCCCCATGTGTCCATGGTGTAATTCCGAATACTGATAATATCCTGCTGAGCCGATTCAGAAAGAAGGTAATGCGCCATCAGACTTTTTCTTGTTGCAACTCCCGAAAGAAGGTGCGCCCATCTATGCTATTGCCCCTATCCAGTTGGACTTCTCCTATGGAAAGCCTCACCCTTAATCGCTCAAGTTTGAACTGTTTGTATTCTTCCGCTGACATCATGACTGCAACAGGCCGCCCATATTTCTTAATGCTTACAGGCTCACGCTGTACGGTGTCCATGAGTTCTCCGAAATGTATCTTGGCTTCTTTCGCTGCTATAGATTGCATGATTCAACCTCTCAAAAGTGGCTATGTTGATCACAATGATCATTTCAGTGAAGGTTGTCAATGCAATTCCGGGGATGCAATACTTCATTTCAATGATGGCAATAGAGATAAAATTTAATCCCTAAAGTTCGTGAAATTCAGTGGGCGGTCGGCATCCATGCCGCGAATCAGGGCCATGACCGCTTGCAGGTCATCCCGCTTCTTGCCGGTAACGCGCACCTGCTCGCCCTGGATGGCGGCCTGCACCTTCATCTTCTCCTGCTTGATGGCCTTGACGATCTTCTTGGCCAACTCCGTGCTCACGCCCTGCTTGATGGCGATGACCTGACGGCGCGTGCCGCCGCTGGCGTCTTCAACTTCGCCATAGTCCAGGCATTTGGGATCGAGATTCCTTTTGGCCAGCTTGCCGCGCAGGATTTCCGTCACCGTATTCAGCTTGTAGTCATCATCGCCGACAACAGTGATAATGTTCTGATCCTTGTTCAGTTCGATGCTGGACTTGCCGCCCTTGAAATCGTAGCGGGTGGTGATTTCCTTATGCACCTGATTCACGGCATTATCCATTTCCTGCAAATCGGTTTCGCATACAACATCAAAGCTGGGCATGAGCATCTCCTAGGTGGGCAAATTTCCAATATGTTGCAGTGTGCATTGCACCTGTGTCCAGCCATCATGTTTTGACATCGGCAACACAAGCACTGAGCATGCGTAGTCTAAAGACCGCCATTATAAACTTGGACACAGACGCGGCGGCTTTTCCCAAGGTCATTGACCACCGCGCTGGAGGCCTTTTGCAAAAGGATTTTGCACGAACGGATCAGCAGAAGGATTTTGAGAAGATGGCTAAGCGGTCGATGCCGCATGCCAATGCCAAGCTTCGCATCCGCCCTTTTGTGCTGGGGGTCATGGAGTTTGTGCTAATGGTCGTGCGGGCGGTGTTCGCTGGCGGCGCCTGGCTTCTCACCATCCGTCATGCGCGTACCGCCATCATGCTGGCAATTGCCGGTGGCATCATCTGGTCTTTCATCGGCGGCGGCGAAAGCGTTCGCGCCAGCGTGGCAACATTACATGAAGAGTGGATTCCGGCCGAACCGCCAACGCTCAAGCAGCACTTGCCGGAACAGCAGGAGGTTCTGAAGGCCGGGGACAACGCCCTGGTTGCGCTCTCCCGCCTGGGTTTTTCCATGGCCGAAATAACCGACATGATTGCCGCGGCAAAACGCGTGCATCCGCTAAAAAATATCCGGGCCGGACAACGCTTTGTGCGGCGCGGGCACGCCGGTGACATGCATGTCTATTACCATGTGGATGCAAAAAGGTTGCTGCACTTAAGCTCAAACGGCAATGGCTGGCTGGCAAAGATGGAGTCCAAACCGATCTCTACACGGTCTGTCGTGATACAGGGAGAGATACGGGACAATCTCTTTACCGATGCGGCGGCGGCCGGCATGGATGACCGCACGATCATGAACCTTGTGGACATCTTCGCCTGGGACATCGATTTCGCCCGAAGCTTACGCAAGGGAGACAGCTTCAGGCTATTGCTGGAGGAGAGCTTCGATACGGAGGGCAAGGTACGGAGCAACACCATTCTGATCGCCGAATTCGTCAATCAGGGCAACGTCTATCATGCCATCCGCTTCGAAAAATCCCCCGGCAGATTCGAATATTTTTCGTCCGACGGCAAAAGCATGCGCAAGGCCTATCTGAAGGCTCCGGTGAAGTTTTCGCGGATTTCCTCCCGCTTCAAACTCAAGCGCAGACACCCTATCTTGGGTTATACGCGGGCGCACCGGGGCGTGGATTATGCGGCTCCCAGCGGCACGCCCGTGCGGGCAGTCGGCGACGGCTACGTCACATTTGCCGGCTGGAAGGGCGGCTATGGCCGCTATGTCGAGATTCAGCATAACAACAGAAATCATTCCACTGCCTATGCACACCTGCGGCGCTACGGTAAGGGCATACGCAAGGGCAGAAAGGTCAAGCAGGGACAGGTGATCGGCTATGTCGGCATGAGCGGACTGGCCACAGGGCCTCATCTGCATTTCGAGTTCCGCGTGCGCGGACGTGCCGTCAATCCCCTGACTGTGAAACGCGCGCCGGCCAGGCCTGTTCCCAAAAGTCAGATGGCGCGCTTCAAAGCAGAGGCCAACGAAGCTTTGACGCGCATGCAGCAGCAGGCAACATTATCGTCATGGAGCTGAGTCCTTGAGCACATCATCCAAATCCCGCCGGAAAGACTGGCTGACAGAAGCCAGGCGCGTACTTGCCATTGAAGGCGAAGCCATCCAGGCGCTGAGCGGTTCTCTGGATGAGTCCTTTGGGCAGGCCGTCGACTGCATTTTGTCTATTAAAGGACGGCTGGTCGTGGTCGGCATGGGCAAGTCAGGCATCATCGCCAAGAAGATCGCCGCCACCTTTGCCTCAACCGGCACGCCTGCCCAGTTTGTGCACGCGGCCGAAGCCACGCATGGCGATCTGGGTATGATCACCAAGGCCGATGTGGTGCTGGCGCTTTCACATAGCGGTGAAACCCACGAGGTGCGTGGATTGCTGCCGACCATCAAACGTCTGGGCGCACCGCTGATCGGCATTACCGGCAAGCGCAACTCCAGCCTGGCGCGGCATGCCGATATCGCATTGCACGTTCCGGTGAATCAGGAAGCCTGCCCGATGAACCTGGCGCCAACGGCATCAACCACCGCCGCTCTGGCGCTGGGTGATGCACTGGCCATTGTCGTGCTCGGACAACGCGGTTTTAAACCGGAGGACTTTGCCCGCTTCCATCCCGCTGGCAGCCTGGGGCGCCGCCTGATGCGCGTAGGCGAACTGATGCATCGGGGTAAAGAGCTTCCCCTGGTCAGCTTCGATGCCTCCCTGCGTGAAGCCATTGTCACCATGAGCCGCGGAAGGCTGGGTATCGCTGGCGTGCTTGAAGAGGGCGCGCTGGCTGGCTGCCTGACCGACGGCGACCTTCGCCGCATTCTGGAGGCGGGCCAGGTGGACATGAATGCGCCGGTGAGTCAGACCATGCACCCGCAGCCGTTGACCATCTCAGAGGATCATCTCGCCGGCGAAGCCATACGCATCATGGAGGAAAACAAAATCACTGTGTTGTTTGTAAAGAATGCCAGGGACGAAGTGGCTGGCGCCATCCACCTGCATGACCTGCTGCAGGCGGGTGTCGCATGAACAGCGGATATGAGGGTTTCCCGTTACAGGCAGCAAACGGAATCCGGCTGTTGGTGCTCGACGTGGATGGCGTGCTCACGGATGGCCGCATTATTCTGACCGATGGCAACAAACAGCTGAAGGGCTTCAATGTGCGTGACGGCCATGGACTCAAGCTGTTGCAACGGGCCGACATCAAAATAGCCATTCTGACCGGCCGTACATCACAGGTGGTTGAGCACCGTGCCAGAGAGCTTGGCATTGAATTCATCGTACAGGGCTGCTGGAACAAATCCGACGGGCTGACTGAAATTCTTGAAATGGCGGAGACAGCCGAAAATGAATGCGCCTATATGGGCGATGATATTGTGGACCTGCCGGCCATGCGCCGCTGCCGCCTGGGCCTGGCGCCTGCAGACGCACACGTGGCGGTGGAAAAGTACGCAGACTGGATATCCGATTTTCCTGGCGGTCACGGCGCCGTGCGTCAGGCGGCTGAAGGCCTGATTCTGGCTGCCGGCGCCTGGCAGCAGGTCATGGCGGAGCCCTATGATGTCGGCCCAGCCGATTGCGGATGGCCAAGCTGAAACATTGGACGTATATCAAATGGGGGTGCCTCGGAATCTCCGCCGGCAGTCTCGTGCTGTCATTTGCCTGGCTATGGCTGGCCGGGCCTCCGGTACAACCTGCCAGCCAACAGCCGGAGAAGGATGCCGGCACCAGAGTGGAAAAGCCGTCGATTGTGGAGCGTGATGGCGAACGCATGGTTTGGCGATTGAACGCGGAAAAGGCGGATCAGGAGTTGCGTGGCATGCGCCTTACCGAGCCGAGGCTCGAATTATTTTCAGAATCCGGCCAGGTCATCCCCGTGCAAGGTAACTACGCGTGGTTTAACCCAGTGACCAGGAATATCCGCTTTGAGGGAGCTGTCGTAGTGGGCTATAAAAGTTGGCGGCTTAAAAGCGAGGTTCTTGATTATGACAGCGCCAAACAGGAGTTGCACATCCCCGGCGCATTTCACCTGCAGGGAGATGATATCCAGGCGCGCGGCAAAAACATGCGCGCGCAACGGAATACACAACGCCTGTGGGTGGAAAATGGTATCTGGATCGAGGATTCGCGCCCGGCCACATTGGATAAGCCCTCATGAGATTCGCCTCCGCTGCAATCAGCATGGCCATCATGCTTCTCGGCAGTCCGGCCCTGGCCGGACCGTTGCAGATAGAGTCAAACAGGTTGGAAATCCGGCACGCCAAACATCAGGCAACCTTCACAGGGGATGTGCACCTTGTTCGGGACGATTTTGAATTGTGGAGCAACAAACTGATTGCCTATTACCAGGCTGACAGCGGAGAAATCGAGCGGGCTGAGGCCTACGACCATGTGCGCATTCGCAAAGCCGACAAGCATGGCTCTTCCGATAAAGCCGTTCTGGATAATCTGAAACAGACGATCACCCTCATCGGCAATGCCAGGATGGAGGAAGAGGGCGGCTGGGTGCAAGGCTCCACCATCGTGCATGACATCGAGAGCAATCAAACCGAGGTATTACAGGGCACGACCGGCAGAGTAAAAATGAGGCTCGACTCCAAATCAGACGCGCTCAAGCAGGCCAAGCCATGAGCGCTGCGCACCACCTTTCCGCCAGAGACCTGAACAAGGCCTTTCGCAAGAAACAGGTGGTGCATGCGGTGGATCTGGATGTGCGCTCCGGCGAATGTGTCGGCCTGCTGGGGCCGAATGGCGCAGGCAAGACAACCTGTTTCTATATGGTTTGTGGACTTATCCCCCTGGATAGCGGCGAGGTGTTCATGGACGGAGAATCCATCACCGCACTGCCGATGCATGCCCGCGCCCGCCGCGGTATCGGCTATCTGCCGCAGGAAGCCAGCATCTTCCGAAAACTCACGGTAAGGGAAAACCTGCTGGCCATTTTTGAAACCCTGGAAATGCCGCAAGCCCGGGTGGAAGAAGAGATGGAACGGCTGCTGGTGGACCTTGGCATTGAAGGCGTCCAGCACCAGAAGGCCTATACGCTTTCCGGAGGGCAACGCCGGCGCACAGAAATCGCCCGTGCGCTCGTTACCAGTCCCAGCTTCCTGCTGCTTGATGAACCCTTTGCCGGTGTGGATCCGATTGCCGTAGAGGATATCCAGGCCATTATCGCAGATTTGACCAAGCGCGGCATCGGTATTCTGATCACGGATCACAATGTGCGTGATACGCTGTCGATCTGTAATCGCGCCTATCTGATGAATGCCGGCGAAACCATGGTGCAGGGTACGGCGGAGGAAATCTGCCAGCACCCGGATGCGCGGCGCATTTACCTGGGGAAGAGTTTCAGCATGAAAACCTAGCCGGCCATTGACGCGCTGACTAGGGCCTGTTAACACTAATTTTGATTGAAGCGCTGCTGTCCCGGATGTATTCGAAACAGACGAGGCCAGTCAAGGCGCGAGGAGTGAGATTTGGTGCATCCAAATGAACGACAAGCAACGCTGAATGGCCTCGTCCTTTTTGAGCACAATCGGGGCGCAGCCCTGCGGGACGGGCCATTTTTGCGCTCTGCGGCGTTATTTCTCGCTGATGTG
>QIFG01000029.1 GCA_003228735.1 Zetaproteobacteria bacterium
CCTGCTGCACTCCGCATCGCTCATATGGGCGATCTTGTTGTAGGCTCCACGCAGCTTGAATGAGAATACCGGTTGCATATCTTCGCGCTTGAGCAACACAGTGTTTTGCAGCCGTGTGGACAGTTTGGGCGCGTATTCGAGCGGTGTTTCGCGGGCTGCATCATAGACCCGTGCGTGTTCGATGGCTTCGAGGTATAACTTGGGCATGCGGTTTTCTATCATGCGAGGTGGTGTTTGACCAAGTATGGCGATATTGACGGGAGGGTGCGAATGCCCGAAAACGATGCACAGGCGGGTATCGATCGTGGGCTGACGTATGCCGAGGCATGCTTTGAAACCTTTCGCGTTATTCTTGGACAGGTTTTCCGCTGGCAGGCCCATATGGATCGTTTGTCTGCAGGACTGGATACGTTTGGCATGGCTCTGCCTGATGGGTTGGAGAAGCGTTGTCTGAGCGTGGCTGCGGCCAGTGGCCCGGATGTGCTGGTGCGCCTGACTGTCAGCGGTGGCCCGGCAGCCTGGGGTCTGATGCCTCCGGCATACCGGCAACCTGGAGTATATATCCAGGCAGTTCCGTACCGGCCGCGCCAGTCGCCAGTGCGCCTGCGTTCGGTTAACTGGCCGTTTCCCATGCGCCGGAAAGAGGCCAAGTATACGGCAGACTATGCGGAAGCCCTGCGAGCCTTGCGAACTCTGCAACAGGGTGGCCAGCTTTTCGGAGAAGAAGCTCTGGTGTGTGACCAAGGCCGAATTTGTTCGGGCACAACGGCGAATGTGTTGATTTATCGTGAGGGAAGCTGGTGGACGCCCGATTCGGAGGGAGTGCTTTCCGGTATTATCAGGGGCTATCTGATTCAGGAACAAGGCGTGAGCGAAGAGGGGTGTCCGCGTACCTGGCTGAAGGATTGTGAAGCGCTGGCGTTGACCAACAGCGGCTGCTTCATTCAACCGGTTTCGACGATAGACGGACGGGAATTGGCCACGCAGGGCGCTATATACGATGACCTGTGGCGGGTACTGGCTGGACAGCCCGGTGTGCCCGAGAGGGATGCATGCAACTAAAGCAGATGGCGCTCATCCTGGGGGCCGTAGTTTTGGCTTTTATGGCGCAGCAGGCGTGGCTGGATGTACGCCTTACCCAGCCGGTCGAGTTGGTGGTGTCGAAAGGTATGTCCAGTGTGGAAATCAGTCGCATGCTCAGGGAAAAGGGCGTCATCCGCTCGGCCTTTGAGTTCCGGGTTCTGGCCAGGATTTCCGATTCGGCTGGCAGATTGCAAAGTGGGCAATACCGTTTTGAGCGAGCAGTCGATTTGTGGGATGTTCTGCGGCGTTTGAGGCAGGGAGACGTTGTATTGCACTACATTACCGTGCCGGAGGGGTTGAGAACGGACGAAATTCTCTCGTTGCTCGGGGCCGGAACAGACATTTCCCTGAATTTCTGGCAGGAGGCTTTTCAGGAGATGGCCGGGGGGGAAGAGATGGAGGGCAGGCTCCTGCCCGAAACCTATACTTATCGCATGCCCCTGCAGCCCAAGGGGTTACTGGAGCAGATGCGGCAGGCAAATAAAACGCTGGTCTCCAAGCTGGCGCCGGCCTGGCTGCCTGCTGATCAACTTCTGGTGGTGGCCTCCATTGTCGAGAAAGAGACGTCAAAGGATGAGGAGCGCCCTCTGGTTGCGGCAGTGATCCGCAACCGCCTGCAAAGGCATATGGCGCTGCAGATGGATCCGACTGTAATCTATGGACTGTGGCGGGTAGATGGCCGTTTCTCCGGCAATCTGCGCAAGGCGGATATGCAGCGTGATACGCCCTGGAATACCTATATGCGCAAGGGCCTGCCGCCGACCCCAATTTGTCATCCGGGTGTTGCCAGCCTGCAGGCTGCGGCGTATCCGGCTAATGTTGATTACCTGTACTTTGTGGCTGATGGGGAAGGTGGCCATGTCTTTGCCAGCAGTCTTGAAGAGCATCACAAAAATGTCCGCAAGTGGCTCGCCATCGAGCGGCGCAGGAAAGTACGGTGAGCACGCAAGATCTGGCGATCATTGTTGTACGCCTGCCGGCTGGGCAGGTTGTGCGCTTTCAGGGTATGCTTGATGGAGAAGATGGCCTGGCAACATTGCGCTGTCGTGATCCGGAGACGAACGAGCAGCAGTTGTGGACGACACAGGGGCAGTTGGCCGAGTTGCGGGCATGGATTGACAGTCTGCCGGATGAGTTGCAGGTCGAAATGGTTCGGGAGGAAGTGTGAAGCCGCGGTTTATTACCTTTGAGGGCGTGGATGGCTGTGGCAAAAGTACGCAGATCAGACTTGCCAGAGACTGGCTGAAATCCATGGGAGAAGATGTTCTCATGACATTCGAACCGGGCGATAACAGCCTGGGCGCCGGCATCCGTAACATACTGTTGTCCGGCGAGCATACCCCTGTGCCCGAAGCGGAACTGCTGCTTTTTCTGGCCGACCGTGCCCAGCATATGCATGAGCTTGTTTTGCCCGCTCTGAAGAAGGGGCAATGGGTATTATGCGACCGGTTTACGGATTCCACCCTGGCCTATCAGATGGCGGGCAGACAACTGGATGCGGAAAGCCTGCAAGGGTTGCTCGATTTCGCCGAGATGGGAGCAAGGCCCACCCTGACATTGTGGATCGACTTACCCGTTTGCGAATCGCTGGCCCGCACCCGCAGCCGGGCGCAGGGCGGAGAGGAAACCACGCGTATGGATGAGGAAGCGTTGCCGTTCCATGAGCGCGTACGTGATGGCTTTAAGCGCCTGTGCCGGCAGTCGCCGGAACGAATCTTCCGGGTCGATGCGTTTGGCGATGTGGATGTGGTACAGCAGCGTGTCCGTACGGTAATCAAGGACTGTTTTGGACTGAATTTATGAGCGATATTCTGGGGCACGATCAAGCGATGCAGCGTTTTCTACGTGGCATGCGTGAAAATAGCCTGCATCACGCCTGGTTGCTTTACGGACCTCAGGGTATCGGCAAGGCGACCCTGGCTCGCGCCATGGCTGCCGCCTATCTGTGTGAGAAAAGTCAGAAGGGTGTAAATGCAGGGCCTGCCTGTGGCCATTGTCATACCTGCCATATGCTGGCAGCGGAGTCACATCCGGATTTTCTTTATGTTGAGCGTGAGTTGGACAGGCAGGGAAAAAAAAAACGGGACATCAGCGTGGAGCAGGCGCGCAAGCTCTTGTCCTTTTTATCCTTGTGCGGGGCAGAGAGTATGCGCCGCGTCGTGCTGCTCAATGAAGCCGCCCTGCTTAACAAGCATGCCGCCAATGCGTTACTCAAAGGCCTGGAAGAGCCGCAGCCTGGCAGCCTGTTATTGATTGTCTGTGATGACATTATGCGCCTGCCCGCCACGATGCGTTCGCGCTGTATGCTTGAGCGGCTGGCGCCCCTGGCCGAAGAAGAATGTGCCCGGGTTTTGCAGGATATGGGCCTTGTGGGCGAGGCGCTTGTGCTGGGGAACGATTTGGCTGCGGGGCGGCCCGGAAGCGTGGCCAGCCTTCAGGATGAGGAGATTACGGTGGCTCTGCTGCAATGGCGACAGCTTACCCGTGATCTTGCGCAATCCAATATCGGGGCAATTCAGGACTGGCTTTTCGCAAACATTTCACGCGTACCACACCACCTGATTTCGGGAGTCGTGCTGAAGGAACTTTATGAGCACATGCAGCGGCCAGCCGTTTTTGCCGCATATGATGTCTTGATGGATGCGGCCTGGGCTCTGGCTGCATGGCCGGAGCGGGTGGCGCGTCACAGTCTCCGTGCAGGCCCGGCACTGCTGGCGCACATGCTGGGCTTGCGTATAGCCTTGCGTGACATGCACAGCACCTCATAAGCGAAAGGAAACCATGCCGCAGTTTTACGTCACTACTCCAATTTATTACGTCAATGATGAGCCGCATCTCGGCCATATCTATACGACCATCGCTGCCGATGTGCTGGCGCGCTATCAACGGCTGTGCGGCAGCGATGTGTTTTTCCTGACCGGCGTGGATGAGCATGGCCTGAAGGTGCAGCAGGCTGCCGAGGCGCGAGGTATCGAACCAATCGAACTTGCCGATCAGGTTGTAGATCATTACCGCAAACTGTGGCCGCAGCTTGCCATTACTAACAATGATTTTATCCGAACCAGCGAGGCCAGGCATAAGACGGCCGTTCAGGAACTGTGGCGGCGGCTTGATGCGGCCGGAGCTATCTACAAAGACACCTATGAAGACTGGTATTGCGTACCCTGCGAGACCTACTGGACCGAAACGCAGCTTAAGGACGCCGGCGCATTGAAGGAACTCCAGTGCCCGGATTGCGGGCGGAAGATCGAGCGGGTGAAGGAGGAATCCTTCTTTTTCCGTTTGAGCGCCTATCAGGAGCGCTTACTGGAGCACATACGGGCGCATCCCGAATTCATTGCCCCGGTCTCGCGCCGCAATGAGGCGCTGCGTTTTGTGGAGGGCGGCTTAAGAGATTTGTCTGTATCGCGCACAACATTTTCCTGGGGTATTCATGTGCCGGATAATCCTGAGCATGTGGTGTATGTCTGGATTGATGCCCTGACGAATTATCTGACGGCCCTTGGGTTTCCTGATGGTGAGGATATGCGCTACTGGCCGGCCGATGTGCACCTGATCGGCAAGGATATTCTGCGTTTTCACGCGGTTTACTGGCCCTGTATGCTGATGGCGGCAGGCCTGCCGCTGCCGAAGCGCATCTTTGCCCATGGCTGGTGGACGGTCGAGGGCGAAAAGATGAGCAAATCCAAGGGCAATGTGGTGCGCCCGGCCGAGTTGCTGAATGAAATGGATGCCGATATAGTGCGCTATTTCCTGCTGCGTGAAGTGCCTTTTGGCCACGACGGCGACTTTTCCCATATTGCCTTAAAGCAGCGTTATAACACCGAGCTGGCCAATGATGTTGGCAATCTTCTGAATCGCAGCCTGGCCATGCTGCAGAAGTACCGGGGCGGGCGCCTTGGTGTCGCAGGTGAGGAAACGGCGATCGATCGCAGCCTGCTGGCGCAAGTGGAGGCGACACAGCGCGGCGTTGAAAAAGCCATGTCCCAGCAGGCGTTTCATGAGGCGCTGGAGCATATCAATACGCTGGTGCGTTTTGGTAACCGTTATGTCGAGGAAAATGCCCCTTGGAGCCTGGCCAAGCAGGGCGAGGAGGCTAGACTTGATACGGTGCTCTATCATCTGGTCGAATCCCTGCGCCTGATCGCCATGCAGCTTGCGCCCTTCATGCCGGACAAGTGCGCAAGAATGCTTACACAGATCATGAATCGTGAAGTGAATGTGGATGAGGTCAATATGCGTGAACATGGAGGCTGGGGCTATTTGCAGTCCGGTCATGTTTGCGCCAAACCGGAGCCGGTTTTTCCCCGCATGGAGTAGCCTTTGGATTGCCAAATCACACCTGAACCTTCAGCATAAATAGATGCCCAGGCGTTTTATAAAAAAGTATATGCCAGATCACAAAAAAATACGTGATCATAAATACTTACGCCTGTTTGGGAATCTATTGCATGACCCTGGATTATGGCATCTGAACCGGCATTCGGTGGCCGGTGCTTTTTTCGTAGGGCTGATCGCAGCCTATGTTCCGATACCTTTTCAGATGGTGCTGGCTGCCGGCATGGCGATCATGCTGCATGTCAACCTGCCCATCTCCGTGGCGCTGGTCTGGGTAACCAATCCGCTGACAATGCCGCCGATGTTTTACTTTGCTTACAAGGTTGGCGCCTGGGTGCTGGCTGTCCCTGAACAGGAGTTTGCCTTTGAGCTTTCTTTGCGGTGGTTTACGGAGGGCATGGCTGTCGTATGGCAACCTTTTTTGCTGGGG
The DNA here is from genome assembly GCA_003228735.1 of Zetaproteobacteria bacterium. GTDB lineage: Bacteria > Pseudomonadota > Zetaproteobacteria > Mariprofundales > Mariprofundaceae > SZUA-181. The sequence goes on from QIFG01000029.1 coordinate 5,852, forward strand.
TGCCTTATTCTGGGCCTGGCCTGTGGACTTCTTGGCTATGTTGGAATAGCCCTTTCATGGCGGGGCTACGTGCTGTGGAAACGTAAGCATAAACTGTATCTTCAAAATCGTAAGAATTGTTGAAATGTCGGGAGCAAGCATGAACAAGCAAGTGGTGATGAGCGATTATCAGGTATGGGACCGGACAACGCGCTGGTTTCACTGGATCAATGTGCTCGCCGTCATCGGCCTGATTGCTGTCGGCGCCGTGATATTGAATGCCAAGGCGCTAGGCGTGAGCGGGGAGGGTAAGATTCTGCTCAAAACCGTACACGTCTATATCGGCTATGTCTTCTGTCTGAACCTGTTATGGCGCCTGGCCTGGGCCTTTGTCGGCAACCGCTTTGCCCGATGGAGTGCGTTCCTGCCGTTGGGGGCGGGCTATACCCGGCGTCTGCGTGAATATATTCAGGGATCAAAGCAGGGAGCCGCTCCCGGCTATCTGGGCCATAACCCGATGGCGAGACTGATGGTGACATTTCTGCTGGCCGTACTTCTGACCATGGCCGTGGCCGGCATTATTCTGGCCGGCACCGACGTTTATATGCCGCCATTCGGGGCTTATTTCGCTGACTGGGTGACTGGCGGTGACCCGGAAAAGCTTGCAAACCTTGCGCCCGGCTCAGAGGAATTCGTTGATAAGGCCCTGTATGCCGATATGCGCGCCTTCAGGAAACCAGTCATCACCATTCATTACTATACCTTTTTTGTGCTTCTGGCCGCTGTTGTACTGCATGTTGTCGCCGTTGTTGTCACCGAACTGCGTGAGCGTAACGGTCTGGTTTCGGCCATGTTTACCGGTCGTAAGGTGTTTGCAGACAAGCCTGTGGATATCAAGGAGTAGGGAAGCCTTCAGTCTTTGCCCTTCTTTGGGTAGTCGAAGTGGGTCATGCTTTCGCAGTTACGGCCTAATTCCGGCCACTGATTGATTTTCAGTTTCAGGGTGACGATTCCGCTGGTGGGAATGTTGTCGATTCCCTCACCGGTCAGGGCGTTGAGAAAATCGGTAAGGCCCGGGTTATGGGCTACGATTGCCACATGATCCAGCGCATCATCCAGTTGGCGAAGATATGAAATCAGGCAGGCTAGTGTGGCGCCATACAGGGATATCTCGGGAACAATTTTCGCCTCTGGATATTCGATTTCCCTGGCGATGAGTTTGGCTGTTTTATATGCCCGCTCGGCCGGGCTGGCGTAGATGCGATCAAATGTTGTTTGGGAGTGTTTGAGCCGCCTTCCCATGAGTGGCGCATCCCTCTTGCCGCGCTTGTTCAAAGGCCTGGCCCTGTCTGCCAGTGAGAAGTCTTTCCAACTGGATTTGGCATGTCTGATCAGCGTTAAATATTTCATTCCAGTTATGAGAACATCCCGTTTTTAGCCTGTTGCGTAATCCCGCATTATATCGCTAACAGACATTGTAGGTCTTCCCTAAACAGGGGCAAACTAGGCACTGTATTTATATGTCTTTGTTTTAGGCATTGGGAGTTTACGCTTTACGTGTTTATATTTAAGGCGCTTCACCAAATCGTGTGGGTAGCGGGCTCATGATGCTGGCTCTGGATAGAGATTGAGACCTCCCAGATGGAAGTAAATAGCGT
>QIFG01000089.1 GCA_003228735.1 Zetaproteobacteria bacterium
CTTGATTGAAAACCGTGTTAACATGTTTCATGGTCTGAATTCTCCGGGGCGTGGATTTGCTGTCTCTTCAACAATAAATCTACCATATCCCTTGGGAATTCAGACCTTTTTTACTGCCACCCTTTCCTTAACCGGACAGCTGTGATTTCTCATGATACTTTTCGTGACTTTGTGCCTTTGTGGTAAAATATCTTGTGCTTTTTGCATTAGATTTCAGTTAGTAAGAGTCTAAATAAAAAACGGGGCTGTAAGGCCCCGTTGCAGACACATCAGATTTGCTCAATAACCCGCATTGGCGCAGCCGCCGCCATCCTCGGCTGGTGTAAATGACTTGCCGCAACCGCAGGTGCCTGAAGCATTCGGGTTGCGGATGACAAAGGAAGAGCCTTGCAGGGATTCCTGATAATCGATTTCGGAACCGTTCAACAGATCCATGCTGGCCGGATCAACCAGCATCTTCACACCCTGGCTTTCCAGTTGCGCATCATTATCGTTCACCTGCGTATCAAGGCTGAAGCCGTACTGGTAGCCTGAGCAACCGCCTCCGCTGACGAACACACGCAGATGAACTGCGTCGTTTTCTTCATTGGCCAGCAGGGCTTGCACCTTGCCAGCAGCGCTTTCAGTTAGTGTCAGGGATATCACATTTTCTTGCATGATGGCAGTCTACAGTGAATTGCTTTAAAGGAACATGAAACCAAACGCATGTTTATAATATGGGTTTTAGCCTAAGAATCAGCCTGCTTGCCCTGAGGCAGAAGCCCTTTTAAGCTCTGCAACAGGAATAAGGGGAGCATCATGGATATATCCGAACTGCTGGCGTTTTCCGTCAAAAACGGCGCATCCGACCTGCACATCTCGGCCGGCGAACCACCCATGATCCGCATTAACGGCGATATGACCAAGATCAAGGTGCCTGCCATGGACAACCAGCAGGTGCAAAAAATGGTCTACGACATCATGAACGACAAGCAGCGCAAGACCTTTGAAGAGCATCTGGAACTCGATTTTTCCTTCGCCCTCGGTGATATTGCCCGCTTCCGCGTCAACGCCTTCTGGCAACAGCGCGGCATGTCGGCGGTTTTCCGCACTATTCCCACCAAAATCCTTACGATGGAGCAGCTGAATTGCCCACCCAGCTTCAAGGAGATCGCCATGCTGCCGCGCGGCATCTGTCTGGTCACCGGCCCTACCGGTTCCGGCAAGTCCACGACTCTGGCGGCCATGATTGACTACCGGAACAAGACAGAAAAAGGCCACATCCTGACGATCGAAGACCCGATCGAATTTGTACATGAAACCCAGGGTTGCCTGATCAGCCAGCGCGAGGTCGGCCCCCATACCTTTTCGTTTTCCAATGCCCTGAAATCGGCCCTGCGTGAAGACCCGGACGTGATCCTGGTTGGCGAAATGCGTGATCTGGAAACGATTTCGCTGGCGCTCACCGCCGCTGAAACAGGCCATATGGTGTTCGGCACCCTGCATACTTCCTTGGCCCCGAAGACCATGGATCGCATCATCGACGTCTTTCCCGCTGCCGAAAAAGACATGGTTCGCGCCATGCTGGCCGAATCGCTGCGTGCCGTAATTTCGCAGGTGCTGCTCAAGACCAAGGACGGCAGTGGCCGCGTTGCCGCCTACGAGATTCTGATCGGTAATCCGGCCGTGCGGAATATCATCAGGGAAAACAAACTGGCCCAACTGGTGTCCGTGATGCAGACAGGACAGAAGGAAGGCATGCAGACACTGGACATGTGTCTGCAGGATATGGTGACTCAGGGGAAAATCAGCAAACAGGCAGCTATGGAAAAGGCGCAGAACAAGGCCCTGTTCGGTGGGGCCAACTAAACAAAAGACAACGGCCAGAGGTAAGCACATGTCGGAAGAGCAAGCCATATCCATACGCAAGTTGTTGAAGATCATGGAGGATCAGGGAGCATCCGACCTGTACATCACGGCCGGCGCCCCGCCGTCCTACCGCATCAAGGGCGCCGTGCGGCCACTCGGCAGCAAACCACTGAATGCCATCACCTGCGAACAACTGGCCAACTCCTGCATGTCGGAAAGGCAGAAGGCGGCCTTTTCGTCAGAATTTGAAATGAACCTGTCGCTGCACTTCCCGGAAATCGGCCGCTTCCGCGTCAATATCTTCAGGCAACGTAACGCCGTCGGCCTGGTGGCCCGCAAGATCACGACCGAAATCGCCACCATCGACGACCTCAAACTGCCGGACATCTTCAAGGATATCGCCATGAGCAAGCGCGGCCTGGTCATCATGGTCGGCGCCACCGGCTGCGGGAAATCCACCTCGCTTGCGGCCATGGTCGACTGGCGCAACAGCAATCAGGCCGGCCATATCATCACCATTGAAGATCCGGTCGAATTCGTGCACGAACACAAGAAATGCGTGATTACCCAGCGCGAAGTCGGCACCGATACCCTGAGCTTTGAGGCCGCACTGAAAAACACGCTGCGCCAGGCCCCTGATGTCATCCTGCTGGGAGAAATACGTGACCTGATCACCATGGAACATGCCGTCGAGTTTGCCGAAACCGGACACCTGGCCATGGCCACCCTGCATGCCAACAACGCCAACCAAACAATGGAGCGAATCATAAACTTCTTCCCGGAAGAGCGGCATGCACAGATTCTCATGAACCTGTCGCTGAACCTGCGCGCCATTTTGTCGCAGCGTCTGGTCAAGACCGTGGATGGCAGCCGTATCGCCGCCATTGAAATCCTGATCAATACACCGCGCATCGCCGATCTCATCCTCAAGGGAGAAATCGAATCACTCAAGGAAACCATGGCGGCAGGCGAGCAATATGGTATGCACACCTTCGATCAGGATCTGCTCAGATTGTGGCGGGAGGGGCGTATTTCAGAGGAAATTGCGCTGGCCAATTCCGATTCGCCAAATGACCTGCGGTTGAAGATGAAGATGGCCAAGCTGGAAGGCAATGAGGATCAGGAGGCAGGCGTAGACGCCCTCCTGGCCCCCTCTTCTCCGGAAGATGAAGGCGGAGAAGATAAACCGGAGCTGAAGATTTGAGCGAACACCTGATCGACAAACTGCTGCTGCTGACTGAAAAGAACGATGCCTCGGACCTTCTGGTGCGAACCAATGACCCCGTGCGCCTGCGCATCAACGGCAAATGGGTGACGCTGCCAAAGGGCAAGGTTTCAATTCCGACACGCGAATCCGTTATCGACATGATCGACCACCTGGCCCGCAGTCTGCCAATGCCGCCACAGGTCGAAGGCTCGAACAATCTCGATTTCCAGTACACGTTGGAGAATGTGGCGCATTTCCGCATTCATGCCATGGCTACATCGCGCAATTACGGCATTGTAGCCCGCCGCGTGCCGCAGATCATCCCCTCCTTCGAGGACTTGAAGCTGCCGCCGGTTATCAGGGATATCTGCCAGTTCCGCAATGGCTTGATTCTGGTGGCAGGCGCCACTGGTTCGGGTAAATCCACAACGCTGGCCTCCATGCTGCACTCGATTATCCAGGAGCGGCCCGTACATGTCGTGTCGCTCGAAGACCCGATCGAATTCCAGTATCCGACCAACTGCATGGGCACCGTGACCCAGCGCGAGGTCGGCGCCGATGTTGATAACTATACGCAGGGGCTGCACGACGCCATGCGCGAGGCGCCGGACATCATCGTGGCCGGCGAAGTCCGCGATAAACAGGTGATCCAGTTGGCACTGACCGCCGCCGAAACCGGGCATCTCGTAGGCGCCACCGTGCATGCCACCACGGCCATTGGCACTATCCAGCGCATGATGGGCGCTTTCAGCCTGGATGAGCAGAATGCCTTCATGGAGCGCATGGCCGAAAGCCTCAGGGCCATCATTGTGCAGAAATTGCTACCCATAAAATCCGGCAAGGGGCGTATCGTCTCACTGGAAATCCTCATCCGCAAATCGGTCATCAAGCAGTTCATTATGGACTGGGAGGACAAGTCCCAGGAGATTCCGCGCGCGCTGGAAGAAGGCCATAATCTGTACGGCACCCAGACCTTCGATCAACACCTGCAAACGCTGGTCGAACAGGACCTCGTCACCTTCGAGGAAGCACGCGCCGCCGCCACCTATCAGGAAGACTTCGACATGCGCATGGGGAAAAATTAGGGAACCTTCCTAACGCAGCTCTGACAACGCCCTTTTCATCTCATCCGTCCACTGGCGAATCGTATGCTTGTCGGCCTTGCCCCTGGGGGGATACAGCACTTCACCAAAAACGATTTTGGCCCGGCCCCGGCGCACAAATGCGTGCCATAGATTCTCGTGATCGAACGGCCAGGCGCCGGTAATGCGAAACGGCAGAATCGGCGCACCGGTCTGCATGGCGATAACCACCGCGCCCGGCAGGATGCGTTTGAGCGGCACCTTCGGGTTGGCCTCGCCTTCCGGGAACAGGCACAGCGCCTTGCCCCGGCTGACGTTTTCAATGGCTCCATTCAGCGCATGGCGGTTGGCGCCGCCTGGATTGACCGGAATCGCCCCGAAATAATCGAAGCCCCAGCGCATGTACCAGAGCTTTTGGTAGAATTCCCGCGCCATCAGGAAATGCACCGGTCGGTTGATCGCCGCCTGCACCAAAAGCGGATCAACCCCTGCCCGGTGATTGCCGACCAGAATCAGCGGCCCCTCCGGCAACTGGTATACATCCTTTGTCAGCCGGTGCCAGAACCGGCAGTAGAAACTGTTTAGTCTGGCAAGCAATCGTTTAAATCCGCGATATTTATCCATTCCCTGGCAATACTGCCTACCAATTATGTACTCGTCATTGAATGAAGCCTTCATCTGCCAAAAGCTGTTTATGATATAGACATACGTATTATTACGTATTTACAAGCACATCCATTCTTCATACGTTGGATTATTGGAAGACACCGATGCAATATTTATGGCTTCGTTTTGGGCCTCGCTTATGAATATGGGAAACAACATTTAATAAGGCCTAAGTTTTCTGCATGTGAACAAGTTTGGCGGCTCAACTAAACGAACTGGGAACGGAGGTTGTCATGAAAAGTGGTATAAATAATAAGGGAGTCGCCATATCAGGTATTTTCTTGTCAGTATTCTTGACTATCTCCCCACTGTTTGCACGAGCTTCTGGTGAGTGTGAACTGGTGGTTGAACCCGTGTGGATAGAAGGAAATGAAGTGCTCAACCTTCTCAAACAGGATCCTTTCAGGAAAGCTTTCGATATCTACATCCGCGACCTCGAACAGAACCAACAAACCCAGAGAGTACTTGAAAGAAAAGTCGAACAATTTATTGCAAATGCCTGTACACCTGTTATGTCCCAAGTAGAAACCCACGAAAATATGGTCAGAAATCACAATAGCCGCTGTGAGAATATGCCCCCGGAAGTTTGGAACCAGAGAAACTGCCAAAGCACGTATGACGCAACTATAACGAGCAAAAACCTGCTCGATTCCAAACTTGCAGAAATGCGAACCATAGAAGGTCAACTAAACGCCGAAAGTGAAGTAAATGAAAATGCCCAGAAACATGCGATTGAGCGTGCCCGCTCAGTCTTGGGATCTATAAATACGGAAAACGCATTTCGCCTTTACGCAAGCAAACTTTCTCGAAATGTCTTTCAGCAACGAACAACAGATTCCTGTCATGCTATGGCTGAATTGTACGAAGCACTGGCTCAACGATTGGGGGAAAACACCAGCGCTTACACAGGAATACTGGAACGAACTTTTTCTGTTGAGGCCAATCCCGTTATGGCTGCGAGAACCAGATTTTCATTGCTAGAAAGCCAGCCGCGAGGGCAGCTTAGATTCAACACCACCGGATTCAAGAGGGATTTTTTTGTTGCTGATTGGGATAACCAAGTTCGTCATTTTACGTTTTATTATGTCCAAGCCAGCCGCTTTTTGGGCTCAATTTCAAAAGCCTACTCATTCTATGCAGATCAAATGCAGGGACAGCCTAGTGACTATCGCCTAACCAAGGAGGCCCTTCGAATGGCTGAACGTTTCTCAAATAGCCCAACGGGAATCGGTAGCGCTATCCAGAGAGAACTTTGCATGTGAGTGCTGAGACTACTTGAGACTGATATTGAGGAGCGCTCTACCTACCTAGAGTCTGCGGTGAGTTCTTCTATTCGTTCCTTCCCTTATCCAATTTGCAGCATTCACGTCAACATGCCAATTACAGAGGTGTAATCTGTAGATTTATCAAGCTATTACTACAAAGCACGGAGAAGCCCTCGGCCTTGTGTTCGATCTCGGCCAGTTCGGATTCAGGTTCTGAATCCGACACAATGTCTGCGCTTGTTCAGGCTGCCTTCTTCAAGCTGATCACCAACTCCATGCCAAAGATGGCCAGAGCATCTTCGATTCGGCCGATCTTGGTCGGGTGATGCGGATTCAGCAACCGCCGCGCCTCCTTCTCATCGCAGTGCAGCGCCTTCGCCAAGGCAACCTTGCTGGTGATGCCTGCCTCGCGCACAGTCAGATAAAGCGCTGCTTTCGCCGCCATAATGGCAGGCAATGTGACGGCATGCCTGTTCCTGCTGACCCGCGCCGGCGCTGCGGGGATATCCTCGCCACGCTCAATGCGGCCTGCCACCGCTTCCTCTAATGCGTCAGCCGCTTCTCGCAGCGCCTGCTCAACCGTATCGCCCTGAGTGATCGCTTCGGGGAATGCATCGAAGGTCACCACGTATCCGCCATCATCAGCGTCTTCGGTCAAAACTGCCTCATATTCAAACTTTTCCATGTCCGTTTCTCCTTTCTCGTGCGAAGGCCTTACAGGTCTTCCGGCTTCAGGCCAAGCTGCTTGATCATTGCGTGCTGCGTGCCCTTCTTGAGTTCGTCCTTAGGATTGCGAACCACAGTCAGCCTATCTCCGTAGTACAGTGTCCCATGGCTTCCCTTGCCACGATGTTTCACAAACTCGACAGCAATTCCGTGTTCCTTTCCAAGCTTCCTGATCTTCTTGATGAACTCGCTGCCTTTCATACGACTAATGTCGGACATAATTGTCCGACTGTCAAGCGGCACCTAAATCTGAGCTTGAAAAAAGAGGCGCTTCACCAAATCGTGTGGGTAGCGGGCTCATGATGCTGGCTCCGGATAGAGATTGAGACCTCCCAGATGGAAGTAAATAGCGTTGC
>QIFG01000039.1 GCA_003228735.1 Zetaproteobacteria bacterium
CCCAGTATCTGTGTGTAAAGTGCTTTGTCTCTCATGCCCCATAGCATAACCTCCAGTAATCACGTTACCCACACGATCAGGGGAAGAGCCGAAAAAGCAAACCCTCAAAGAACTGGAAGCCTTAGCTCTGCATAGTGGTTATCCGCACAATAAAGGGAACTTGTTTCGCGCATTTCGACTGCCTTATCCTGCCTGAAAAGCCCTATAACTCCACAAAACAGCCCCTTCCCCTGAAGCTTTTTAAGGTGTGATTACAATGCATGCGCTTCGAACCAGTTGGCACCTTGGCCGATATCCACGGTCAGCGGTACACTCAGTTCGACGGCGTTCTCCATCACCTCTCTCATGATGCTGGAGACCATGTCCGCTTGCTGCTGCGGGCATTCGACAACCAGTTCATCGTGCACCTGCAGGGTCATATGCGCTTCGGGGGCTTCTTCCTGCAATCGCTGGTGCAGCCTGATCATTGCCACCTTGATGATGTCGGCTGCTGACCCCTGCAACGGCGCATTGATGGCCGTGCGTTCGGCATAGGCCCGCTGCATACCGTTTTTTCCGTTGATTTCCGGCACATAGACGCGGTGGCCGAGCAGGGTTTCGACATAGCCCTGAGCCCTGGCCTTTTCCAGTGTCTCATCCATGAAGGCGCGTACCGTCGGGTACTGGGCGAAATAGGCGTCAATAAAGGCCTGCGATTCCGTACGTCCGACCCCTAACTGCTTCGACAGGCCAAAGGCGCTCATGCCGTACAGGATGCCGAAGTTGATGATCTTGGCGTGGCGGCGCATCTCCCTTGTCACAGCACTCACGTCGACCTGGTTTACGGCCGCCGCCGTGGCGGCATGGATATCCAGACCCTGTTCGAATGCGGTCTTCAATGCAGCGTCATTTGAAAAATGGGCCATGAGTCTGAGCTCGATCTGCGAATAATCGGCGGACAGCAGCACATTGCCGGCTTCGGCCACGAATGCCTTGCGAATGCGCCGGCCTTCCTCGCTGCGGATCGGGATGTTCTGCAGGTTCGGGTCGGACGAAGAGAGGCGACCCGTTGTCGTGATGGCCTGATTGTATGAGGTGTGGACACGTCCTGTTTCAGGGTGAACTAGTTTTTGCAGCGCGTCCGTATAGGTGGATTTCAACTTGGAAAGCTGGCGCACGGCAAGGATGAGCCTTGGCGCCTCATGTTCCTCAGCCAGCGATTCGAGCACCTCCTGGCCGGTGGCCCACTGGCCGCTCTTGGTTTTCTTACCATTGGGAAGCTCAAGGCGCTCGAACATAACCTCGCCAAGCTGCTTGGGAGACTGGATGTTGAACTCACCACCCGCAGCGGCATGAATCTGCCCCTCAAGCTCGACAAGCCGCTTTCCGAATTCGCGGGATAACCGGGCAAGCTCTGATTCGTCGAGCCTGGTTCCGACCCATTCCATATCGGCCAGTACATGTGAGAGCGGCAGCTCAATGTCATTATGCCGCTCAAGGCGGCCCTCTTTCTCCAGTTGCACCTTCAGATAACGGGCCAGGCGTAACGAAACCTCGGCATCCTCCGAGGCATAGGGCAGAGCCTGATTGACCGGCACGAGATCAAAGCCAACTTGTTTGGCGCCCTTGCCGGCTACCTCGGAATAGGGGATACACGTGTGGTTCAGGTAGTCGGCTGCCGTATTGTCGAGGCTGGGCGGGTACTTGCCGGGATACAGGCAGTAGGCCAGCAGCATGGAGTCATAGCGCACCCCTGCCAGATCAATACCTGCCCGGCGAAATACCTGCGCGTCGTATTTGAGATTGTGTCCACACTTGGCCTTGTCCCTGTTTTCAAGAACAGGCTTGAGGGCCGCAAGCACCTGGTCTGCCGGTAATTGCTTTGGTGTCGGCTCCAGCATGTCCGCCGGCCGGTGACCGATGGGTACATACCAGCCTTCACCGCTCTTAACCGAAAACGACAGGCCGACGATATCCGCGTCGTGGCAGTTCAGGGAGGTGGTTTCGGTATCCACGGCGATCAGCTCCGCGCCTTCCAGCGCCTTCACGAGTTGCTTCAGGGCCTGCTCGTCGTCAACGAGCACATCCGTACGCTGCTGGTTGACGGTTTCCGGCTGTTCGGCCTTGTTTGGCTCAGAAGGCTCGCCGCTGAACTCTTCCAGCAGCCGCCGGAACTCCAACTCTGCAAACAGCTTTGCCAGGCGAATTCTGTCGGGTGGCTGCATGGCCAGATCGTCAAGCGACACACCGACGGGGACTTCCTCGCACAGTTTCGCCAGGCGATAGGAAAGACGCGCGTCTTCGGCATATTCGATCAGGTTTTCGCGCCGTTTGGGTTGCTTGATTTCTCCGGCATGAGCAAGAATCGATTCGAGATCGCCATAGGTTGCGATCAACTCGGCCGCCGTTTTCGGGCCGATGCCGGGCACGCCGGGGATGTTGTCGGAGGAATCGCCGGCCAGAGCCAGCAGATCGAGCAGTTGTTCCGGTTCTACACCCCATTTCTCAGAGACTGCAGCAGCATCGAAGCGTTTCGACTTCATCGTATCGAGCATGTGGATGCGCTCATCCACGAGTTGCATCAGATCCTTGTCGGAGGAAACGATGGTGACGTCCCAGCCCTGAGCCTCGGCCTGACGGGCCAGCGTAGCGATCACATCATCGGCCTCGAAGTTGTCGATACACAAAAGCGGCAGCCTGAATGCCTCGGTGACCTTCCAGACATGCGGCCATTGCACGGACAAATCCTCGGGCATCGGCGGCCGGTGCGCCTTGTATTCGGCATACATCTCATTTCTGAAGGTTCCGCACTTCGGATCGAAGGCAACGGCGACATGTGTTGGCTGCAACTGACTCAGCACGCCCCTGAGCATCTGCACATAGCCATAAATGGCATTCGTCGGCTCCCCCCTGCTGTTTGAGAGTTGGCGGATGGCATGGTAGGCGCGGTAAACGTAATTGGGCCCGTCAATCAGGGCGAGGTGGGGCATGTGTCTAGTTGCTTGCTGAAGAACTGCTCGAGTATGCCTCGATGGCTTCACGGTAGTCGGGATCAAGGCCGCAATCGACAGGTTCGATATGAAGCAGGCTGCACAATGTAATCAACTCGATTTTCTCGACCAGATTGGTTTCACCGTTGGCTTCACTGATCGCCCGGCAGGCGCGAACAAGCAGTCTGGCGATATCGGGGCTATCCGCCATCGGTTTGATGGCTTTGGCCGCTTCGGCATGGCCGGATTTCGGATCATCAAGAATGGCCTCGGCGTAATGGTTGAACAACTCCACGCCCTCATGCGGATCGAACGCCTTGAGCGCCTCGAGTGTTTCCAGAACCTGATCGACGCGGATACGCTGCGAAAAGTCGATGCTGCCGTCGGCAATGGCCACGACGGCGCTGGCCGCCATGGTTGCCTTCAGAAAAGGCAGGTTATGGTGCCGTTCCAGTTGTGTATGGATCAGTTCTCTAAGCCCGTTCAGCAATTCGACCCTCCCGGCTGCATGATGCGCAATTTGGGGGTCGAATGGCAAGAGGGCATCTCCCCCTGATTCTCATTAATAATCAAGAATCATATCCAGAGCACGATTTAACTGCTCCGGCGTGTTGTAGAAATGCGGTGAGAAGCGGATGCCTCCACCGCGCATCGCACAGACCACGCCGTTTTCCATCAGATGTCGATATAGCCGGGCATGATCAGCGCCAAGGCGGCGGAAGGTGATGATGCCGGCATGGCGGCTTTTCGGCGTGATGAGTTCCAGTTCGCTCTCCTGTTTGATGCGATCGATCAGCAGTGCCGCATTGTGCAGTACATTTTCTTCAACCTTATCTATACCGACATCTTCGAGCAGCGACAGGCTCGCATTCAGGGCATGGATGCCCAGCATATTCGGGCTTCCCGGCTCGAATTTTGTACCGCTGCTGCTCGGCTTCCAGTCGGTGCGGTCGAAATCTCCGGCGTGTCTTGTCATATGCCAGCCGTATTGATTTAAATTGAGTCGTTCGCGCAGTTCAGGCCGGGTATAAAATACGGCCAGGCCTTCCGGCCCCAGCATCCATTTATGCCCGTCGGCGGCTACCACATCGGCATGGATGGCCTGGGCATCGAAGCGGATGGCGCCAAGGCTCTGGATGGCATCGACACAGAACAGGGTGTCTCTTTCGTGGCAGAAATCTCCGAGGGTCTGTAAACCCATGCGCAGCCCACTGCCAAACTGCACCGAGCTTACAGCGATGAGCCGCGTATTTTCATCAGCCAGCCGCAGCATGGCTTGTTCAGGACTGTCTTCACCTTCAAGCCTTGCCAGGCGCAGCTCCACGCCCTTGTTCTGCAATGATTCCCAGACAATGCGGTTGGACGGAAACTCCTGATCCGTGCTGATGATGTTGTCCCCATCCTGCCAGTCCAGGCCATAGGCGATCAGCGACAGCCCTTCCGAGGTGTTCTTGACCAGCGAGATATCGGCGGTTGATTCGGCATGAATCAACCGGGCCAGCTTTTGCCGCAACTCACGCTCTGTTTTGAGCCATTCGGGATATGCGGCAGCACCTTGGCAGACATTCTCTTCGGCAAAGGCGGATACGGCATCTGCTGTACGCTGCGGCCAGGGACTGACCGCGGCATGGTTCAGATAGATGATGTTCTCATCCTGGGGGAATTCAGCTTGTATTTTATACGACATAAGGGTGCAGACTAACCCAAGGATGCTGGAAGCAGACAGAAAAAGATTAAAATTTTATGGGTGCTTCGTCATTTGATTTGTGTTTTTGTGAATAGTCTTGTCAAAGTGAAGCTCTCTTTCTTTTGGGAAAGAAGATGACTTTCCTTCTTCTTTGCCTGCCCAAAGAAGAAGCAAGAAAAGGCACCCACGGGCATATGCGTATTTCCTCGTCATCCAAGCCAGAACGGGCGCAACATATTGCGACTTCCCCCGTTCTGTCCCGAATGACTCGGCGCATCTGCAAGCGGGAATTAAGGACAAGAAGCAAATCATGTCATGCTTTTTTCCACCGCATTTTCTGTGACTTTGTGGTGAATCTCTTGTTTCCAGGTAAGAGATTAAGGGCTGGATGCTGCCTTAAGATGCAGGGCTATGACTTGAGGATCATGCCGGCGCCCACCGTGTTGTTGGTGAAGCTGTCGATGATGATAAAGCTGCCGGTGGCGTGATTGTCCTCAAACAGGTCGAAGTTGAGCGGTTGCTGTAGTTTGAGGGCTACCCTGCCGATCTCGTTCATGGCCAATTGCTCGGCATTCGTATCCTGCTCAAGCGTGTTGATGTCCGTGTGATAGATGATATCCGTGACCACGGCCTTGCAGGTATTGGTCGTGTGCTTGATATGGTATTTCTTGCGCGCAGTCAGTGGTTCGCTGCCTATCCAGCAGACCATGGCCTCGATATTCCTGGCCGATTGCAGTTTGTGGCCGGCGTGCACAATGATGTCGCCACGCGAAATGTCGATATCGTCTTCCAGCGTTAATGTCACGCTTTGCGGCGGGAATGCTTCGTCCAGATTGCCGTCGAAACTGACGATTTCCTTGATTTTACTCGTATGACCAGTGGGCAATACGGTGATGGCATCGCCACGTTTCACCGTGCCGGACACAACGCGGCCCATATAACCGCGAAAGTCCGGCAATTCCTTCGTTTGCGGGCGGCTGACGTACTGAACGGGGAAACGAAATTCCTGTCCGTCGAGGTGGTCGCCAACCTCTAAAGACTCCAGCGTTTCCAGTACGGTTTGCCCCTCATACCAGGGCATATTGTCACCACGGTCGACGACCATATCTCCCTCAAGGGCGGAGATCGGGAGGCAGATCAGATCGTGGATATTCTGTTTGGCGCAGAATTCCGACAGTTCGTCTCTGATGCCTTGATAGACTTCTTCGGAATAATCCACCAGATCCATCTTGTTGACGGCCACAATCAGATGCGGCAGGCCCAGCAGGCCGATGATATGCGTATGGCGGCGCGTCTGCGTCAGCACGCCGTTTCTGGCGTCGATCAGGATGATGACGGCATTGGCGGTGGAAGCGCCGGTGACCATGTTGCGCGTGTACTGCTCATGGCCCGGGCAGTCGGCCATGATGAACTTGCGTTTCGGGGTGGAGAAATAGCGGTAGGCGACATCAATGGTGATGCCCTGCTCACGCTCGGCCTGCAGGCCGTCGGTCAGCATGGCCAGATCAATGTTGCGAGCCGACAGCGCAACTTCTTCGTCCTCGATCGCATGCGGAGCCTTGCGAACGGCCAGCAACTGGTCTTCAAAGGCGCCCTTGGTATCGACCAGCAAGCGACCGATCAGGGTCGACTTGCCATCATCGACGCTGCCGACCGTCACCAGACGCAGCAGCTCCATTTCTTCATGCAGCTTGAAATTGATTTCCGTCATCAGCCTACAACCCTATATCCTTACCACAAAGGCACGAAGGCACGGAGAATTCCAATCTGTTTTCTCTGTAGCCTCTGTGTGATTCGGGCTTGCGCCCTCTCCCTTCGGGTGCCCTAGCGGGCATCCAAACGGCATATCTGCCTTTTTGTCTCTGTGGTAATAAATTAAAAATAACCCTCTTTTTTCTTGTCTTCCATCGTATTGGCGCCGTGATCGATGATGCGGGTTTCGCGCTCACTGCGCCGGGCTATCGCTGCTTCGGCAATGATTTCGTCCATGTTTGCAGCCGTGGAGCGGATGGCGCCGGTGCAGGGCGTGCAACCCAGCGTACGGAAGCGCGACATGATCATCTTCGGCTCTTCGCCTTCGTGAACGTCCTGCTTGTCTTCGACCGGGATCAGTTGATTGCCGCGCTCGACCATCAGGCGTTCCCTGGCGAAATACAGCGGTACGATCGGAATGTTTTCTTCACGGATGTACATCCACACATCCATCTCGGTCCAGTTGGAAAGAGGGAATACGCGCACCGATTCGCCTTCGTGAATGCGGGCATTATATATGTCCCACAACTCCGGCCGCTGGTTCTTCGGGTCCCACTGGCCGAAATCGTCACGGATCGAGAAAACGCGTTCCTTGGCGCGGCTGCGTTCCTCATCGCGGCGGGCGCCGCCGAAGGCTGCGTCATAGCCGCCTGCTTCAAGC
>QIFG01000031.1 GCA_003228735.1 Zetaproteobacteria bacterium
TGATGAGTCGTGTCTGAAAAGCGCAAGACTGCTACCGCAGCTTGCTCTTTCAAACTCTCAACAAAGTTGCACTTACGAATTGAATCCGCGATGTTTATGAAAAAGAACTGCCAGCAATTGCCCAGTCTCTGTAATGCGCCCATAGTTCAGGGGAGTCAGGAAATAGTGTGTTTCCAGTAAGATGACGTTTACGATTGTGTGGGCAGAATAGACCAATTGAGAAAATTCCCGTGAAGCAACCGAATCTCACCAAGGTATTTACTGTTGTGGCCGTGCTTTTGTTGCCGCAGTTTGCAGTGGCTGGCACGGATACGTCGTTTGAGTTTGGCACCGCCTACCGCGCAGACAGGCTGGACTGGAATATTGCCAATGACCTGGCTGGTACGTCGACGCCAAACATTCTGTCGGAGCTGACCTGGGACAATCTCAATATCATGCAGCTTGATATGGGCATGAGAACTGAAGCGAACAATATTGTGTTCCGGGTTGATGCTGATTACGGCTGGATTTTGACAGGAAACAATCAGGACTCCGATTACGATGGCAATAACCGCACGCTTGAGTCTTCCCGGTCAAACAACGATGCCGGTGCGGGCAATGTCTGGGATGTCTCCACTGCCATCGGCTATAATTTCGGCGAGGATGCTTCCATCACGCCATTAATAGGTTGGTCAATGCACAGGCAGAACCTGCGCCTGCGCGATGGCTTCCAGACTATCCCGGCGACCGGAGATTTTGCCGGTCTGAACAGCAAATACGACGCAGAGTGGACAGGGCCGTGGCTTGGTTTTGATGCGGGTGTCACCACGGAAAATGCCGCCCGTTTTTTCCTGAACTTCGCCTACCATTTTGCTACATACAAGGCCGAGGCGGACTGGAATCTGCGCACCGATTTTGCACACCCGGTCAGTTTTCGGCACGAAGCCACAGGTTACGGCATTGATGCCGGCGGCGGCGTGGAATATGAACTTGCGGAGAATCAGATGCTCGTGGCTGGAATCGAATACCGGAAATGGAAGGCGGATAATGGCGCTGATACTACGTTTTTCGCAACGGGGGCATCATCGGTGACAAAGCTCAACGAGGTTAACTGGCAGTCGTTTACATTCAGGCTTGATGCGGCGTACGCATTCTGAGATTAGCAGGCCCTTGGAAATCAGCGTCCTGTGTCCAGTTAGTTGATTATGAGCTGAGTGCTGGAAATAAGGTGACAATGTACTTATTCCCAAGAGTTATCAGGGATTCTTTTTGCCGAGATATCTAACGCCCGGCAAGTCCTCAAAATCAGCATCCTGTGTCCAGAGTGTTGCGTTGTGGACTTTTGCAGTGGCCAAAATCATGCTGTCAGCCATAGCCAGATTGTGTTCCTGCCCCAGCCGGGCGGAGTACATGGCGATGTTTTCGTCAACCGGAATGACCGAGAACTGTTGCAATACACCGGCTGCTGCAAGAGCCATCTCTTCGTTGCCTGATCGCATCACAACCTTGAATACTTCATGCAACACAATGGCAGGGACAATAATTTTATCATGTTCCTCAATAACCTTGGCATATTCATCCGCATTTGTTCCATTCAAGAAGTATTCGAGCCAACAGGATGAGTCGAGAATAAGCATCAGATGCGGTCCGATTTGTCCCGAATGTTCTCCATGTTGATATCACATCCTTTCAGCATCCCACGCAAGTCTTTTGGGTTTTGTATAGGTATCAGTTGTATATGCTGACCATAGGGCATTGCCATCATTTTCTGACCGGGCTTAATATGCAGCTTCTCCCTCACCTCTTTAGGTATGACCACCTGAAATTTTGGAGACACAGTAACTGTTTGCATAACACATCCTCCATCGATACGGAATATGTAAAACGATAGTCTGTACTGTCCATGATAGCAAGTCAGAGCGTCATGATTTGGAGTAGGTGAAAATGCCGCTCCGAAGATTACCCGCCAGATCGAAGATTTTCCGCTCAAGTAGCATAGCACCGGAGTCATCGGGCAGGCCGCACAGGCCTGTTTCCACAATCAGTCTGCCGCCGAACTTCAGATGAGCCGGGGTTTCTTCGATCAGTCGGCGCAGGTATTGAAGACCATCGGCCTCATCCGTTAGCGCTGCACGCGGTTCAAAACTCAATTCCGGTTCAAGCTGGTTGTATTCATCATGGGCAACGTAAGGCGGATTGCAAATGATGACATCGAATTCGGTATCGTCAGGATCAAGAGCGGCAAACATGTCGCCTTGCCGAAATGCGATACGATCCAGCACCTGATGCCGTTTGGCGTTTCTTTGTGCGACGTGCAGCGCGGCTTCAGAGATATCCGTGGCGATGACTTCGGCATGCGGGTATTCACAGGCCAACGTTACAGCGAGGCAGCCGGAACCGGTGCCGATATCGCAAAACCGGTATGGCGAATTACGGTCGGGATATTTCTCCAGCACTGCCTCAATGAGGTGTTCCGTCTCGGGCCTTGGGATGAGCACATCCGGGGAGACAAAAAATTCGCGCGACCAGAACTCTTTTCCGCCAGTGATATAGGCGACTGGCTCACGTTCTTGTCGACGTTTCAGCATACCTTGGAATGTTCGAACGGTTTCTGCATCAGGTTGATCGTCCATGCGGATGATGAGCCGGGCCTTGTCGATGCCCCATGCATGCATCAGCAGCACCTCGGCATCGAGCCGGGGAGTGTCGCAACCGGCATCTTTAAGTTTTTCGGTGGCTTCAGTCAGCAATTGCCGTGCGGTCACAGTTAGGAGTGAGCGGCCAGCAATTCCGCCTGATGATGGGTAAGAAGCGCCTCGATTAACTCCTTTAACTCACCGGCCATGATGGCATCCAGCTTGTACAGGGTGAGATTAATACGATGGTCGGTGATGCGCCCCTGCGGGAAGTTATAGGTGCGGATGCGCTCGGAGCGGTCGCCCGAACCCACCATGCCGCGCCGGGCTTCGGCACGTTCGTCATCTGCCTCCTGCTGGGCAGCGTCGAACAGACGGGCCTGCAATACCTTCATGGCCTTGGCCTTGTTCTTGTGCTGGCTTTTCTCATCCTGGCAGATGACAACGAGGCCGCTCGGGATATGTGTGATGCGGACAGCCGAATCGGTTGTGTTGACACTCTGGCCGCCCGGCCCGGAGGCACGGAACACATCGACGCGAATCTCATCGGGGTTGATCTTGATATCCACATCCTCGGCTTCCGGCAGGATGGCCACCGTACAGGCGGATGTGTGAATGCGGCCGCTGGTTTCCGTTGTCGGCACGCGCTGAACGCGGTGCACGCCGGACTCGAACTTGAATTTGGAGAAGGCGCCTTTGCCGCTGATCTGGGCGACGATTTCCTTGTAGCCGCCTATACCTGTTCCATTGCTGGACAGGATTTCCACCTTGAGGCCTTCATGCTCGGCAAAACGGCTGTACATGCGGAACAGGTCGGCGGCGAACAGGGCGGCTTCATCCCCGCCAGTGCCCGCCCGCACCTCAAGGATAACATTGCGCATATCGTTGGGGTCGGTGGGCAACAGCAGGATTTTCAGCTTTTCTTCGAGCTTTTCATCCTGATCCTGCAACTCTTCGAGTTCGGCCTGCGCCAGCTCGCGCAGTTCGGCATCGCAGGCTGCATCTTCAATCAGTTCGCGATTGCCCTGAATCTGGCTCTGAACATCAAGCAGTTGTTTGGCAATGGCGGCCACAGGTTCGATCTCCGCATATTCGCGTGAGAGCTGGGTGAAGCGTTTGTTGTCTGAGGTGGTGTCCGGGTCGGCGAGCAGGCTGGTCAACTCCTGCCTGCGGTTGAGGATGTCATCCAGTCGAGTGTTCATCACTCTCCCTGGGCTTGTCTTTCTTGTGCTTGTCCAGCTCAAAGAAAATGCGGGCGGCACCCATTAACAGGTCACCTTCGATGTCCTCAGGCAGACCTTTCAGGGCTATCATGGTCGGATGCAGAAAGCGTTTCATCAGGGCGCGGCTGAGGCGTTCCACGGCCTGCTGCTGATTTTCATCCATGTTTTTTATGTAACGCCGGGCTTTTTGCATTTCTTCCAGACGGGCCTGTTCGATATTCTTCTGAATGTTCCGAATCAGCGGCACGGATTCGAGCGATTTCAGCCAGGCGAGGAAATCCAGCGCTTCCTCATCAAGCAGAGCGCGCGCCTGCTCCGCCTCTTTCTCCCTGGATTCACGGTTTCCCTGAACGACCTGTTGCAGGTCGTCGATGTCATAAAGATAGACATCGTTCAGTTCACCGACGCGCGGGTCAATATCACGAGGTACGGCGATGTCCACGAAGAACATCGGTGCGCCTTCCCGCTTTGCCATGGCATCCTTAACGGTCGTTGCCAGCAGCACATGCGTGCTGGCGCCCGTGCTGGAAATTACAATGTCGGTTGCATCGAGATAATCCGGCATTTGATCAAGCGTCAGCGCATGGCCGTTGAATTCCTGAGACAGCTTCTTGGCATGCTCCAGCGTGCGGTTGGCGACCAGAATATCCTTAACCCCGTTGCCATGCAGATGACGGGCGGCGAGTTCGGCCATTTCACCAGCGCCGATGATCATCACGGTTTTGCCGGCCAGGTCGCCGAAGATGCGTTTGGCCAGTTCCACCGCACAGGATGAGATGTTGACGGCCTGCTTGCCGATCGAGGTGCTGGTGCGGGCGCGTTTGGCTGCGGCAAAGGTGCATTGGTACAGACGGTGCAGGATATGGCCGGCTGTACCGCTGGCCAGGGCGTGTTCGTAGGATGTTTTGACCTGGCCCAGAATTTGCGGCTCTCCCAGCACGAGCGAATCCAGCCCTGCGGCAACGCCAAACAGATGGCGAACTGCATCGTCCATATTGTGGGAATACAGATGGTCGAGGATATTTTCCAGTTCCATGCCTGCCTGGCGGGCAAACCACTCATGCGCTTCGGCAATGGCGGCATCCGGGTCGTGTGTCACCAGCGTGAATTCAACCCGGTTGCAGGTGGACAGAAGGGCAGCCTCGCGTATGGCCGGCTGCTTCACCATGGTCTTGAGGGTGGCAGGGATATCCTCGTCGGAAATGGCCAACCGCTCACGCAAATCCAGCGGCGCGGTTTTGTGGTTCAGGCCAACGTGACAGATGCGCATGCGCGAAAGATAGCGATTAGCCCGCCAATGGTATAGGGCAGGCAGTTCCAAGGGTTTAAGCCGCTACAGCGTCTTCTTCCAGAACCAGCGGCACTTCACGCCAGTTGTTGTCATGCAACTGGTAAGCGCGTGTATCCAGCCGGCCATCGGTATCCAGGCTGATGGCGAGATAAAGAAGCCCATCTTTACCGAAGGATGTTGAATCCAATTCTGAGAGTATGTCATCCGGGTTGCTGTTTGATCGGTAAAAGCCTACCCACTGGGAGGATTTCTTCTGCAATTCTGACAGAACCTGAGCTGTATCCGGTACGACCATCGCAGACTGAACATGGCTTTTGCTGCCAGCCAGAAGACCACAGCAGATGGCGGGCAGGCTGTCCAGGGCATGCCGGAGCATTGCTTGCACGGCATGGCGGGCGATCGAGATTTCCGGTAACGATGATGCGGGCATGGGCAAAACCTCTGTGAGTCTGTGCCAGAGGTCAATTAGGGAAGCTCCGAACAAGTTTCACGTAGCCGCGTTGCTGACCCAATCGGGATGATCGCAAGGAAGGCGACACAGGTCGTAGCCATAGCTACGATGCCAAGGAGTCTGACACAGTGAGCGCCGGGTTATTTGCAACAAACCGGGGCGCAACCTTTCAGGACAAGGCTTTGCGGGCGGTCTGCGGCGTTGCTCGGCTCATGCATGGAACCACCATGTATTTCGCGCCTTGCATCCCATCCCGCAAAGCCGCTGTCGCGGCCATGTGAGACTTGTTCAGAGCTTCCTCAAATTGACATCCTTTTTTGATGACGTTAGCAAGTGCTATGAGAAGGGGGGCTGTTTGAAATTCCGTAATATTTCATTGATGGTGGTTCCGGATTCCGGTCAGGTTCGCCGGATGCGCATCAGTGCCTCCTCACTGCGCCTTGCCTGTCTTGGCATGA
Source organism: Zetaproteobacteria bacterium (assembly GCA_003228735.1). GTDB lineage: Bacteria > Pseudomonadota > Zetaproteobacteria > Mariprofundales > Mariprofundaceae > SZUA-181. Next base: position 6,039 of record QIFG01000031.1, read on the forward strand.
TTTGCCTGCTTGTTTTCGGGGCATGGGGTTCTTACAGCGTTTATCAGTTTCTCAGCCTGGAACAGCAGCATGCTGCGCTTGAGGGTAATTTTGCCACGGCAAGCTCTGAATACCGGCAGGAAATTACCCGTCTGAAACAACCCATCGAAGCCGATCGCCAGCGCATGGCTGTGCTGGCTCGCAATATCGGCCAGGTGCAGGCGCGCCTGACCCGGCTGGATGCTCTTGGCTCACGCCTTGTGGAAGTGGCCTCGCTGGATGAGTCGGAGTTTGATTTTACCGCACTTCCCGCTTTCGGTGGTCCGCGCATCGCACCGTCGGCTTCCTTTCCTGATACGATCGAGCTTAATGACAACATGCAATCTCTGAATTTGCATCTGGCCAATGTCGACGCCCAGTTGACTGCCATTGAGTATTTGCTGGAACAGGAACGTGGCGAAAAAACGGCTCGTCCGCATGCCTGGCCGAGCGAGGG
>QIFG01000002.1 GCA_003228735.1 Zetaproteobacteria bacterium
CAGAAAAACCTTCTGCTCCATGCCCTTAACCAGTCTCTTGATGAACTGGATGAATACATCCGCATTCACGCTGCCTTCAACGGTCATAAAGAGTAACAGGTTAAGGGGTCAGGACTTGTTTCGAGGTTAAGGGGTCAGGACTTGTTTCGCGCATCTTCATCCCCCGCCTTGATCAATCGGCTCACCGTAGAATGATGCATGCTGGAAAAGTCGGCAATCGCCTGCATCGTGTATCCATGCTCACGATAGGCTTCCCGCATCCAGTCGCTTTGCTCTCTGTTCGCCTGTGCAATCTCCGAAAGTGGTAAGTGCCTCAGTAGCTTCTTCCGCTTCGCAATTCCTATCGGAATCTTGCCGGGTTCTCCCTGCAGCCGCCCTCTAAACTCATCATCACCCAGAATATCCGGCCCGTTCAGCAATTCCCAGGGAGAAGCAATCACTTCTTCACGAACAAAACCGGTATAGGCCGTCCGGGCTTTCGACCTCACCCTGCCGAACTGCGACAACAGCCAGCCAACCTCCAGAAAATCAGGTGCAGGTGTTTCCCCCGCTGTTGCCTGATAGCTGCTCCACGGCCAGTCGCCAACATCACCAACCATGCCAGCAGCAACAGGATTTCGAACAATGTACCGGCTCAACTCAAGCAGATAGGCATCCTTATCCACAACAATCGACTTGAATCTGCCCTGAAACACATGCCCGGCACGCCCATGCCTGCGATTGAATCGCTGGGTATACATACCATTGAGTTGGCGCATTCCCCGGCTCAGATTTGCCTGCGGGGTTTCGATCATAAGATGATAATGGTTCGTCATCAGGCAATAGGAGTGACATAGCCAGCCAAACCGATCCACCACATGCCCCAGTACATCGAGAAACATCTCTCGATCATCGTCCGACAAATAAATATCCGAGCGCGCATTGCCCCGCGAGGTCACATGGTAAACAGCGCCTTCATATTCAATCCGTAACGGTCTTGCCATGCCAACACACTAACACCTGAAATCCGCGAAACAAGTCCTGACCCCCTTGCGCTTATGACCCCCTTGCGCTTGACCCCCTTGCGCTCTCCATGTCCTCATCGGCGAAGCCGAGATTATCGTGGCCTTCAGGCAGGTGAGCACCAAGGCAACATGTGCCTGCCGCTGGATTCGATTCAAGATTCAGAGATAAGACAGGTTCGCTTCTTCCTTTTGGAAAAGCGATCAAGCGGTAGTGGTAGTGTATGAATGAACTTTGCTCCACTACCTTCACGAGGACTATGCGGTAGTCGCCTATAGTTACATCTTCAAGAATTTGCCCCGTCTGCATGTGATCATTCCATGTCTGGTCTTTAGTCGTCTCCATACTTTCTATGGTTCTCCTACGATTGAATTAAGCGGTACATGTTAGCTCGTCCGGTTCCGAAGAAGCGACCTTGAAGATTCGTTATGTTGCGTTTGCATAATGCGACCTAGCATGGGCGAAACGCTGCCGATAAAAACTACGTAAATTACCCGGGGCGTCATTTAGCACAGAACTAAACTCCTTTCTTACGATACTGTATAAATAGATTACCGAATCTATAACCATAGATAGATGGGGGATCTGCATTTTCGGTTCATCATCCAGATGCGCCACGAACTTATCTCGGTATGTTTTTATCTCCTTGCACTGATCTTCAAATTCCTGCTCATTCACACCAATATTGTTAAGAAGTCCTAGAAGAAATGTGTCTGGATCAGGCACAACCTTGCTCCAGTGATGTTTACCTCTCTGATCAGCGAATAGTTTGCACCATTCAAGCACAGCCAAATCTAGAAAGTTACCATTCGCTCCCACCCAGAAATCTTCACTAACACTGATATTATTATTACGCCACCCAGCCCAATAGTAAGCAGCGTTGCGCACGCAATGACAGCACAATATTGCGACTCGCCTGGTTCTTTGATTCTTAGTCATTTATCAACATAACTAACACGATATGAGTAATCATTATTCCACATATTTTCCCACTATAGGCGGACATGTTTTCCACAATATTGCATATTAAAGTCAAAACATGGAAAACCGCCACTTTTACTCATCCAATAAGTTGCGCCGGGGTTTTCGCCAAGTCAAACTGACTTGCCAGATCAGGGTGCGCACAATCTACCCTTTCTCACTCAAGTGAAGCGGCTATAGTACGGGGAAATCGGAGGTTTACATGTTCCACGGCACAATGACCGCACTCGTCACCCCTTTCAGGGATGGTGCAATAGACGAAGACGCCTTCCGGGCGCATCTGGATCGCCAGATTGAAGCCGGGGTGGATGGCGTGGTGCCTGCCGGGACCACGGGTGAAGCCGCCACACTGAGCCATGATGAGCAGAAGCACCTGATCCGCATTGCAGTCGAGCATGTGCGTGGCCGTGTACCGGTGATTGCCGGAGCGGGCAGCAATTCCACTGCCGAGGCCATTGAGTTGACGCAGGCCGCCAAGGATGCAAGCGCCGATGCTGCGCTGCTGATTTCGCCCTATTACAACAAACCTTCGCAGGAAGGCATCTATCAACATTACAAGGCTGTGGCTGATGCCGTGCACCTGCCGATTGTGGTTTACAACGTGCCGGGGCGTACGGCCTCGAACATGCTGCCGGAAACGGTCGGCAGGCTCTCGCACATCGTCAATATCGTCGGCATCAAGGACGCCACGGCGGATATGGCGCAGTTTGGCCGCACGATGAATGCCTGCGATGGGCGTATTGAATTCTATTCCGGCGACGACGCTACGGTGATGCCGTTTATGGCGTCGGGTGGCGCGGGCGTGATCTCTGTTGTATCGAATATTGCGCCAGAGGCCATGACGGCGCTGACTGCCGCCATGCGCAGTGGCGATCTGGATACGGCATGCAGGCAACACCTCGAACTGTTGCCGCTCTCTGACGCCATGTTCACCTGCTCCAACCCGATTCCGGTCAAGGCCGCCTGCGCCATGCTCGGCTGGATGGGCTGGGAGCTTCGCCTGCCGCTGACGCCGCTGGAGCCTGCCGAATGCGACAGCCTGTTTGCGCAACTCAAGGCTTCCGGACTGGCGCCGGAGCGTGCATACCCATAACCACAGCAGTTATTAGAGGCGCCTGATGGCTTTCCCGCTCAGACGCCTGCTGCGCTCTGTTACCTATTTCATGGCCAGCTTTGCCATGCTGGCCCTGTTCTTTGTCGCCCTGCTGCTGACCGAATCCACCTTCTATGCCCTGACCGGCCACTCGGTCTCGACCTGGGCGCTGATTCTGGCCGCCCTGATCGCCGCTCTCGTTTTCACGCCGATCGTGCATTTCCTGCAACGGCTGCTGGATCGACTCTTCTTCCGCAGCCATCTCGATACGCTGGCTGCTATCAACCATCTCGGCGCAGGCGACCTGGCATCACTGCCGGTCGAGGATGTCGAGGCCGCACTCTTGGAACGTATCTGCAAGGTCAGTTTTCGTGATTCAGCAGCACTGGACGAAAGGCATCTGCCGGATGGGAATCTTTTCCGTTATCCGGGTGATGCATCTTCTCCCCCGCAGTTTGATTCCGAACCGCCAATGCAGCTACCCAAAGCCAGCGGCTATGAGTTGTGCCTGCCGCTGCATTTCAGCGGACATGCCGCCTGGCTGTTTCTGGGGCCTCGCACAGACAACTGGCCTACCGATGATGATGAAATGGAAGCCCTGCAAAGCCTGGCCAGGTTTGCCACGATGAGCCTGGAGCACGCCCGGCTTTCGCAGAAGCAGGCCAACGATGCCCGGCTGGACTCATTGAGCCGCGTTGCCGGCCAATTGAATTCGCACGATCTGAAAAACCGCCTGCACGACCTCGCCTTTCTGGCCCATAACCTCGAATCCGAAAACCTGGAGCAGAAAGACTCCGCTCGATTGGTGAAGTCCATCCGCAAGGTCGTCGGCCGCATGCAGACCCTGTTCAAGCGTCTGGCTGATCCGAACTCAGCCATCGAACCGGAACTGGCGCCACTCGACCTGGCCAAGCTCATCGGAGATTGTACTGAGGAGCGCCTGTGGCCCGAAACTGTCCATGTGAAGCTTGAGCTGCCGGAGTTGCCGCTGGTCCATGCCGATGAGGAAATGCTGCGCAGCGTTTTCGAAAACCTGTTCGACAATGCTGTTCAGGCCATGCAGTCCCAGGGCGAAATTCAAGTATCCGCCAAACTCACGGAAAATGGCATTGAGATTCAGGTCAGGGATTCCGGTTGTGGCATTCCAAAGGGGTTTCTGCACAATCAGCTGTTCAGGATGTTTGCCACCAGCAAGGCAACCGGCCTCGGCATCGGCCTTTTCTTAAGTCGGCGCATGATTAAGGCGCATGGCGGAAAGATTTATGCCGAAAGCGCCGGAGAGGGCAAAGGTTGCACCTTCTATGTGGAGCTTCCCTTGTGGCAGGCTGGCGGGAAAGACGGAGGTTAGGGCCTGATATGAGACGCGTAGTCCTGGTGGTGGACGACAATGAAATCAACCGCCTGAACATCAAGCTGTTGCTCAAGGATAAGTATGAAGTCCTTGAGGCCGGCGATGTCAGCGAAGCCGAAGACGTGCTGGCTGGCAATCGTGTCGATTTGGTCGTGCTCGACCTCGCCCTGCCGCCGGAGCCGGACAATCCCGAAATCGGCATGCAATATCTGCAACGGCTGCGGGATGAAACGCCGGATATTCCGGTCGTTGTCGTTACCGGCCACGACGAGCGCAAGCTCGCCGCTAAAGCTCGCAAACTCGGAGCCCTGGATTTCTTCGGCAAGCCATTCCAGCCGGATGAGGTGCGCGACACGATTGAGCAATCGATGGCGGCAAGCTGGCAGCAAATGCGCGAACAGGAGTTGGGCCGGCAGCTTGCCGAGCGCATGGGCAGCAAGCTTCTCGGCAACTCGGATACCATACAAAACCTGCGCAGCCTGATCAAGCAGGTGGCGCCGACGCCCTCGACCATTCTGGTCAGAGGCGAGACCGGCAGCGGCAAGGAGCTTGTCGCCAGACTTTTGCATGCTCACAGCGAACGCAGGGACAGTCCGTTCATTCCGATCAATTGTGCCGCTATCTCGGCCGAACATCTTGAATCCGAACTCTTCGGCCACGAGAAGGGCGCTTTTTCAGGTGCCGTAAAACGCACCCTGGGATGGTTTGAGCGCGCCTCCGGCGGCACCCTGTTCCTCGACGAAGTTGCAGGTCTGCCTGCTTCCGTGCAGGGCAAGTTGTTGCGCGTACTAGAATCCGGGGAGTTCTCCCGGCTTGGCGGCGAGGCCGTGCTGAATTCGGACGTGCGCCTGATCTGCTCAAGCAAGCAGTCGCTCGAAAAACTCGTGGAGAAAGGAGAATTTCGGGAAGATCTGTACTACCGTATTCATGTCGTCGACATCGAGGCGCCGCCGCTGCGTGATCACATCGAAGACGTGCCAGAGCTGGCGGATTATTTTCTGGAGCGCAAGGCCTTGCTGTGCAACAAGCAACTCGAAGGCATCACCGAGCCGGTCATGCGGGAATTGATGCATTATTCCTGGCCCGGCAATGTGCGTGAGCTTGAAAACGTCATCGAGCGCGCCGTTGTGCTGGCCTCAACCGGTATGATCGATTCACTGCCGCCGCTGAGCGGGCCGCGTAGCGAAAGCGATCAGAAGGATCTGCTTGAAGCCTGGTTCAAGCAGTTGCCGGATCAGGTTGATGGCGATGCCGTGCTGGCCGAGTTTGAAAAAAAACTTATGCTCACGGCCCTCAAACGCAATGGCAATATCAAGGCCAGGGCCGGACGCTGGCTGGGCTTTGCCGACAAGGCCAAGGACAAAATGCGATACCTGTGCGATAAACACGGCATCGACCCGCAGGAGGGTACGGAATCATGAAAATCTTCACGCTGCTGTTATCGCTGTTACTGCTACCGCAGGCGAATGCCATCGAGATTGAGGAATACCTCTACTACCGGGACGTGAATGTGCCGTCGTTCCAGACGCTCAGGGAATTTTTCGACCTGCCGAACCGGCCCGGCAACTACGAGATCACGCTGGTGTCGGATTCCATAGGGCCTTTGACCTTCCAGATTTTCCGCGTGCATGAGGACGAGGAGGTCAGTGTGAAACGCTCACGCAGCTACAGTGTGCGCGACCATGAGTTCCAGATGTCGTTCAAAAATCCTCAGGGGGCAAATGATCTGATTGTCCAGATCAGCAATACCAACCCTGCCGCCAGTGCCATGGTTTCTGTCATCGTCGTCGAGCTGCCCTGACCTATCCTTTATCGCTGCCCCTTGAATTTCCGGCCCAGAACCCCGATATAAAAGGAAACGGAGATACAAGGAGCAGGATCTGTTAACACTAACGATGATCGAAGCGCTGCTGTCCCAAATGAGGCCAGTCAAGCCCGAGGAGTGAAGTTTGGTGAATCCAAATAAACGACAAGCAACGATGGATGGCTGCATTTGGGGCGCAGCCCTGCGGGACGGGCCATTTTTGTGCTCTGCGGCGTTATTTCTCGCTGATGTGCATCAAGCACACTGCGCTCGAAAT
>QIFG01000084.1 GCA_003228735.1 Zetaproteobacteria bacterium
GCCAGTTCCAGGCCGGTCACAAAACCCGTCCTGGCCATCTCGTAGCTGATTTTCTCGGTGATCTCCACCGATTCGGCCGAACCGTAGGGGGTGCCCATCATGGTCAGGGCGCTGCCCAGGCCGAGGAAGCCCATGCCGTGGCGCCGCTTTTGGTGGATTTCATCGCGCTGCTTCTCGAGCGGCAGGCCGTTGATCTCGACAACGTTGTCGAGCATGCGCGTGAACACGGCCACGACCCTGCGGAATGCATCCCAGTCGAAATGTGCATTCTCGCTGAACGGATCGAGCACAAACTTGGTCAGGTTGATGCTGCCCAGCAGACAGGCGCCATACGGCGGCAGGCCCTGCTCGCCGCACGGGTTGGTGGCGCGGATGTTTTCGCAGAACCAGTTGTTGTTCATGTCGTTGTACTGGTCGATGAGGATGAAGCCCGGCTCGGCGTAGTCGTAGGTGCTGGCCATGATGACATCCCAAAGCCTGCGTGCCTTGATTGTCTTGTAAACCTTGCAGGCTACGCGGCCGGTATCATCGGTCGTATAATTGTCGCTTTCACTCGGCCAGTCGCGGAAGATGATCTCGGTTTCGTCGTCCTCGATATCCTGCCTGTTGGCCGGGAAAACAAGCCGCCAGTCATCATCCGCCTTGACCGCTTCCATGAAGTCGCGCGTGATCAGGCAGGACAGGTTGAACTGGCGCAGCCTTCCGTCTTCGCGTTTGGCGCGGATAAAATCGAAGATGTCCGGATGGCTGATGTCGAAGGTGCCCATCTGCGCGCCGCGCCGGCCGCCGGCGGATGACACCGTGAAACACATGGCGTCAAAGATATCCATAAAGGATAACGGTCCGGAGGTATATGCGCCGGCGCCCGACACGTACGCGCCCTTGGGCCTGAGCGTGGAGAATTCGTAGCCGATGCCGCAGCCGGCCTTCAGCGTCATGCCCGCTTCGTGCGCCATCGACAGGATGCCGTCCATCGAATCCGGCACCGTGCCGGATACCGTGCAGTTGATCGTTGAGGTGGCCGGCTTGTGTGCGCGGGCACCGGCATTGGAGATGATGCGGCCGGCCGGAATGGCGCCCTGCTCCAGGGCCCAGATGAATTGTCCCAGCCAGTATTCGCGCTTGCCGGGTTCCTCAACCTCGGCCAGGGCCGTGGCGACGCGCCGATATGTGTCCTCGATGTTGTTGTCGACAGGCTTGGCGAACAGATCCTTCAGACGGTACTTCTTATCCCATATATCCAGTGATGCAGGCTGCAATTCAATGTCGTTTTCTATCTGTGGCGACACGCTTTTTATGCCCGCTACACTCATATTCCCTCTCCCTCGCTTGAAAATGGCCGAACGGATCGCCGACCCAAGCGACCTAGATTAAGCGCAATATCTAGCGTGTCAAGAGACTCGTGAGGACTATATGTTGTGCACAGGGCTTCACATTTTATCCACTGATTTTCCACAGTTTTTCCTGCACGTGCCGGTTGGAGCAAACCCTTGCGCCTGCTACGATTCGGCCCGTGAATGAGTCCACACATTTCGGCCTGAAGAGCGTTCCTGCCTCGGAGAAGGCCAGCCTGGTCATGGGCGTTTTTTCATCCGTGGCCGGGAACTATGATCTGATGAATGACCTGATGAGCGGTGGTCTGCACAGGCTGTGGAAGCGGCGCATGCTGAGCGTAGCGGCGGCACGTCCCGGCATGCGCATACTGGATGTGGCGGCAGGCTCCGGGGACATCGCCTTAGGGCTGTCCCGCAAGCTTGGCGATAAGGGCCGGGTTGTGCTGACCGATCTGAACGGGCCGATGCTGGCCGAGGGCGCCAGATGCATGCTCGATCATGGTCTGCTTTCCGGCCGGGCCGACTGCATCCAGTCCGACGGCAGCCGGCTCGCCTTTCGTGACAACAGCTTCGATGTGGTGTCCATCGCCTTCGGTATCCGCAATTTTACCGATATCGAAGCGGGACTTGCCGAATTCCACCGTGTGCTCAGGCCCGGCGGCCAGTTCATCTGCCTGGAGTTTTCGCATCCGGTGCTGCCGCTGCTGGATGTGGCATATGACGCCTATTCCTTCAATATCATTCCGGCGCTGGGCGAGTGGGTGACCGGTGACCGCGATGCTTACCAGTATCTGGTTGAATCCATTCGCCGTTTCCCCGACCAGAAGCGCTTTGAAAAACTGATTTCATGGGCGGGGTTTGAACTGGCCAAATATGAGAATATGACCGGCGGTATCGTCGCCCTGCACAGAGGCTACAAGATCAAATGAGCAAAGCGTCGTCTTTTCCTTCAATACGTCGTTGCCTCGATGTTTGCGAGGCTCACATATCTATACATATGCTCCGCTTCTCAACATCGCGGTGCCTTGTCTTGAAGCAAAATACTTGCTTTGAGTCGCAGGCATGGAAGGTGATGCCGTGAGTATTATGTTCCTTCCGCTTCGGTTGATCCCGGTGCCGATACAGGCCGTGGTGCTGGCCACGGTGCTGGATCTGTTCTTTTCGCGTGACAAGTCGCTGGCTCCCATGCTCGAAGGGTTGGATGGCAAGGTATTCCACATCCACGTTCAGGATATGGGCACGGACTTTCATATGGGCTTTTCGAAGGGTAAGCCATGGGTGCATTCGGCTGGGCCTGATGCAGCAGATGTAAAGATCGACGCCACCACGGCCGGTTTCGCGCGCCTGTGCTTTGCGCATGAAGACCCGGACGATCTGGTCTTCCAGAGGATATTGAAACTGTCCGGCGATTCCGAGGCCATGCTGCGCTTCAAGAAGCTTCTGGCAGCGGCCGATATCGACTGGGAGCGTGAACTGAGAGCTACATTTGGCGAGTTCTTTGGTGCGCGCGTGGCGGATGCCGCCAAGGCGCTGCTGGTTGCTGAGGCAAAATTCACCGAGGCCTCGCGCGGGCGGCTGGGGCAATGCCTGCGCGATATGGATGTGCCGACAAACGAGAGGCTGCAGGACTGGCAGGCAGGTGTTGAGGATGCGAGCCGTAAGCTGAAACGCCTGAATGCAAGGCTGAAGAAGCTCGAGCAGGCCAGCTCTGAAAAGATCCCCGAAAAGGCCTCCGAAAAGAAAAAAGCGAAGCGCACTACCCGTAAGAAACCAACGACCCGCAAGAGAAAGGCGGCATGAACGTACTCTCCCGCTTCAGGCGCGGCATGCGACTTTTGGTCATCACGCACATGCTGGCCACGCACGGCATGGCGCCGCTGGCCGTGCGCCTGAAGCTGTATCGCCCCTACGCCTGGCTGATGCGCATCGTGCACGGCAATGAGGTGTCGAAAGAGACAGGTGTTCAGATCAGGCTTGTTATGGAGAGGCTTGGGCCCACCTTTATCAAGTTCGGTCAGATGCTGTCGACGCGTGTCGATCTTCTGCCAATGGATGTTGCCCTGGAGTTGAAGAAGCTGCAGGACGCTGTGCCGCCGGAGCCTTTCGATACCATGAAGCAGGTGCTGGAGCGGGCCTATAAGAAACCGTTGCTTGGTAAAGATGGGGTATTCAGTTCTTTTGACAGCGAGCCTGTGGCTGCTGCCTCCATTGCGCAGGTGCACTTTGCCGAACTACATGACGGGCGCCAGGTCGCCGTCAAGGTGCGGCGTCCGCAGATCAAAAGAACCATTGAAGCGGATCTGGGCCTGCTCAGCCTGCTGGCTTCCATGTTCGACCGCTATTTTCCCGAATACAAAAGGCTGAAGGCGCCGCGCGTGGTCGAGGAGTTTGCTTCTACGATTCGCGAGGAGCTGAACCTCAGGGCCGAGGCTGCGCACGCCAGCCGTTTTGCCGAGAACCTGGCCGAGGTCGAAGGCGTGGATGTGCCCAGGGTGCTGTGGGACTACACGACGACCGAGGTGCTGGTGACCGAGCGCATTGAGGGCATCCCGATCGACGAGCGCGAGCGCCTGATTGCCGCCGGCTACGATACGCACAAGCTTTGCGAAGCAGCCATCACGCTGTTCTTCCACATGGCCTTTGTGGACGGCTATTTCCATGCCGATATGCATCCGGGCAACATCTTTGTCGCCAGGGATGGCGGTATCCTGATGGTCGATTTCGGCATTGTCGGCCGGCTGGATATGAAGAGCCGCAAGTATCTGGCCGCCCTGCTGCTGGCCTTTCTGAAACAGGATTATGCCGCCGCCGCCCTCGTGCACCGCCATGCCGGCTACATTGGTGAGCATGTCAATCTTTCCGCCTTTGAGGATGCGCTGCGTGAGGTGGCCGAGCCGATCTTTAATCGGCCGATGCTCGATATCTCGCTGGCCGAACTGCTGTTTGTGCTGTTTTCAGTGACCGAGCGCTTTCAGATGGAGACGCGGCCCGAGTTGTTGATGCTGCAGAAGACCATGGTGGTGATTGAGGGCGTGGGCCGCGAACTGGAGCCGACGGTCAATGTCTGGACGCTGGCGCGTCCGCTGGTCGCTGATTGGGTGGCCAGGAATATGGGGCCGACGGCCCGCATCGAGCAGGGTGTCGATGAGGTGCGCGAGGGTCTGGAAAGCTGGCTGCGCCTGCCCGGCCAGATTCAGCAGGCGCTGGCCGAGCGGCAGGAACAGGTTGTCTTGCAGCAGGCATCCCCATCGGCCGGACAACGGCTGCTGGGCATAGGCATTCTGGCCTCGGGTAGTGCTGCCGTGGCGCATTTGTGGACGGCCCCTGCCGAGCCGCTGTTTCTGCCTGCCAGCATGCTGGTTGCCCTGATCGGGGCATGGATGCTCTGGCGGCGCTGATTTCCCCCTTATGTTTTGATTTGCTGAAAGCGCGATAGACGATAGACTGCGCGCCCTTTTTCAGGGCTGAATTGATCATCCAACGACAAGCCAGGAGCAAAAACCGCATGAACCAGAATTTCGTATTTACCAGTGAGTCCGTATCCGAGGGCCATCCTGACAAGGTCGCCGACCGTATTTCCGACAGCGTGCTCGATGCCATCCTGGCGCAGGACAAGCATTCACGTGTGGCCTGCGAGACGTTGGTGACGACCGGTATGGTGCTGGTGGCCGGTGAGATCACGACCTCGGCCGTGGTGGATTATCCGACTGTTGTGCGCGAGGCGGTCAAGGATATCGGTTATAACTCATCGCATATGGGATTCGACTGGGAGTCCTGCGCCGTACTCGTGAGTCTTGATAAACAATCCACCGACATTGCCCAGGGCGTCAATGAGGGCGAGGGTCTGGATCTGGATCAGGGCGCCGGCGACCAGGGCCTGATGTTCGGCTATGCCAGCAACGAGACAAAAAACCTGATGCCGATGCCGATTGATCTGGCGCAGAAACTGATGGAAAAGGCGGCCGCAGTGCGTAAGAGCGGTGTCTGCCCGTTCATGCGTCCGGATGCCAAGAGCCAGGTCACGGTGCGCTATGAAAATGCCAGGCCTGTGGCCGTGGATACCATCGTGGTATCCACTCAGCATGACCCGGATATCTCACACAAGGATTTATCCGAGGCCGTCATGGAAGAGGTGATCAAGCCGGTTCTCGATCCAACCGGTCTGACGCATGCCAGGACCGAATACCTGATCAACCCGACCGGCCGTTTCGTGATTGGCGGTCCCGTTGGCGACTGTGGCGTCACTGGGCGCAAGATCATCGTCGACACCTATGGCGGCTTCGGTCATCACGGTGGTGGCGCTTTTTCCGGCAAGGATCCGTCCAAGGTCGACCGTTCAGCCAGTTATATGATGCGTTATGTTGCCAAGAACATCGTGGCCGCAGGTCTGGCCGAGCGCTGTGAGGTGCAGGTGGCTTATGCCATCGGCGTGGCCCGCCCGCTCTCGGTCATGATCGATAGCTTCGACACCGGCAAGGTGGATGAGGAAAGGATGGCCGATATCGTGCGCGAGCATTTCGATCTGAGGCCGAAGAGCATTGTGCAGAATCTGGATCTGCTCAGGCCGATCTATGCATCGACTTCCGCCTATGGTCACTTTGGCCGCGAGCTGCCGGAGTTTACCTGGGAGGCCACCGACAAGGTCGAGGCGTTGCGCGCCGCGGCAGGCCTCTGACCAGACAGCCTTAATTTAACCTTTTACCCATAAAATCTAATGCGAAAAGCACAAGTTGTTACCACGAAGGCACTAAGGCACAAAGAACAACAGTGAATTTAACCTTTGTGTCTTGGCGCCTTTGTGGTTCAATCTTTTCCTGTTTGGTTTCGGCTTTGCTGATTTAGGGTCTGTTAACACCAATTTCCTGAGGGGCGCTGCAACGAGCTGTTCCGGCTTGTCAGGCTCAGGGAAATACATCAACGACAACCGCGCCCGTTCATATAGTATATTATTTGAACGGAGGAACACATGAGCGTTGCACCAAAGGATACGAACGACTACAAGGTAGCGGATATCTCTCTGGCCGGCTGGGGCCGCAAGGAGATCGCCATCGCCGAAACCGAGATGCCCG
>QIFG01000009.1 GCA_003228735.1 Zetaproteobacteria bacterium
CCGTGATGAGGAATATCTCAAGCTGAAAATCGTTGCGGCATTCCTTCCACAACTACCCGGAAATGCCAATATCAACCCACACGCTTCCGCGGAGACCCAAAAAATCTTATACAAACGTACAAGATAATTTACCACAAAGGCACACAATAAGGCCGAAGGCCGTTTGGACGGACTTCAGGCCGCCCGCAGGGCGAGCGCCGTGGGCGCGAGTCAAAGTCACGAAGATATATAGGTAAAACAGGTCGGATCGATTCAGGGTTGATGATCGGAGACTCATCAGAATATTCCTTTCACTTTGTGCCTTGGCGTCTTTGTGGTTCAATCTTTAGATCAATCCCCAGATTCGGGCCAGGTCAGCACGGGATTGCGCGCGGCGACCGTTTCATCGAGACGGCTGCGAACCGGTTTCTGCGGCGCTGCCAGCAAAGCTTCTATATCGCCGGCCTCGACCTGTGCGGCAATTTCCAGCATTGCATCACAGAAGGTGTCGAGCGTTCTTTTCGATTCGGTCTCGGTCGGTTCGATCAGCATGGCGCCATGCACGATGAGCGGGAAATAGACGGTCATTGGATGGAAGCCGAGATCGATGAGCCGTTTGGCGATGTCCAGTGTCTTGATGCCGTGCCGGTTTTGCTCTTCATCGGTGAGCAGGCACTCATGCTTGCACAGGCCGGGGAAGGGGACGTGGTAGGCATCTTTCAGGCGCGCCAGAACATAGTTGGCGTTCAGCACGGCATCCTCGGCGATCTTGTGCAGATGCTCATGTCCGAAGGCGGCGATGTAGGCAGCGGCCCTGAGCAGCACGCCCGTTTGCCCGATGCTGCCCAAAATAGGGCCGATAGATTTTTCCGCCTCGTATTCGAGATAGAAGGCATCACTATCTTTGGCAATGCGAGGCACCGGCAGATACGGGGCCAGGGTTTCATTGACCGCCACCGGACCGGCGCCGGGGCCGCCACCGCCGTGCGGCGTGGAGAATGTCTTGTGCACATTGATGTGCAGGCAGTCGATACCCATGTCGCCGGGACGGGCGATGCCGACCAGCGCGTTCAGGTTGGCGCCGTCGCCGTAAACAAGGCCGCCAGCCTGATGTACGAGATCGCAGATTTCCCTGATGTCGGATTCGAACATGCCGGTCGTATTCGGGTTGGTCAGCATCAGCGCTGCGGTTTCGCCGTCGAGATGCGATTTGAGTTCGGCAAGGTCGATACGCCCGTCGGGGCCGGACTTGATCTCGACCGTACGCATGCCGCACAGGGCGGCCGAGGCAGGATTCGTGCCGTGCGCCGAATCCGGCACCAGAACCTTGCGTCTTGATATCTCGCCGAGGGAATCGAGATGCGCCCGGATCATCATCAGCCCGGCCAACTCACCATGGGCGCCTGCGGCCGGTTGCAATGTCACGAACGGCAGACCGGAAATCTCACCGAGCCAGCTTTGCAGATCGAACAGTAGGGACAAAACACCCTGCACGGTGTGCAGCGGTTGATCAGGGTGCAGCTGGGCCAGCCCCGGCAGGCGCGCAATCTTCTCGTTGACGCGCGGGTTGTATTTCATTGTGCATGAACCGAGCGGATAGAAGCCGGTTTCGATACCGTGGTTCCACTGGGAGAGCCGCACGAAATGGCGCACGGTTTCCGGCTCCGACAGTCCTGGAATATTGGCAGGGTTTTCGCGCAGGAATTCCTTCAGTGCTTTCGGGGCAGGGCCGTCGATGCCCGGCAGGCTGATGCTTTCGGGCTCGGAATGGGCGCGCTCGAAGATCAGCGGCTCTTCGTGCTGGATGCCTGTGACGCCGGAATAGGCGCTCACAGTGAAGCCTCCAGCAGTTGCAGGTATTCGGCGATATCGTCCGCTTCGATCATTTCAGTTGTGGCGACCAGCAGGTGGTTCGTCGCCGCATTCGGTTCCAGCTTCTCCAGCGGGATGCCGGCGAAGATGTCGTGCCCTTCAGCTCTTTTCAGGAAGAGGTTGCGAAGTCTCTCGTTTTCGAAACTCAATACCGTTTCGTTAAAGCGCGGGCCGTTGGCAGCCTGCACCTGGGCGGGAAGGCTCTCTGTCAGCCTGGCAAGGGCAGCGGCGGAATGTGCTGCTACTTTTGTGAGTCCTGCATCGCCGAGCAGTGTCATGTAGGTGGCGGCGGCCGTGCACATCAGGCCCTGATTTGTACAGATGTTCGAGGTGGCGCGCTCGCGCCGGATGTGTTGTTCGCGTGTGGACAGCGTCAACACAAAACCGCGCCGGCCTTTCGTATCCTCGGTCAGGCCGCAGACACGCCCCGGCATTTGTCTCAGGAATTTCTTTTTACAGGCGAACAGGCCCAGATGCGGTCCGCCGAAGCCCATCGGGATGCCGAGAGACTGGCCGGAGCCGACAGCGATATCGGCGCCAAAAAGGCCGGGCGGATGAATCAGGGCGAAGGCCGTGGCGTCGCTGAAGGCAACAACCAGCAGTGCGCCGGTCGCATCGCAGGCTTGGCGCAGTGGCGACAGATCGTTCACGGCGCCGTAAAAATCCGGATACTGGACGATCACACAGGCGGTCGAGTCGTCAACGGCAGCAGCCAGGGCTTCGATATCTGTAGCAAAGCCCTGAACGTCGACCTCAACGACTTCGCCGTCCAGCCGCGACAGATAATTTTCGGTTACGGCGCGGTAACGCGGATTCACTCCCCGGCTGAGAACAACACGGTTGCGGCGTGTGATGCGGCGCGCCATCAGCGCCGCCTCGGCCACGGCGGTTGCCGCCTCATACATCGAGGCATTGGCGATTTCCATGCCGGTCAGGCGTGCAACCATCGTCTGGAACTCGAACAGGGCCTGCAGCGTTCCCTGCGATATCTCCGGCTGGTATGGGGTATAGGCGGTCAGAAACTCGCCTCTGGAAATCACATAATCCACGACCGCCGGCACAAAATGATGGTAGGTGCCGGCGCCCAGAAAACAGCGGTGATTACCGGCATGGCTATTTTTTTCGGCGGCCTTCGAGAACTGGCGCAGGATGGCCGCTTCACTCCCAGCGGAAGGAAGGCCCAGGCTGCCGGTTTCAATATGAAAGGCTTCCGGAATATCGGTGAACAGATCGCTCATGTCCGCAACACCGATGCGTTTGAGCATGGCGCGACGGTCGCTATCCGTGTGCGGTAGAAATCTCATACTTTTCCTTTACTAACCACAGAGGCACAGAGGAAACTTCTTGTCCTTTGTCCCCTCTGTGTCTCTGTGGTGATTATTCTTCGAGGTAGGCCTGGTATGCGCCGGCATCCATGAGCTCGGATAAATCCGCACCTTCGGCCAGCTTGAATCTTGCGATCCAGCCCTTGCCGTACGGATCGGAATTGACCAGTTCCGGCGAGGATTCCAGCGCTTCATTGATCCCCGTGATTTCTCCGGCTACCGGCGCATACACGTCTGAAACCGCCTTGACCGATTCCACCACGCCAATGGATTCCTCGGAGTCGAAGCTGCGCCCGACCTCAGGCAGTTCAACAAACACGATATCGCCCAGAGCTTCCTGCGCATGGGCGCTGATGCCGAAGACGGCCTCATCACCCTCAATGCGCAGCCATTCGTGCTCTTTGGCGTATTTCAATTCAGCCGGAATACTCATATCCACTCCTTGAATTTACCACGAAGGCAGCACCATGACACATCATGATATTTCTTCTTTGTGCCTTGGTGTCTTTGTGGTGGTTATATTTTATCTTCGAACATTACTGCGAACAAACGGAGGTTTCACGCGTTCGGCCGCAATGTGCTTTCCGCGGATATCCACAGCGAAGTTTTCCGAATCTGCCACGTCCGTTCCTACATAGGCCAGGCCGACGCCACAGCCGGCTAGCGGCGAGTACATGCCGGAGGTAATTTCTCCAACCGGCTTGCTATCGCAGACAACCGGATAATGTTCGCGCGGAATGCCACGTCCGGTCAACCTCAACCCGATCAGTCTGCGCGCCGGTCCGGATTTCTTCCGCGCCAGCACCGCTTCGCGGCCGATAAATTCACCCTTGCCGAGCTTGGTGATCCACATGAGGCCTGCCTCGGCCGGCGTCACCTGATCGCTGATTTCGTGACCATATAACGCATAACCCATCTCGGTGCGCAGCATATCTCGCGCCGCCAGCCCGATGGGAACCGCTCCGCCGTCCAGCAGCATCTGCCAGACTTGGGTTGCCGCACTGTTCGGCAGATAAAGTTCGAAGCCGTCTTCACCGGTGTAGCCGGTGCGCGAGACGATGGCTGTGCCACCACAGAACTCAACCTGCTTAAATCTGTAATAACCAATGTTTTCCAGATTTGCGGAAGTTGTCTCTTGCAGGATGGTTTGGGCTTCCCCCCCCTGCAGGGCGAGCAGGGTGGTGGCATCGGACTCATCTTCCACTGTAACACTGAAGCCTGCGGCCTCGGCCTGAAGATGGGCCACATCCTTGTGCCGGTTGGCGGCATTGATACACAGGTAGTATTCGGATTCCAAAAGCCTGTAGGCCGTGATGTCGTCGATGAATGTGCCGGAATCATTCAGCAGGGCGGAATACTGCGCCTGCCCGTCCACGAGCTTTGATACATCATTGGTTGTTACGTGCTGAAGAAAGGCGAGCGCATCCGGCCCGGAGACGCGAACTTGGCCCATGTGCGAGATATCGAAGATGCCGGCTTTCCCATCGCGCACGGCCTGGTATTCCTTCAGGGCGCCATCGGCATACTGCACCGGCATTTCAAAGCCGGCGAACGGCGCCATCCTGCCGCCAAGGTTCACATGTTCATTGTATAACGGGGTTCTGGCCAGATCGTTCAGCTGACTTCCCCCATATGGGTGCGGAAGGCGGCCATCGTGTTGTACAGCAGCATGGTGATCGTCATCGGACCGACACCGCCCGGCACAGGCGTGATCCAGCCGGCGTTCTTTGCAGCTTCTTCAAATTCAATGTCGCCGACGAGCTTGCCATCTTCGCCGCGCGTAATGCCGACATCCAGAACAATGGCGCCGGGTTTGATCCATTCTCCCCTGACGAGCCCCGGCTTGCCGGCAGCGGCTACTACGATATCGGCGCGCCGCACATGTGCTTCAAGATTGCGGCTGAAGCGGTGTACGGTAGTCACCGTGCAGCCGGCCAGCAGCAATTCCAGCCCCATCGGCCGACCGACGATATTGGATGCGCCGACAACGACGGCTTCCATGCCGTACAGATCAACGCCGGTTTCTTCCAGCAGCTTCATGCAGCCAAACGGCGTGCACGGACGCAGGGCCGGGATGCGGGCCGCCAGCCGACCGATGTTATAGGGATGAAAGCCATCCACGTCCTTGCCGGGGTCAATAGCCTCAATAACCGTTTCCGGATCGATATGTTCAGGCAGAGGAAGCTGCACGAGGATGCCGTCGACAAGCGGATTGGCGTTCAGCTCGGCAATCAGGCCGAGCAGGTGCTGCTGGCTCGTGGATTCATCCAGTTCATGCGAAAACGAGACGATGCTGGCATCGGAGCAGGCTTTTTTCTTGTTGCGGACATAGACCTGCGAAGCGGGATTCTCGCCGACCAGAATCACGGCCAGTCCCGGAGCGCGGCCGTGCGCCTGCGCAAGCTGCGCCACTTCCTCACGCATGCCTTTTCGCATGCGGGTGGAGACGGCTTTTCCGTCAAGCGTCTTGGCAGTCATGATGCGGATTGTGTCGGTTGCCTTAAGTCCCGTAAACCGGAATTTTCAGATGCATTGCCACTGGCGCCGGTGTCATATGCGATTACCGGCAGATCATGGCCTTTTATCGGGGGGGGGGTGGGTGATAGCCCGGCTAGTTGTTGAATGATTCGATTCTTGCAATTCTATCTTTATCCCGGATGTGGCCTTGGGATATCATCGACTGATGGGGAGGCAGAATGAAGTTATTGCATGTCGGCCTGATTGTTCCCGATCTGGATGAGGCCGCCCGCTTTTACGAGGGCGTGCTTGATCTTAAGCGCGCGAGCCGGCCTGATCTTGGTTTTGAAGGAATTTTTTACGCTGCGGGGGTGGGCCGGCAGATCCATCTGATGAAGCTTCCTGATCCTTATGAGGGGTATGAGAGCAGCCTTTACATGGCGGGCGCGACAGGCACGTGGCACTGGCCGTACGAGACCTCGAAGCAATTCGTCTGCGGCTGGAGGCAGGGAATATCCTTTACACCCTGAGCAAGTCAGGCCGTGCCGCATTGTTTTGCCGCGACCCTGCTGGCAATGCGATTGAGCTATGCGAAGAGTTAGCCTGACCTGCAAAACCCGCAGAAATATTTACCACGAAGGCACGAAGAAAATAATGGCGCTTCACCAAATCGTGTGGGTAGCGGGCTCATGATGCTGGCTCTGGATAGAGATTGAGACCTCCCAGATGGAAGTAAATAGCGTTG
>QIFG01000057.1 GCA_003228735.1 Zetaproteobacteria bacterium
ATCTGGTAGGCGCGATGGCCTTCCATACTTAGATCATGCTGACTTGCAATTCGGGTCGTCCTGGGATCAGGCGGCATGCCAAGGTTCCAGTCCCCGGTTCCGGCCGAGCCAAAATGAAAATGGCCGATAAGTCCTTTCTGATCAGCATGACGCCGAACAACGACCTCCGCCAGTGGAGAGCGGCAGATGTTGCCCATGCAGACAAACAATACGTGTATCGACCTAACCACCGGCGGCTTTTCTTTCGGCCTGGGAGGGCTGCATGTAAGCCGGAATGGCGCGGCGTGGCAGGCTGGCCGAATCACCCTGAGGCGCCTGCCGCGAAACAAGTTCAGCCAGGGCCTCGGCACGTGAGTGAACTGGAGCCACCCTCTGCCAGGTGGAAAGCTCGGCAGCCGGCTCGGTCAGGCTGACGAAGCTGGCTGCCGGAAGCTCGGCCACCTCCTGCCATGACAGACATTGATCCGGTTGCAACGCCACTCCCAGCTTGTAGCAGCCGATGTAAGCATCTCCGGATCTGGCGTCCTCGATTACCCATATCCTTTCAGGTGTGTCTGCCTGCCAGGCAGTGATGGCCAGTGAGGAAACGCTCATCACCGGCAGACCAAGCGAGGCGTTGAGACCGGATATTGTGGCCGCGGCCACCCTCAGGCCGGTAAAGGAACCGGGCCCGACACTTGCCGCCAGCATGTCCAACTGTTGCCAGTCAACGCCTGCTTTCTCCAGCAGGCCGTGCAGCATGGGGAGGATGCTCTGGGAGTGTGGGGTGTTTTGGTCCGTTTCAGCCAGCAGGGGCTTGCCATCGGGAAGCAGAAGGCAGGCGGCGGCAGGGCCGTAAGCTGCATCCAGCGCCAGAATCCTCTGTGGAGGGCTCACAACCTCTGGCGGATAAAGTCGAGCAGCGGCGATCCGTAATCGGGATGATTGAGACCGAGCGCCGTATTGGCCATCAGGAAACCCAGCGGGTTGCCGGCATCGAAGCGTTCGCCCTCAATCAACACACCATAAACAGGCTCTTCCCTGGCCAGGGTGGCGATGGCGTCGGTTAGCTGGATTTCGCCGCCTCTGCCGGGCGCGGCATCATGCAGCAGGGCCATGAGACGCGGTGTAAAAATGTAGCGGCCGATGCTGGCCAGATTTGAGGGCGCCTCGTCGGGCTGTGGCTTTTCGACCATATGCTTCAGCCGCAGCAGGCCATTTTCCTCCACCGTGTCGACGACGCCGTAATGCGAAAGCTCTTCAGCAGGCATTTGGCGCAGGCCGATGACCGATGCGCCGGTTTGCTCATGTACGGTACGCAACTGCTGCATGGCTGGCACATCGGAGATGATGAGTTCGTCGGCCAGAGCCACGGCAAAGGATTTATCTCCAACCCAGTGAGCGGCACAGGCTACGGCATGGCCTAGTCCTAAGGGTTGTTTCTGGCGCACATAGGAAATATTGGCCATGCGTGAAATACGCGAGACCTTTTCGTAAAGTTCTTCCTTGCCTGCCTGCCGCAGGTTTTTTTCCAGTTCGGCTGAGATGTCGAAATGATCCTCAATAGCGCGCTTGCCTCGCCCGGTCACCATGACGATCTGATCAAGCCCTGCTGCCAGCGCCTCCTCGACGCCGTATTGAATCAGAGGCTTGTCAACGATCGTCAGCATTTCCTTCGGGCTGGCCTTGGTCGCAGGCAGAAAGCGCGTACCCAGCCCCGCCGTTGGAAAAACGATCTTGCGAAGCGGCATTACGCCAGTTGGCCGTAGGAGTGCAGGCCGGACAGATACATATTCACGCCGATAAAGCAGAACAGCGTGACCAGAAAGGCCGCCACGGCCCACCAGGCCAGGGTCTTGCCATGCCAGCCGTGTGAGATGCGTGCATGCAGGTAGGCGCCGTACACGAGCCAGACAATCAGCGCCCAGGTTTCCTTCGGATCCCATGACCAGTAACCGCCCCAGGCCTCGGCTGCCCATGCGGCGCCCAGAATGGTGGCCAGTGTAAAGGCCGGGAAGCCGATGGCTACGGCCTTGTAGGCAAGCTGATCGAGTTGATCCAGCGTTGGAAACAACTCCAGCAAGCGGGTGTAGCCGCCCCTGCCTTCCAGCCAGTGGCGGAACAGGTAAGCCGTACCGGCACCACAGGCTACAGCAAAAGAGCCATAACCGATGAAATTCATCGGCACATGAATTTTCATCCAGTAGGATTGCAGTGCCGGCACCAGAGGCTTGATGTCACCCTGCCCGACCGAGTCCAGCCAGATGCCGAAGAACACACCGGCAGAAACCAGCGTCATAACAAATGCACCCAGGGCTTTGGCCTGATAACGGCGTTCCATACCGAGATATATGATGCTGGTGATGCAAAACAGCAGGATAAAGACTTCGTAGAGGTTGGATACCGGGGCATGTCCGATTTCCTCACTGATCAGGTACGACTCGTACCAGCGTAACAGCAATGCCGAGCCACCGGCATAGACCCCGGCCCAGGCCGACCATGTTGCCAGTTGGCCAATGAATGCTGCCGGCGCAAACAGATAGGCGATGTAGGAAACAGCCGAGAAAAGAAACAGCATATTCATAGTCATGACAATGCGGCCGGAGATCAGGTTGGCCTGGTTCTCGTACGAAATCAGCGCCTGATTCGGCTCAAACAGAGCCATGACCGCGGCCAGCAGAATCATCAGCAGAGCGCCATCCAGCCAGGGCACGAGGTTTGATGCAGACTTCGAATCACTCCATTCCGGCTTGAGCATGCTGATCGCAGCACCAACAGCGAGTCCGGCCACAGCGCCAATGCCGCCCCAGCTGATGCCGTCCAGGCTCAGAAACAACAACAGGTCAGTTTCTCCGCCGTAACCACCGGGGCCGAAATAGGCCAGCCCGGCCAGCCCGGCGATCAGCCCCAGATAGGCATAGAAACGGACAAAGGCGATTTTCCCTTGGTTCATGGTTTCCAGAGACATCAGTTGTGCGCTTACAGCGGTCATGCCGGGCTCCTTTTTTCAGTGGCTGATTCAAACGCTTGTTCCAGTCCGGTTAAAAGTCCATGAAACTCGCGCTCAAAGCCAAGGCGGTTGCGGTTGGTCATGCCGCCAAAGCTGACGCGAATATCCTTGTCTCCGGGGTCCAGTACCAGCCATACCTTACGGTGTGGCATATAAAACATGATGCACAGGCCCAGCATCAGGATGGTGCTGCCGATCCAGACAACATCCATGCCCGGATCACTGGAAAGCTGCAGGCCGGTGTAATATATCTGATCATAATCCTCAAGTACCGGAATAAAGGGCCAGGGCAGGTTTGAAAGCGCCCGCATGCCTTGCATGATATGCCCGCCCAATATCTGGATCTGTTCGGGTTTCTGGTTGCCATAAACCTCGCTCAGGGCATGCCGGAATGCTTTCAGGCTGGCCTGGGGATCGTTGCTCTCGGGGTTTGATGTCACACGTTTGTTAAAGGCGTGAAACAACTGCCATTCCTTCGGATTGGTCAAATCCATACCAAGATAAAATGGCTGATAGTCGCTGGCGTTACCCGTCAGTGATATCAGCATGAACGAACCATTGTTTTCGCCGTTGACGATCAGAGGGTTCATAAAGCTCTTGATTTTCACCGGTTTCAGGCCGGGGCCGCGCACGATGAATTCCACGGCCGGGCCCAGATTCTGAAACTGTTTTGGCTGACCGGGGGCCGCCATGTTTTCGATATTGAACGGGGAGAAATTTGTAAATTCCAGAGAAATCCCGGTTTTCTGGTCCGTATAGGTTTCGTAAACATTACTCTTTAACGTGGTTGTACGTTGTGAACCATCCATATGGAACAGCTTCATCCTGATGTCCGAGCCGCCATCGCCGAACGATGCCTGGTAGATATATACGTCTTTGTAGAACAGCGGTTCGTTGACGATGATGTCCGCAGTCAGCACTTCCTTGCCGTCATCAATGATGGTTAAGTTGCTGCGGAACTCCTTGGGTTGGCCGGATGCATAGAAGTCGATAAAAAAGTCGTTACAGCGTATTTCGAACGGCATGTCCAGCGAAACCATATCGGAGCCCTTGAGGAAATGGATGGTTTTTTCACTGGCGCCTTCCGGCACCGACATGTTGCCGCGAAGGCCGAGCAGCACGCTCATCAGCCCGCCGGTCAGGATGACCAGGATGGCGCTGTGCACAAGGATATAGCCCCACTTGTGGTAGCGCCCCTTGTCGGCGCGAATGTATGTGCGCCCGGACTTTTCAGCCGTTTGCAATTTCCAGCCGGTCAGTTGTGCATCGATATGGGCGCGTATGGCTTCGATGCTCACCCCTGGCAACCGCCAGTGATGCAGATGATGAAAGCGCTGCAGGGATTTGTCGGCAATGATTACCTTGCGATTGCGCATGTCCTTGAACATGCGCGGTACATGTCGCCACAGGCAGACGGAAAGCGACAGCATCAGAAAGCCCAGCAGGGATAAAAACCACCAGTTGTGATACATATCGAACAGGCCGAGCGCCTTGAAGACGGCATACCACAATGGCCCGAACTGGGTCAGGTAATCAGCCTGTTCCTGATTCTGGATGAGCACGGTGCCGATGATCGAGGCCAGCGCCAGCACGCTGAGCAGCACGATGGCCAGCGACATGGAGCCTAAACGCAGAATGGCCGATTTGATGTCTGTCGCTGTATTACGCATGGCGGCGCATCCTAGGGCAAATACTGCGCGCAAAAAAGCAGTGTGAATGTAAGGGTGTCAAGACTGCTCCGTGCCTGTTCAGCGCAGCTTCTGCAGGCGCCTGCCGGAAAGACGAAACAGGGCTGAGGGCTTGCCTGCAGGCGAACCTTCGGGATCGCAGGCGTGGAGGTGACGCTGCCAGCGCATGCGCAAACTCCGGCCTGGTTGGCTCAATGGCTTTCCTTTGCGGTTCAGGCTGCTGGAAACAATCAGGCCGCCGCAGGCTTTCGCCAGACGTCGAACCTCAACGCTCGCATCTACGCGAACGGCCACCAGGCCGCGCTCATAGCAGACTTTGGGCAGGCCCGGCCTGGCGGGAAATATCAGCGTTGTATGCCCCGGCCAGCACTGCTTCATGGCATGCCTCAGTTCGGGAGATATTCGCCGGCATACTTTTGTAGCGGTTCGGGTTGAGTCGGCCAGCAGCAGGAAAGGGCTGTTTCGCTGCTTGAAGCGGCACATTCGTTTTATGGCCGTTTTGGAATCCGGACTTGCCGCGATGCCGGGCAGCGTCGAGGTGTTGTGGGCAAGCAGACCACCGGCGCGCAGTACCCTGGCTGCATGCAGCAATCGCATTTTCCCTCCGATATTAATCTTTTGGGGTTGCTTGGGCGGCGCGGGCATCATGGAGAGCTGTGGCCAGGCCGCTATTGTTCTGTGCCAGTATCTGCACGGCCAGCAGGCCGGCGTTTTTGGCGCCATTGACGCCGACTGTGGCGACAGGGATGCCCGGCGGCATCATCGCTGTGGACAACAGCGCGTCCTGTCCCTGCAGCGGGCCTGAAGCAATCGGCACACCGATGACAGGCTTGGTGGTGTTCGCCGCAACAGCACCGGCCAGATGCGCTGCCATGCCGGCGCCGCAGATGAAGACCCCGCAACCGGCCGCCTCGGCTTCCTTCACGGTTTGAACCGTAGCTTCCGGTGTGCGATGGGCTGAACGGACCAGAACCTTGTGCGGCACCTTGAATTCATCGAGCACAGCGACTGCCTTTTCCATTGTGGGCATATCGCTTTCACTGCCCATCAATATCAACACTTTAATTGCTTCCATCTTTTCTCCCCTCACCACAAAGGCACGAAGACACAAAGGAAAATAAAATCAAAATCTTTGTGCCTTTGTGTCTTGTTAGGGCCTGTTAACATTAATTTTGGTTGTAGCGACGTGGCTATTTTTGTGTCTATGCAAGGCATTTCGAGCGCAGTGTGCTTGATGCACATCAGCGAGAAATAACGCCGCAGAGCACAAAAATGGCCCGTCCCGCAGGGCTGCGCC
>QIFG01000060.1 GCA_003228735.1 Zetaproteobacteria bacterium
ATTTCGAGCGCAGTGTGCTTGATGCACATCAGCGAGAAATAACGCCGCAGAGCACAAAAATGGCCCGTCCCGCAGGGCTGCGCCCCAAATGAGGCCATCCAGCGTTGCTCGTCGTTCATTTGGATTCACCAAACTTTACTCCTCGCGCCTTGACTGGACTCATTTGGGTCAGCAGC
This sequence comes from Zetaproteobacteria bacterium, assembly GCA_003228735.1. Taxonomy (GTDB): domain Bacteria; phylum Pseudomonadota; class Zetaproteobacteria; order Mariprofundales; family Mariprofundaceae; genus SZUA-181. Next base: position 177 of record QIFG01000060.1, read on the forward strand.
GCTTCAATCAAAATTAATGTTAACAGGCCCTAGTTAAGGCTTTTTTCTCTTGCTATGGCGCGGTAGCCGATATCTTTGCGGTAAAAGCCGCCCGGCCAGTCCAGATGCTCAAGGGCAGCGTATACAGTCTTTTGGGCTTCGGCCACTGTTGCCCCCAGCGCATTCACGCCAAGTACGCGGCCACCGATATTGACGATATGCCCATCTTCTTCCCTGGTACCGGCATGAAAAACGGCGGCGCCAGCTTCCTCTACGGCATCAAGCCCGCCGATGATTTGCCCTTTTTCAAAGCTGCCGGGATAGCCGTCTGATGCAATAACTACGCACAGGGCCGTCTGGTCTTCCCATTCCAACGTTGCACCATCAAGTTCCTTCCTGGCGGCAGCCAGCAGAACGCGGCCAAGATCACTCTTCAGGCGGCTCATCAGTGGCTGGCATTCGGGATCGCCGAAACGGACATTGAATTCCAGGGCCTTGGGGCCGTCTGCAGTCAGCATGACCCCTGCATACAGGGTGCCGACAAATTCGATGCCGCGCGCCTTAAGGGCCGCGATAGTTGGCCGCGCAATCTGTTCAAGCACCATGTCGGCTACATCAGGGGTTACACAGGGCGCTGGCGAATAGGCGCCCATGCCGCCGGTATTCGGGCCGCCATCTCCATTGAGCAGACGTTTGTGATCCTGGCTTGAGGCCAGCGGCAGAATCATGTCTCCGGAAACGATAAACAGACATGAGGCCTCCTCGCCAACAAGACATTCTTCGACGACGACCTGCGAACCTGCTTTTCCAAACGAATTGCCGGCCAGCATATCGCGCGCCACCAGCACAGCATCTTCAACGTCATCAGCTACAATGACGCCCTTGCCTGCGGCCAGGCCCGAGGCTTTGATGACAATCGGTGCGCCCCATTCCCGGATTGTGTGTTCGGCCAGATTTGCGTCGGTATGCACCTCGAAACGGGCTGTCGGCACTCCGGCCTCGGCCATCAGCACCTTGGAAAAGGATTTGCTGCCCTCCAGTTCGGCGGCGGCCTGATCCGGTCCGAAAACACTGAACCCAAATGCGCGCAGCCTGTCGGCCAGGCCCAGCACGAGCGGTACTTCGGGGCCGACAACGATCAGCTCAGGCTGTTCAGCACGGGCAAGTCTGACCTGCCCGTCGATGTCCTCCGCACCGACGGCAACACAGCGGGCATCGCGTTTGATGCCGGCATTGCCCGGCGCGCATACGACCTCTGAGACTGATGGCGAGCGCTTCAGCTTCCAGCACAGGGCGTGCTCACGCCCACCACCGCCGACCACCAGCACTTTCATATCACCAAACCTTTTTTACCACTAGGGCACAAAGGCACTAAAAAAAATTGTGTCTTGGTGTCTTTGTGGTTAAACATTAGTGCCTGAAATGGCGGATGCCGGTGAATACCATGGCGATCCCATGTTCATCGGCTGCGGCAATCACTTCCTCATCGCGCACCGAGCTGCCCGGTTGGATTACGGCTTTGGCGCCAGCCTCGGCCAGCGCATCGACGCCATCGCGGAACGGGAAAAAGGCATCCGACGCCACAGCCGAGTCCTTGATGGCCTCACCGCCATGATGGGCGGCGATGCGTGTGGAGTTCACGCGGTTCATCTGGCCTGCTCCCACGCCAAGCGTTACGCCGCCTTTGCTGAAAACAATGGCGTTGGACTTCACATGCTTGGCCACCGTCCAGCCGAACAACAGGTCACGCCACTCTTCATCGCTGGGCTGGCGTTTGGTGACAACCTTGCAGTCTTTGCGCTCCAGTTGATGTGCATCGCGCTCCTGCACCAGAAGACCACCGTTCACGCGCTTGAACTCGAGGCCGCCGGAAACCGGCTCAATGCCCGGCGCCAGCAAAAGGCGCAGGTTTTTCTTGGCTGCGAGTACTGCGCGGGCTCCGTCCGAAAAGCCCGGCGCGATGACGACTTCCATAAAGGTTTCGGCAATCAGTTTGGCGGTGGCCTCATCCAGTTCACGGTTGAAGGCTGCAATGCCGCCAAAGGCGGAAACGCTGTCTGCAGCCCGCGCCTTCTCGTAGGCATCGGCAAGGGTCTCGTCCGAGGCGACGCCACAGGGATTGGCGTGCTTGACGATCACGGCCGTGGTTTCGATGAAATCACGTACGCAGCCGAAAGCAGCATCGGCATCTGCAATGTTGTTGTAGGACAACGCCTTGCCCTGCAATACTTCACAGTCGGCCAGCGAGATGCCGGCATCTTCCGGGTCGGCGTAGAAGGCGCCATCCTGATGCGGGTTTTCGCCGTAGCGCAGTTCGTCCGCCGTTTTGATAAACTGGCGCGTGAAGACATCCGGGAACTTGCGCCTGCTGCCGTCCTTATTCAGGGAGGAGAAATAATTGGCGATGGCGCCATCGTAGGCAGCGGTATGTGCAAACGCCTTGACGGCCAGCGCCCGGCGCTTGTCTTCATCGAGCGAATCATCGTCGATGCATGCGAGCACCATGGCGTAATCATCGGGATCGACGACGATGGTGACGAACTTATGGTTCTTGGCCGAGGCGCGAACCATGCATGGGCCGCCGATGTCGATGTTCTCGACCGCATCGGAGGTCGTGCAATCTTCCTTGGCCACAGCCTGGCGGAACGGGTACAGATTCACGCAGACGAGGTCGATCTGCTCAATGCCGTGTTCGGCCATGGATGCGAGATCACCCTCGTTGTCGCGGCGGGCGAGAATGCCACCGTGCACCTTCGGGTTCAGCGTCTTCACGCGACCGTCCATCATTTCGGGGAAGCCGGTGTAGTCGGAGACATCGCGGCACTTGATGCCCTCGTCGCGCAGCAGCTTGGCGGTGCCGCCGGTGGAAAGGATGTCTACACCTCTTTCGGCCAGGACACGGGCGAAATCCACCACTCCGGTTTTGTCCGAAACACTGATCAGGGCGCGCGTGATGGCGGACATGATTCACTCCAAAGACGGGTTATTTGAAAGGGTTGCAGAACGCTACCTTCTTGCATGATTGGCGCAAGAAAACGAAGCAATTTAGGGCAGCAGCGCTTCAATCAAGATTAGTGTTAACAGACCCTAGTCAGTCGAGCCGGTCTATATCAACCGGTTCAACATCTGGCGCCTTGGCCAAGGCCCGGCCGAATCTGGTCCTGCTTCCCCTTGCTGCTCTAGCCTGGAGGTAACCCTCGGTCTCCAGGGCAGCAAGCTTTTCAGCTATAGCGGTGGCGGCAAACTGGTTAATGGAAATATGATCATGCTTAACCAGTTCTCGCACTTTGTTATGCAATGAATCAGGCAACCTCAGGCTGATCGTGCTCATGACAATGCTCCTATGATCTTCAGAAATTCCAATGGTGTGACAATCTGGACTCCAAACCCTTCAGCCCCGCGAAAGTCCTTTGTATTATACGTAACGATATACTCGCAGTGTGCTGAAACCGCCAGTTCCAATACCATATCATCTTGCGGATCGCGAAGAAAAGGCCTCCACAGATAGAATATTCTTACATGTCTGGATACAGCGCAGATGTAGTCCAGAATGTCATCAATGTCTTGTTCTGTGAGCAGGCTGTTTTCAAGCCTGTCCTTCGCAACCTTTTCATATTCAAGCGCCAATGGAACGGATAGGTGTGTCTTGAACCTTTTTCCGCCCAGCAAACCCAGTAGTTTGTATGAAGCGCCTCGTTTAGAGCCTAGGGAGGCAATAAGGACATTCGTGTCGATGACAATCCGAACCTGCTCCATGCCGGTATCGTATATGATACCGAAAATACTTCAAGAAGCGTGAAAGGCTGTGCTGGAAATTCGGCTTGGCTCGCAGTCAATTGAAAGAATTTCTTATTTCATTGTATTCTTCATATCTTCTACTAGGCTGTGACAATCTCAAGCCCATGCGAGGTGATGACGATGCTGACGAAAAAAACATCGAGGAACCAGGTAACGCTGCCAAAGTCAGTTGTGCGCCATTTTCAGGATGTGGATTATTTTGATGTGCAGGAAGAAGACGGCAAGATCATTCTGCTGCCAGTGCGCCCGAATCAGGCGGATGCAGTGCGTGAGCGGCTGGCCGAGTTGGGGATCGACGAACAGGATGTAGAGGAGGCTGTTGCCTGGGCGCGTAAGCGGTGAGCCTGCGCGTGGTGCTGGACACCAATGCCGTGGTGTCCGCCCTGTTATTCAAACAGGGGCGTTTGTCCTGGTTGCGGTCATGCTGGCAGGGCGGCCATATAAAGATTCTGGCCTCCAGAGCCACAACACAGGAGTTGATCCGGGTGCTCGGATATCCGAAATTCCAGCTGTCCCGCCAGGATATTGAGGATCTGCTGGCCGATTACCTGCCTTACGTGGAGACGGTGCAGGTTATATCCGGAGCGGAAGATGCGCCGCGCTGCCGCGATCCAAAGGATCAAATGTTTATTGATCTGGCCGTTGCCGGGAATGCCGACGTTATTGTATCCGGTGACGAGGATTTGCTCGCCATGCGTGGTTCATGCGACTTTGCCATCGAGACACCCGCAGATTTCCACCGTCGATATCACGACTGATTTTCAAAAAACAGGGTCAGAACCCGCAGTCTCTTTCTCCCTGCAAGGATGGATGATGTGAGAGAAGTTTGTGTATGATTGAGATGCTATGGCAGGGCTTTATTACGTTCACGATCCGATGTGCAGCTGGTGCTGGGCTTTTCGCCCGGTCTGGAGTCAGGTTCAGGCGCAACTGCCCGAATCGGTGACGGTGAAATATCTGCTGGGGGGTCTGGCGCCGGATTCCGATGCGCCAATGACCGCCGCCATGCAGGCTGAAATTCGAGGCCACTGGAAAGCAATTCAGTCGAGAGTTCCCGGAACCATGTTTAATTTTGATTTCTGGAAGGTGTGTACGCCCAGGCGCTCCACTTATCCTGCCTGCCGTGCTGTGGTTGCGGCCAGAAAGCAGAATCCATCACTCGAAGATGCAATGATCAGGTCCATACAGGAAGCCTATTATCTACAGGCTCGTAATCCCTCGGATGATGATGTGCTAGTTGATCTGGCTTCGGCCCTTGATCTGGGCACCGATCAGTTTCGCGCGGGCCTGAATGCCCCGGAAACGCAGAAAATGCTTATGGATGACATTCGATCTTACCAACGTATGGGTGTGAGAGGGTTTCCCGGTTTAGTGCTGGAGAAAGGTGGCGACTACCGCCACATACGAATCGATTACAATGATGCAGATGTGATCCTGCAACAGATTCAAAGGAGTTAAATATTAGCCCCAAGAACTGGAAGCACTTCATGCCCCTGATCCATTAACTTGGCCGCTTTCGGACGATACTTCGATTTCTCATTGACGCGGGATTTGAACTTGTAATTCCCCGTGGTCTTGCCACGGGGAGGTCTTATAGTTGATGAGTGGACGGTTTAGATAGAGTTCAGAAGGGCAGCCATT
>QIFG01000058.1 GCA_003228735.1 Zetaproteobacteria bacterium
GAAGTCAATTCTTTGCTCGTTTGAGGTATGGAATAGAGGTGATGAAAAACGTTGGAAATACTGCATAAACGTGCTTAAGTTAGCGCCATTCGGGACACTACCCTTTTTATCCGGCTACACACCAAACATCCAACATTGAGTAAAAGGCATCCCCTTTATGGTTCATAGTTGCTTCAAGGAAGCTCACACTGTCATTCAGTAATGGCGGCAGCACCGGACTTGATATGGATATCGCGCTGCGGGTACGGAATGGTGATTCCGTTTTCTTTGAAGGCGCGCCAGATCGCCAGATTGATCTCCGAGCGCACGCCTCCGATACCATTCTCGGGATCGATAATCCATACCCTGAGTTCCAGCGCGATGCCGCTGTCGGCAAACTGCATCAAGCGCGTTGACGGCTCAGGATCGCTATTCACCCTCGATGACGATGTGGCGCACTGTTTCATGATCTGCATGGCCTGTTCCGGGTCGTCATCGTAACTGATCTGCACCGGAATCTTGATGCGCACGTCCGGATCGGAATAACGCCAGTTGATAACCTCGGTTGTAATCAGTGTTTCGTTCGGAATCAGTGTTTCAATGCCATCGCGATCCCGCACCACGATGTAGCGCGCATGCAACTCCTGCACCCAGCCAAATTTCTGGCCGACCGTAATCACATCACCCGGCCGGATGGAACCGTCGAACAATACGATGAAGCCGCTGATGAAGTTACTGGCGATGCGCTGCAGGCCGAATCCAAGGCCAACACCGAGCGCGCCGCCGAATACGGCCAGGGCCGTTAGATCGATCCCCGCCATATCAAGCGCAATCAGGATGGCAAGCGTTAACAGGAAAAAGCGGCTGAACTTGGCAAGACCAACCTGTGCGCTGCTGCCGAGATGCTGCGAGGCAGTCAGGCGGCGCTCAATGACACTGGCCAGCCACAGGGCCATGACCCAGAAGAACATCACGGTCAGCACCAGCTTGACGGAGGTCAGCAGGGAGATGCGGTTGCCGCCGACCGAAAAAGCCAAACTATCCATCGCCGCCAGCATGCCGGGCAACCAGCCCAGCAGGTGGAATGCGACAAGCACCCAGACGCTGGTGCTGATCACATTCTCCGATGCTTTCACCAGCGGGCCGGGGGCAAATCCCTTGCGCAGGATGTAAACCGCGATACGGATGGCTGCCAGTGATAACAGCAGGGGTACGGCGATGTCGAGCAGGGCTACCGGCCAGCCCGCGCCCTGCAGGACAGCACGTCCGAGCAGCACGCCAACCAGCATTGATATTGGGAAAAGGATGCGCTCCAGGCTTTTCAGCGCCAGCTTCCAGATTCGGCTCTGTTCCCCGCTTCCTGTCTTGCTGTCGGTCGCCCGCTCCAGTGCGCGCTGCAAGGCCCAGGCTGCCGTTCCAGCCAACAGCAGAATAGCCAGTTGCATCCAGAATGCAGGCTCGGCCATCGTGCCGACCCACCCAATCCACACCTCTTTGACTGACTCAAGCACGCCTTACACACCTCAACCCAAGGATATCGGCCAGTTGCCATCACCCTGCAGCCGACCCGGTCAGCCTATTCGCTAAATCATCCCCCCTGCAAGATAATTTAGGAACATGCGGTCAGGCACATCCCTGTCTCTTGCCGACAGTCCACGAAGGCGGCAACCTGCCACCCAATGCAAGCTTCTATTTTCGTGGCTACAAGCCCGACGGCGGTTTTCGTTATTGCCGTGATCGCCGCAGTCATCATGCAGCTTGTCTGCAACCGCCTTCGCTTGCCGCCGATTGTCATGTGGTTGCTGGGCGGCATGGCCCTGGGGCCATTTGGGCTGCACCTCATTCACGTCGAAACCCTTGATGGCGCCATGCTGACGCTGATCGAGCTTGGGCTGGCCATCATCCTGTTTGAAGGCGGCCTGAACCTCGATTTCCGCGCCCTGCGCGAATACCGGCAAGTGGTCGGGCGGCTCGTGATTCTCGGGCCTGTCATGACTACGGCCGGCGGCGCCTGGGCGGCACATGAATTTGCCGGGTTGGACTGGCACCTGTCACTGCTGCTTGGCGCCCTTGCTTCTATCGGCGGGCCGACGGTCATCACCCCTATCGTCCGGCAGCTCAGGCTTGACCGCGAACTGCGTCACATCCTCATCAGCGAGGCCATGATCGTTGAAGCCATCGGCGCCATTCTGGCCATCGTCATGCTGCAACTCGTGCTTGCGCCCGAGTTGCAACCCACCGCCCTTGCCCAGGTTCTGCTGCTGAAATGCCTTATTGGCGTCGCCATCGGCTGGGCCGGCGCCTGGCTGCTTTCCAAAGCGTTATCAAGCAACTGGCTTACCGACCCGGAGTTGAGAACCATTGCGGCACTGGCCACGGCCTGGGGTCTGTTCGTGCTGGCTGACAGCATCAGCGCCCAGGCCGGATTGCTGGCTGTGCTGGTGGCCGGAGCCACCCTGCAACGCGAGGATCTGCCGGATATCCAGCGCCTGCGCAACTTCAAGGCCAGCCTGTCCCTGCTGCTTGTCTCCGTGCTGTTTGTGCTGCTTGCCGCCAGCCTCGACCTTTCCCTGCTGATCGACCATTTTGCTGAAGGCGTAGCCATATTCGTCTTTCTTGCCATATTCATCCGCCCGTTGCTGAGCATCCTGGCTGGTTTTCAAACAAACCTGTCCGGGCCGCAGATCGGCTTTCTGGCCGGCATGGCGCCACGCGGCATCGTGGTGGCCGCCATCACCTCGTTGTTTACTCTGATCCTGATCGAGAGCGGACGCCCTGGCGCCGATGTCTTACAAGCCCTGCTTTACATCATCATTGTCATCTCGATTCTCATCTACGGCTTTATCGGCGGCCCCTTAAGCCGCCGCCTCGAAGTGGATGGCACCGACGACCGTACGGTGCTGATCATCGGCGGCGGACAGTTCGGCGCCGAGCTTGGCCGCGCCTTGAGCGATGACCGCGAAGTCCGCTTTCTGGACCTGAACGCCTCCATCGTAGACAGCATGAAGCGTGCAGGGTTTTCAGCTGTACGCGGCAACGCGCTCGATCCGCTCTACCTGGGAATGATCCATGCCGAAGAAGTCAGCGCCGTGCTGGTTATGACCGGCTCCACCGATCACAACCTGCTGATCGCCCGACTGGCGTATGAGGAATTCCATGTCAGGGACATCTACGTCACCATGCAGGAGGGAGATGAGGGCAAACATGAGCGGCTGATGCATCAATTGCAGGCCAAGCGCCTGTTTGCCAAGCCCTACAGCTTCACCTACTGGAACGATCAGGCCATGCGCAAACGTCTGCTGTATGAAATTCGTGAGGTGAAGGAAAACTCAGACCTCATCGACCAGCGAATGGCCGACGTACGCATTCCGCATGGCGTGCAGCCCCTGGCCATCTCCCGCGACGACCACAGCCATATCCCGCATGACGACTTCCGCTTTGCGGCTGGTGACAAGATATGGATGCTGCTTCGTCCCGAGCGCGTACAGGAGGGACAACCGCTGATTCTGCCTCCGAAGTCCGGCAGCACGACCAAACCACCCGCCTAACCTCTATGAAATTGCGCACGCGTTTTGCGCCATCTCCGACAGGTCACCTGCACATCGGCAATGGCTATTCAGCCCTCATCTGCCAGCAATGGGCGGAAAAAAACAGGGCTGAACTCCTGTTGCGCATCGAGGACATCGACCATACACGCTGCCGGGATGAATTCGTCCCGGACATGCTCGAAGACCTGCAATGGCTGGGCATTGTGTGGCATGGCGAAGTGCGCCACCAGAGCGATTTCCTGACGGATTACCATGAAGCGCTTGATCGGCTGCAGAGGATCGGCGTCGTTTACCCGTGTTTTTGCTCCCGCAGCCGGGTCAGGGCCGAAGTCGAGAACATGGGACTGGCGCCGCACGCCTCGGACGAGGCCGACCCCTATCCGGGCCTTTGCCGGGAACTGGACATGCCTCAGCGGAAAAAACGCATGCAGCATGAGGCTTTCGCCTGGCGGCTGGATATGGCTGCCGCCGCAAAGGCTGTAAGCGATGTTCTGGCCTGGCGGGACAGCCACGGACACCACCACCCGGTCGACCCGTTCAGCCATGGCGATGTGGTGATCGGGCGCAAGGATATTGGCATCAGTTATCATCTGGCCGTGGTTGTCGATGACGCCATCCAGGGCATCACGCATGTCATCCGCGGCAGGGACCTCGCCGCCAGCACAGGCATCCATCGCCTGTTGCAGGCCTTACTGAATCTACCCGATCCGGTCTATATCCACCATGAGCTTCTGCATGATGAACACGGGGTTAAGCTGTCCAAACGGCACGGCGCGCTTACCCTGAAACAATTGCGCGACATGGGTGCAAATCCCGGCCATTTACGAGATGTTCTGCTAGACTCCTCCCTTGGCGGCGCTTGGAGCATAGAGAAATTTCCTGATATGGGCTTGGCATGAGGGATAAAATGCCACATAGTTCGCTGTAATTTAATATATACACATAATATATGGTGTTATTTTGACAAGTATCCTGAGCCTTATCGGCAACACGCCCTTGGCGCACATACAGAAGATCGCCCGGCATCTGCCGGAGAATATCCGTATCCATGCCAAGCTGGAGCGCTTCAACCCCGGCGGCTCGGTCAAGGATCGGCCTGCCTGGAGCATGGTGCAGGAAGGCCTGAAACAGGGGCTGCTGGCGCCAGGCAAAACCATTCTCGAATCCACATCCGGCAACACGGGCATTGCCCTGGCCATGATCGGCGCGGTTCTGGATTACCCCGTTCGCCTTGTCATGCCCGGCAATGTTTCGGACGAGCGCAAACGCATCTGCCGCGCCTTTGGCGCCAAGTTGATTTTCTCAGACCCGCTGGAAGGCTCGGATGGCTCCATCATCAAATGCCAGGACATCGCCGCGCAGAATCCGGACATGTATTTCAAGCCGGATCAGTACAACAATCCGGCTAATGCCAAGGCGCATGAAGAAAGCACGGGACCTGAAATCTGGCGGGATACCCAGGGGGAAATTACCCACTTCGTGGCATCGCTTGGCACCACGGGTACGCTGATCGGCGCCGGGCGCTACCTGAAGCGCATGAACCCGGACATACGGATTGTCGCTGCCGAACCCGACTCGCCGTTCCACGGCATCGAAGGGCTCAAGCACATCGCTTCCAGCATCGTTCCCGGCATATACGAGCCTGAAATACACGACGAAAAAATTGGCGTCAGCACCGAAGCCGCATATGACTACACCCAGCGTCTGGCGGTTGATGAAGGCATTCTGTCCGGACTGTCCTGCGGCTGCGCCCTGGCGGCAGCGATCCAGATTGCCGAACGCCTGGCTGCAAACAACGAAGCAGGAGAAATCGTCGCCATCTTTCCGGATGGTGGAGAGAAATATTTATCCACACCCGTCTTTGCTGACGGCAGCGTGCTCTACGGCGAAGGCATTTAGGTCCCTAGTGTCCTGTCCCGTAGAAGAGCGCACTATCAGCGAGTTCTGGCGGGATGTGCGGCAAGGCGTGCGAGTGCAGGACTGGCCGTGGCCAATTCAAGCGAGC
>QIFG01000011.1 GCA_003228735.1 Zetaproteobacteria bacterium
CCTGCCGATGTCCTCACCGCCCTTGCTCAGCCTTTCCAGCGTTTGTATATCAACCTGACCGCCTACACGGGCACGGTAGGTGCGCGGCAGGCCGGTGGCCGGGTGGGTGAGGTGTCGGGCCAGTGCGCCGTCGTCGGTGAGCAGCAGCAGGCCTTCGCTGTCCATATCCAGCCTGCCGACGGACTGCACATTTGCGCCGACTTTCAGGGAATCGTAGATCAGCGGGCGGCCGCGATCGTCGCGGCGAGAACACATCAGGCCGCGCGGCTTGTGATAAAGGATGTATGTATACTGTGAGAGGGGCGTCACGGGCTTTCCATCGACTTCTACCGTGTCCTGCGGGGAAACAGGCATCCCGAGCTTCCCAACGCTCTCTCCGTTGATTCTGACGCGTCCCTGGGCAATCCAGCGATCCGCCTCGCGCCGTGAGCACAGGCCGCAATGCGCGAGATACTTATTCAGCCTTTCAGTCTGGCCGGGTTGACGGCTCTGATTCGCCGGCTTCGTCGAAGGGCTTTTCGGGTTCTTCGGCCCAGTCCTCTTCTGCGGCCTCGAACTGCTCGGGCTCTTCGCCGGCGTCTTCCGTGTCGTGTTTTTCCACGGTTCTGAATTCTTCCTGGGTTTGCTGTTGTGCTGTGGCAATGAGTTCCTCTTCATCCAAAAGCTGGCTGGAGTCGGGCAGGTCGCTGAGGCTGTCCAGTCCGAAGTCTATCAGGAACTGCTTGCCGGTACCGTACAGATGTGGTCGGCCCGGCACCTCCTTGCGTCCGAGTACGCGAACCCAGCCGCGTTCCTGCAGGCTCGCCATCATGCCACTGGATAACCTGACGCCACGCAGGGCTTCGATTTCGGCGCGCGTGGTGGGTTGGCGATAGGCAATGATGGCCAGGGTTTCAAGCATTGAGCGGGAAAGCCTGGAGGGTCGCGTCTGCCACAGTTTCTGTACGATTTCGGCACATTCGGGAGCCGTGCGGAGCTGCCAGCCGCCGGCAATCTGCTGCAGACGGATGCCGCGCTCGCTGTAATGCGCCTCAAGCTCGGCCAGCGCCTGCCGGATATCCGAGGACGACACGTCATCATCGAGTATTTCCCGAAGCTTCTGGATATTAACTGGCTCGTCGCTGGCCAGAATCAGGGCTTCCAGTTGGAAAATCAGGCTCATGCCGCCTCCTTCTCGCAGGGTAACAGGCTGACCGGACCGTAACAGTCGCTCTGCACGATGGTGATCGCCTGGTTTCGCCAGAGCTCAAGGATGGCCAGGAGGGTGGTGACGAGGGCTTCGCGTCCCGGTTGTTCGCGCAGGAGTTCATCAAGCTGGATGCCGCCACGGCTCAGACGCTCGACAATGATGCTCATCTGTTCGCGCATGCTCATCGTATCCAAGAAAATATGATGGCTGACCTTGCCGCCGACGCGTTTCAGAACCTCGCGGAAGGCGATCAGCAGCGCATCGAGATCGGGCTCGGGAAGTGGGCGCTCAACCAGTTCCGATTCGGGGAATGCGACTCGCAATGCAACTTCACGACCTACGCGAGGGTATTCATCCAACTCATTGGATAATAAGCGATACTGCTCATAGGCAAGGAGCTGGGCGACGAGTTCGGCGCGCGGGTCGATGGCTTCGCCTTCCTCGTCCAGTTCAGGCCTTGGCAGCAGCATGCGGCTCTTCAACTGCATCAGTGTGCTGGCCATGACGAGATAGTCGCCGGCTACATCGAGATCGGGTTCTTCCTGCGCCTTGATGATTTCCAGATACTGCCCGGTCAGTGAGGCAATGGGGATATCAAAGATATCCATTTCCTGGCTGCGAATGAGATGGAGCAGCACATCCAGCGGCCCCTCGAAGGCATCCAGCCGGACGGGCGGCAATGCCGCCGCCGCAGAATCCTGTTCCGGCGTTTCGCTGGTCTGCAAAGGCGATTCTTCAGTCAATTCTCTTCGCTCCTCAATATACCTGTTCTTTCTTTGTTCGCCCAAAAAAGAACGAAAGAAAGGGCGCCCCCAGGCATCGCTGTTCTCCGGGTTCCCCTGGCTGCACTGCAAGGGGGATCCTTTTTGAAAGACCTAACATCTTTTCTCTGTGCCTCTGTGGTGAACATCTTCACACGCGGTAACCCATCTTCAGCGCCCTGCGCACCTTGTCCATCGTGCGGCTGGCCACCAGCCGCGCCTTTTCGTTGCCGTCGCGCACGATGTCGCGCACATCGTCCATATGTGCGGCGATTTCGGCGCGTTTTTGCCGTATCGGCTGCAGTTCTTCCTCAAGGTGGCAGAGCAGCACCCCCTTGCAATCCAAGCAGCCGATTGAGGCGCTGGTACAGCCGGCATGCACCTCGGCGCGCTCTTCCTCGGTTGAGTACACCTTGTGAAATTCCCAGACCGGGCATTTTTCAGGCGTGCCTGGATCATCACGCCGCACGCGTGCCGGATCGGTCGGCATGGTTTTGATTTTCTTTTCGGTGACCTTCCAATCTTCGGAGATCTCGATGGTGTTGTTATACGACTTACTCATCTTGCGCCCATCCAGACCCGGCAGCTTGGCGGCAGGCATGAGCAGGGACTTCGGTTCCGGAAACAGGGGTTGGTCGGGTTTTCGATACAGGTGATTGAAACGCCGTGCGACCTCGCGGGTGAGTTCGACATGCGGCACCTGATCTTCGCCGACCGGCACGGCATCGGCCTGGTAAATCAGGATATCGGCGGCCTGCAACAACGGGTAGCCGAGAAAGCCATAGGTTCCGAGGTCCTTTTCTCGTAGCTGCTTGATCTGATCCTTATAGGTGGGTACGCGCTCCAGCCAGGGCAGGGGTGTGATGAACGAAAACAGAAGATACAGCTCCGCATGCTCCGGCACTTCGGACTGGATGAAGATCACGCTTTTTTCAGGATCAAGCCCCGCCGCCAGCCAGTCCACCAGCATGTCCCAGATCGTGTCCTTGACGATCTCAGGATTGGCGTAGTCCGTAGTCAGGGCATGCCAGTCAGCGGCGAAGAAGAAGCAATGGTGATCATGCTGAAGGGTCAACCAGTTCTCGAGCACGCCCTTGAGATGTCCCAAATGCAATTTTCCGGTAGGGCGCATGCCGGAAAGTACGCGCATGGCTTTGTCCGTATCTGGATTTGTCACGTTAGATTCGCTCCCCGTAGAGGTTCGCTGGATGATGGCATGGCGTGATGTGATTGCAAAGTTCGCATGCCCATTGACGCATGATCTTCGAGTCCTAAAATGCGCAGCCTCTTAACGGCGCTTTAGCTCAGTTGGTTAGAGCAGCGGAATCATAATCCGCGTGTCCGGGGTTCGAGTCCCTGAAGCGCCACCAAACAAAAGCCCCGGCCATGCCGGGGCTTTCTTGTTTTCAGCTATGAGAAGCGGGACTAATTAATTACCGAAAAGACCCTTGATAGCGCCGCTCGCCTTTTCGGCAGCTCCACCCAGGGTATCTCCCGCTGTTCCGGCAGCACCACTCACGGCGCTGCCGACCTTGCCTGCGGCATCCTTGAACATATCGGCTGATTTGCCGATGTATTTACCGACGCCGAGTTTCGATACCGCACCTGTTACACCGCTTACCAGTGATTTGGATACCTGTTGGGCAACCTCGGCTGCCGTTGCGCCATTGCTCTTTTTGCCAATGTCTTTCAATTGAATACGTGGAATATTGACCGACTGCTCAAGACCGCCAAGGGCCGCAATCTTCACCTTGGCTTTACCGCCCTCAATAACAAGCTTGCGGATTATGAGCTTCACTTCTTCACCGCTGCTTTCCTTCGCAGCACTGGAAGAGCCGCCGGAACCGCCACCGCCTGTGGCCTGGGCGATGTTCTTCTTCAGGATTTCAACATTGGAATCCCCGGCTTTGTTGATCTCGTAGAAAACGGAAGGGGACTGGATGATGATCTCGTCGATCACGACCGGATTCTGCGTTACCGTATCCGTATCGATCTTTACGCTGATTTTACCGAGCCTGAACAAATCGGGATCGGAAAAGCCGGCAGGATTGCCGATATTCAGGCCGGAGATGCTTCCTTCACCCGATGTGAGTGAGATACTGACATCCGACACGCTCACCTCGGTCTGGGTTGCCTCGGAGCCATAGGTTTCAATCGCTCCCTTGACGATGCTGTCCAGCGAAGACAAGACAATGACCAGCAATACAACGATAACGGCGACCAGGCCGCCAATACCAACTAATACCTTTTTCATGATAGTCCCTCCCGTAAATTACCAAGATTGTGTGCTGATTATAGCAAGGCGTGGACGTTACGTGCGAGCGCTAACGTTTGTTTACGTAGACGGCTCGCAGGAACATGGAGATATGGATGCAGGTGGGGATGCAGGCGGAAATACCCATGAGCAGGCCAAAATATATGTTTCTCAGGTTGGCTGTGGGATTGCTGATGGCGTCAAACAGCATATCTTCAAAGCGATCGTTGCGGCTCTCGATCGCATCATAGCTTTGCGATTCAAACAGATCGATAAACAGCCTGATATCGAAAAGACAAATACGACCCATAGCGTGGCCAATGCGGCGATAAGCACCGTTAAACGTTAGGGAAGAACAAGTCTCACATGGCCGCGACAGCGGCTTTGCGGGATGCCATGAGGAGCAAACCCCAAGGTGTCAGGCGAAATGCATGGGGGTTCCATGCATGCGCCGGGCAACGTAAGCAGACCGCCTGCAAAGCCTTGTCCTGCGAAGGTTGCGCCCCCGGTTTGTTGCAGGTAATCCGGCGCTCGCTGCGTGATCCGGGCCATTCTACCCCCTCATCCTGCGGGCGCCCTTGCGGGCGTCCAAACCCTTTTTGTCAGGCTCCCTGGCTTCAAAGCTATGGCTACGGCCTGCGTTGCCTTCCTTGCGATCAATGGAAGACTTGTTCAGGACTTCCTTAGGCGGGAGATGTATTCGGAGGTCTTGATGGGGCGAAGGGCGCGGCGGACAATAAGCAGGGCCACAAAAAAAGACAGGCTGTCAAAAAGCGCACCAAGAAAACCGGCAGGGAACTGCACCATAAAGTAATGGGCGCTGAGATCGGGTGAATCTCTTTCCATATCATCAGACACACGTGAAGTGATTGATACCTATAAGGTGAGGTACTCGGTCGATAGCCGTTCCCAGACAGTTTTGCGTATAGGCGCCAAAGGCGGCATTTCGGCTGAAAAGGCATGTGTTGTGTTCGATAAGTTCAATTGGAAATGCAGTTCGGGTGAAATGAAAGAGGGCGTTTTCATACCTGGCGAAGCAGAAAAGAGAATTTTTCCTCGCACCTATAACAACGGGCAATCCATGGATATAGAACTTACCTGCTCCAAGTGGAAAACCCTCTGGTGGATGAAGAAAAACTTTCCCGAAGGTAATTTTGGCTTGTAAGCCGCGTGTCCGGGTTCCCGATTTTCCCCCTCCAGATAGCCCTTTAACTTGTAATTCCCCGTGGTCTTGCCACGGGGAGGTCTTATAGTTGATGAGTGGACGGTTTAGATAGAGTTCAGAAGGGCAGCCATTG
>QIFG01000066.1 GCA_003228735.1 Zetaproteobacteria bacterium
AACGCAACCACCCGCCGCCAGATGCCGCTGTACGCGCAACAGTTTGCCGCGCACGTCAACCTGTGAAGCCACTTGTGAAGCCAGATTTCCTGCCGTTTCACTGCGCAACCTGGAGGTCCAGTCCTCACATTTATAAAACAGTCCTTCCTGCTGCCAGCTCAAATCCTTTTCCGCCGTATCCAGCATGGCTACCAGTTCGTCCGTATCGTCCAGCGGCACGCCCGTCTCCGTCGCCAGGCAGGCTGTAAAGCGGTAAAGCAGTCCGGAATCCAGTACCGGCAGGCCTAGCTCGGCAGCAATTCGGGCGGCTACCGTACCCTTGCCGGAACCGGCAGGTCCATCCACGGCGATCTGAAGATTCGGCACAGGCTGCCAGTTGGATGGACTCATACTGATTCGCTCAGGCCCACTCGACCTGCATGCCGATGGCCTGGGCCATCTCAACAAAGTCGGGGAATGAGGTGTGAATACCGCCGGCATTGCGAATCTCAATCGGGCTGTCCGCCCGCTGCGCCGCCACAGCCATGGCCATGGCGATCCGGTGATCGCCCCTGGCATCCACACTGACACCCCCGGTCAACCGCTTGCAGCCAATGATTCGAACACCATCGTCAAATTCCTCGATCTTCGCCCCGCAGGCAACAAGGCACTCCGTCATGGCGGCAATACGGTCGCTTTCCTTGACACGCAACTCCCGGGCACCCTTCAGCACAAACTCGCCATCGGCCAGGGCAGCGGCTACAAACAGAACAGGGAACTCATCAATCGCATCGGCAATGTCATCCGGCCTGACCGTAGCACCCTTCATCGGCGCGCCTGTCACAAACAGATCGGCCATCGGTTCTTCCCCTAGCTGCAGGCCATGCTCTTGCTCAATGCTTGCACCCATCTGAGTCAGGATACGGCGCCAGCCGTCCCGGCGCGGATTGATCCCGACTCCCTGCAAACATACCTCAGAGCCGGGCACAAGGCTGGCGGCAACGGCAAAGAAGCTGCCGGATGAAGGGTCGGCGGGAACATGGATATCGGCTGGCGGGGCAGTCAACTGTCCCACCGGAACAAGGCTTGCCGTGTTGCCATGAACGCTCACGGGCTGTCCGAACAGCGGCAGCATGCGCTCGGTATGATCGCGGCTCGGCTTCGGTTCACTGACGCGTGTTTCGCCCTCGGCGAACAATCCCGCCAGTAGCACACAGGATTTGACCTGCGCACTGGCCACCTGGGAGGCATGCTCAATGGCATGTAAATTCCCACCTTGAATCGTCAGAGGCAGATATTCGCCTCCCTCCCTTCCATCCACGGTTGCACCCATCCTGCGGACAGGATCAACGACCCGTTTCATAGGACGCGACCTCAGGGAATCATCACCGGTCAACGTACTTGCGAACGTTTGTCCGGCCAACACGCCTGTCATCAGGCGCACACATGTGCCACTGTTGCCCGCATCCAGTACATCCTGTGGTTCTTTAAGGCCATGCAGCCCGACACCGTGAACACGTAAGGATGTTTTTTCATCATTGAGCCATTCGATCCGCGCACCCATCTGCGAGAACATCTGAGCCGTGGCCAGATTATCTTCGCCCGGCAGAAAGCCACTCACCTCGGTCGTGCCATCGGCCATGGCCGCCAGCATGATCACACGGTGCGAAATGGATTTATCGCCCGGCGGCCTGATGTCTCCTGTCAAAGGCCCCGTGGCAGGGCCTGCAACGAGGGTTTCACTCACAGCGAATCGCCATGTTTAGCCAACCAGTTGTCCCGCGCTTCTTTGGCGGCAGAGAAATCATCGAGCAATTTCTCGCCGTCCGCTTTTTCCAGCGCCTGACGCAAGTGCGCCAGTTCCTCCTGCAATACATCCACCTTGTGCAGCAGTGCATCCCTGTTGGCCAGGGCGATATCCCGCCACATGGCCGGAGATGACGAGGCAATGCGCGTAAAATCCCTGAAACCACCAGCGGCAAACTTGAACGGATCGTTCTTTTCACTGCCGAGCTTGCGCACCGCGTTCACCAGCGCGTACGCCGCAATATGCGGCAGATGGCTGACCGCGGCCAATAGGTCATCATGCTCGGCTGCGGCCATGCATTCGACACGGCTGTCTGTCGCTTCCCACAATGCCTTGACCCTGGCCAATGCGTCAGCATCGGTTTCCTCATCTGGCGTAAGGATGCACAACCTGTCATGAAACAGTTCGGCAAAGGATGCCTCCACGCCGGAGTTTTCCGTGCCTGCAATCGGGTGGGCAGGAACAAAACGGTTAAAATTGGGCAAATGCTTATGCGCCATATCAACGGCATGCTGCTTGGTGCTGCCCGCATCGGTGATCACAACCTTCTCCGGCAGGCTTTCGGCCATGGCTGAAAACACCGCTTCATAGGCCCCCATCGGCACACTTATCAGAACGGTATCGGCATCATGTACGGCCTTGGCAATGTCCGTGGAAAAATCGTCCACCACACCCAGCGCCTTCGCCTTCTCCAGATTTGATAAATTTCGGCCCACGCCGGTTATGCGCGTGACGAACCCGCCCTTTTTCAAGGCGCGCGCTGCCGAACCGCCGATGAGTCCGACGCCAATGATGACCAGATGTCCCAGCGGAGTGCTCACCGCAGTATTCCCCTATGCCACATCAGCAGCCTGCCCCAATATCGAAGACAAAGCTGCCAACAGGCGATTATTTTCTTCCGCCGTACCCACCGTGATGCGCAGATAATCCGGCATGCAGTATGGCGCCAGCGGGCGCGGGATAATGCCCTGATCCTCCAGCTTCTGCAAAACAAATGCCGCTTCCTGATGGCGTAAAAGTACAAAATTGCCAAAGCTTTTGCCGCCCAGCACGCCCCATTCTTCCAGCGCTGTTTCGAGCCGCTGCCGCCCGGCCTTGCATTTGGCCACGGTTTTCTGAACCCATGCAGTATCGTCAAGTGCCGCGATGGCTGCTTTTTGAGCCAGAAGATTCACATTGAACGGCTCGCGGAAACGGTTTACCAGTCCGAGAATCTCCGCATCCCCCACGGCATATCCCACACGCAGGCCGGCCAGGCCATAGGCCTTGGAAAAGGTGCGGCAGATGATCAGGCCGGGATGTTGCAACGCGTTAATACTGTCCTCGATCTTATCGGCCACGAATTCGTAATATGCTTCATCGAGGATCACGACCAGGCCGCGCGGCAACGCATCCAGAAAGTCCTGAATGGCGGAAGCATCATGCAATGTACCAGTCGGGTTGTTCGGATTGGCAATGCATATGACCTTCGTCCGCGAAGTCACCGAAGCAACCATGGCATGCAGGTCATGCGTCAGGCCATCGGCCTCCGGCACGGCCACGCCTGCCGCTCCCGCGGCTGTCGCCGCCAAGGCATACACGATAAAACCCCGTTCGGAGTAAATCACCTCATCGCCATTTCCGGCAAAGGTGCGAATCATAAGCTCCAGCACCTCATTGGAGCCGTTGCCGATGAAGATGTTCTCCGTACTTATCTTGTGTTTGCGGGCCAGGGCCTGCTTCAGATCCCCGGCATCACCATCCGGATAACGATGTACGGATTCCGCCGCCTGCTTTAATACAGCGATTGCCGAAGGAGCGGGGCCGTGAGGGTTCTCGTTGGAGGCAAGCTTGATAGCCTTGCTCAGACCCTTTTCCACCAGCAACATCTCTATCGGTTTTCCGGGAACATAGGGGTGAAGGCGCTGGCTCTGGCCTACGGCACGCGCCGACCAGTCGATTGGCATTGTCAGCTACAACCGGCGCGAGACGGGATAGGAGCCCAGCACCTTGACATAGGCGCCGGACATGGAGCCGATCTCCTCCAGGGCTTCGGCAACCCTGTCATCCTCGCGGTGGCCGAGCACATCGACGAAGAATACGTACTCCCACATCTTCTTCTTGGATGGCCTTGATTCGATCCGGGAAAGCCCGATCCCCCTTCGGGAAAACGGCTCGATCAACATGTGCAAGGCGCCTGGTTTGTCGGGCGTGGACATCACCAGCGCGGTCTTGTCATCACCGGATGGCGGAGAATCATGCTGGCCGATGACCAGAAAGCGCGTGGTATTACCATGATGGTCTTCAACGTTTTCTTTGAGAATCGGCAACTCAAGCCTTTCAGCAATCTCCTGCGAAGCAATCGCAGCAGGGGCATCGCCCTGTCCGCCCTGCTTGACGATTTCAGCCGCTCTGGCCGTAGAGCCGACTTCGTGCAGGCAGGCTCCCGGCATATTGGCCTGCAACCACTTCTTGCACTGCGCCAATGCCTGCGAATGCGAAAGCACAACATCCACATCCTCCAGGCGACTGGCCTGAGTCAGAAGATGATGATGTATCTGCAATAACACCTCGGCACAGATCGACACCTCCCGATCCACGAACAGATCGAGCGTATGGGTAACGGCGCCTTCGAATGCATTTTCGACCGGCACCACGCCATAACTGGCCCGGCCGGATTCAACCTCGTCGAAAACCTCGTCCAGGCTTTTGCAGGCAGTATAGTGGGCCGTAGAACCGAACTGACGGGTGGAGGCAGCATGCGTGAATGTCCCCTCCGGCCCAAGATAAGCGATGGTCTGGGGAGACTCCAGCGCCAGACAGGCGCCGATGATTTCACGGAAGATGCCATGCAATGCTGTTTCGGGAAGGGCGCCATCGCTGTTGTCCAGCAAGCGCCGGATAATCGCAGCTTCACGACTGGGTACGTAGAACGGGGTATCGCCATTGCCATGCTTGTGGGCGCCGACGTCCGCAGCCAAGGCGGCGCGTTTCTGGATTAACGCCAGTATCTCGTCATCCACCGCGTCGATAGCTGCTCTCAGCCCATCCAGGGAAAGTGACTCATGCTGTTTAGCCATAAGCCTGTGAAGCTACCAGCGGATGGCCGGAACTCAATTAATGTTAACGGCTCTTCCCCTGATCGTGTGGGTAACGTGATTACTGGAGGTTATGCTATGGGGCATGAGAGACAAAGCACTTTACACACAGATACTGGG
>QIFG01000099.1 GCA_003228735.1 Zetaproteobacteria bacterium
TGGAGGCATAAAGTGTTATTTTTCAATAAATTTAGGCGCATTTCCACCTCGGAAGAACCATGCTAATAGCGCTTAAGTTAGCGCCATTCGGGATAGCAGATGTATTTGCCACTGATAAGTGAAATAGAAAAATTAATCAAAGAGCATGGCTCAGCATCGGTTCTGAAAGAACATAATGAATTCATAAAATCAAAGCTTGCTGCACTCAAAGAGGAATTTTCTGATCTTGAGAAAGAAAACTCCAAGCTCAAAGAGAGAATTGCTGATCTTGAAGTAAAACTTTCTTCCTATGAAAGTTCTGAAGGGTTTTACGAAGAGCAGGGTGCACTTTTTAAGCGTAGGCTTGGCGGCGGGTATCACAATGCTGTGTACTGTCCCACGTGTCATAGTTCTACGTCTCCTTTCCCACCTGGTGAAGAATACAACTGCTCATTCTTGTGGGTGGTTTTCATCATTTAAGGAAAATGAGCTTCAAGAAATCATTTCGAAACTACCAACCTACCCAGGGCGCTAGTTCCGATACACTCCGCGATGCCTCGTGTGCGGCACAGTAGCATCGTTAACCTAAACACTGACCACCTGCATTAAATCCACTAAACTGTTGCCATGCCATTTGATCTTGCCGTCATTGATCTGGGGGTGAATTTCGGGGACAGTGAATTTCGGGGACAAGTGAATTTCGGGGACAGTTTACTTATTTCATAATCAGGTGACTTTACCTTGCATCTGATAGCATGGCGGCATGCCATTCGATCTTGCTGTCATTGATCTGGACAACACGCTGTATCCCGCAACCAACGGTGCGTTTGCTTTGCAAATCACAGGGAGTAGTATTACTTTTTCATACTATGGCCTATTGCCTAAAGGAGATGCGTATGGGAACCGCCGTTAAAAAGACCATTTCGCTGCCGCCAGAGCTGGCCAGAGAAACAGAGGAAACTGCCAATGCCGAGGGCAAAACGGTCAGCGCCGTCATTCAGGATGCGTTGAGGATGGCACGGGCAACCCGTCTGAAAACACAATTGCGGGAAGCGCAAAGTTACTGGAGCAAAAAAGCCCAGGAGAAGGGTATCCTCAACGAAAAGGATATTGACCGAATTCTGAAGAAATGAGGGTTGTCTTCGACACGAATATCCTTATCTCCGCCCTGTTGTTTCCGGGCGGCAGGGCTGAAGAGGCACTACTCAGGGTCATCGAAGGAAAAGACCGGCTTGTCATATCCAAACCCATCATCCATGAAACACTGGGTGTTCTGGCCAGAAAATTCAGCAGGAATAAAGAAGAACTTGCGCGCATCGCAGTCCTTCTGGCTGACATCGGGGAAGTAGTCATCCCTTCAAGCACGCTGCATGTGCTGGCTGACGAGCCGGATAATCGAATCCTGGAATGCGCCGTCGAAGGGTCGGCCGATGCCATCGTATCCGGCGACCGGGCCATGCTCAGGCCTGGAAATTATGCCGGGATTCCCATCCTAAGCCTTGCAGCATATCTGCAATCGCAGCCAGCGGACTGAGGCTGGCTTCCGCCATGCCATTCGATCTTACCGTCATTGATCTGGACAACACTTTGTATCCCGCAACCAACGGCGTGTTTGCGCGCATGGACAAGCGCATGACGGCCTTTGTAGCTCGTGAACTGGACGTGAATTACGACACCGCCAATGAGTTGCGGGTGCGCTACTGGAAGGGTTACGGCACCACCCTGCGCGGCATGATGCTGCATCACGGCATGCAGCCGGAGCCGTTCCTGCACTATGTGCATGACATCGGCGTGGAAGAAATACTGGGTAAGGATGAGGGCTTGGCCGAAGCACTATCACAGCTTCCTGGCCGCAAGGTGATCCATACCAACGGCACCAGCGAACATGCGGCGCACGTGCTTGAAGCACTAGGCGTAAGCAGCTATTTCGATGCGATCTACGACATTCGCTTTAACGATTACATTCCGAAGCCGTGCAAGAAAACGCTGCAAATGCTGCTGTCCTGTGAACAAACCCAGGCTGACAGGGCCATCATCATAGACGACATGGAAGACAATTTGAAAATCGCCCGTGAACTGGGCGCAAAAACAGCGTGGGTCAGTCAAAGAATACAAAAAAACACATGGGATTATCATGTGCTTTCAATGCATCAGTTGCCGGAAACCTTTTCCTGCCAGGAGTTCATATCCGTTTGTAGATAGCCTCCGGCAACAACCGCATCAGCCAGGCGATAAGACGCCAGCGCCGGGTTACATAGACTACCTTTTTCTTTTTTGCGATGGCTGAAAATATCTGTCGGGCTGCTATCTCTGGTGTGGCGACCCAGAACAGGCCATCGCCTTGGGCCATGGCTGTATCGACAAAGCCGGGACGCACATCGGTAACCGATATGGGAAGCCTCTGTTTGGCGGCATTGAGGCGCAGGCCTTCAAGGTAGCTTGAAACAAATGCCTTGGATGCATTATAGGCTGGCGCGGCCCCACTGCCACGCACCGCGGCCACCGATGAAATGCCGACCAGATGACCCTTGCCCTGTTTGATAAAATGCTGGAATGCCACATTGGCAATCGCGGCGAAGCCTCTGACATTCGTGTTGATGGTGTCCCGTTCTTTTTCCCAGTCCAGATGCGGATTGATAAAGCCAACACCGGCGGAAATCACAATAAGATCAACGTCACCCATTTGGGCGATCATCTCATCAAGCGCCTGCATGGCTTCATCAACCCGGGTGACATCCATGGATTTAATGTAGCCGGGGGCATTCGGCTCCGACTGCATGCCTTCCAGAAGAGACAGCCTTCGTCCTGTTGCGCCGACATCAAATCCATGCTGAACCAGAACATGCACCAGCGCCTTACCGATACCGGATGTGGCACCGATGACTATCGCTTTCGGCATGACAGACCCGGAACCCTGTGGTGGGGCAGAAGTCGCCCCTACTGATTCATCTTGTCGTAAAACTCAGCGTTGGTCTTGGTCGCCCGCAGCTTGTCGAGCAGGAACTCCATCGCATCGACAGTGCCCATCGGTGAAAGAATCTTGCGCAAAATCCATACCTTCTGGAGATCCTCCTTGTCCGTCAGCAACTCTTCCTTACGCGTACCGGAAGGCGCGATATCAATGGCCGGGAATACGCGCTTGTCGACCAGCTTGCGATGCAGATTGATCTCCGAATTGCCCGTACCCTTGAACTCCTCGAAAATCACCTCATCCATCTTGCTACCGGTGTCGACAAGGGCAGTGGCGATAATGGTCAGCGAGCCGCCATCCTCGATGTTGCGGGCCGCGCCGAAAAAACGCTTGGGCCGATGCAGGGCATTGGAATCCACGCCACCGGACAGAATCTTGCCGGATGAAGGAACCACAGTATTGTAGGCACGGGCCAGACGCGTAATGGAGTCCAGCAGGATGACCACATCGCGTCCGTGCTCAACCAGGCGCTTGGCCTTCTCGATGACCATTTCGGCCACCTGTACATGGCGCTGGGCCGGCTCGTCGAACGTCGACGAAACCACCTCGCCCTTCACCGAGCGCGACATATCAGTCACCTCTTCGGGACGCTCGTCGATCAGCAGCACGATCAGCACCACTTCAGGATGGTTGGCCTCAATGGAATGCGCGATGGACTGCATCATCATGGTCTTGCCGGTACGCGGCGGAGCCACCAGCAGGGCTCTCTGTCCCTTGCCGATGGGCGAAATCAGATCGATAACACGGCCGGTGATGTCATTGGAACCCTCGACTTCGGCGGTCAGGCGGTCGTCGGGATATAGCGGCGTGAGGTTATCGAACAGCACCTTCGACTTGGCGACCTGCGGGTCTTCACCGTTGATCTTGTCAATTCCCTTCAGGGCGAAATAACGCTCTCCAGGGCGGGGCGCGCGTATCTCGCCGGAAATTGTGTCACCCTTACGCAGGGAAGCCTTGCGCACCTGATGATTGGAAACATAAACGTCATCAGGGCCGGCCAGATAATTCGCTTCCGGCGAACGCAGAAAACCGAAACCATCCGGCAGGATTTCGAGCACGCCTTCGCTATACAGGGTGCCGCCTCGCAGGGCATGTCCCTTGAGAATGGCAAACACCTGCTCTGCCTTGCG
The DNA here is from genome assembly GCA_003228735.1 of Zetaproteobacteria bacterium. Taxonomy (GTDB): domain Bacteria; phylum Pseudomonadota; class Zetaproteobacteria; order Mariprofundales; family Mariprofundaceae; genus SZUA-181. The sequence goes on from QIFG01000099.1 coordinate 4,081, forward strand.
CATGTTCGAAGCGTTTTCCACCTCCAGCGATTCGGCCAGCTCCAGCAGCTTTTGTGGCGGCATGGAGGCCACCTCACGCAGATGCATCTGGATGCCCTTGGCCTCATCGGAAATCGGCTCTTCTTCCTCGACTCGGCGACGGCGCGGCTTGCCGTCGTTATTATGCTTGCGGCCCCGGGCAGGTTGGCGGCGACTTGGCCGCTCTCCGGCTGCAGCGCTGTCGGGCGCCCGGACGTCTTTCGGCGTCTCAGTATTTTTATTTTGGCTGTCATCTACAACAGCTTCCGGACTTTGCTCGGAAACATTGGATTGCATGGGAGCTCCCCTGTGGGAATGTGAAATACTTTGTTCTGTCATATTTTTGAAAGTGTTGCTTGAAGGCGTCGCCAGAAAACAGGCAACGGAAGCTTGCTACACGCTCAGGCTTATACTGTCAACCTGCACCGGCTGGGATGTCAGTAACACATAACCTGTCCGCAGTAGTAGCACATGAGTTGTCCGCATTGATAGTCACCGAGGAGGTGACTGGAAATGAGCCAAACGGAAGTATTACAGGAGGTCAGGAGAATGAGGTTTTATGAGGCATACGGCAGCTGGCGGAGAGGCCATCTAACGCCAGAGGAAGCCGGTTAACTACTGGGCATGAGCGGTCGTAATTTCCGGCGGTATTTGGAGCGGCGCAAAGAGGAAGGCGAGCAGGGCCTTCTGGACAAGCGTTTAACGCAAGCCTCCAATCGCTGCGCGCCAGTGGACGAGGCGCTGGAGCTGACAGCGCTCTACGAATCACTCTATTGGGGCTGGAACGTCAAACATTTCTACAGCTTCTACAAGCGCGAGCACGAT
>QIFG01000091.1 GCA_003228735.1 Zetaproteobacteria bacterium
TGGAACCACCATGCATTTCGCCTCCCGCCTTGCATCCCATCCCGCAAAGCCGTTGTCGCGGCCATGTGAGACTTATTCAGAGCTTCCTTAGAAACTTCCGGCCAGCAAAATAAGTTCGATGGCAGCCAACAGCCCGAGCAGGAACGCGGCAATCTTCCATGCCGCTGAGGGATCCCGTTCCAATAGCGCGCGGTTGATCGGCACCGTCCCAGCCTGATCAGGCCGCTCCAGATGAAACCGCAGGCCAGTGGCCGCCTCGTAGCGGCGCTCCGGTGCAGCCTCGGTAGCCTTCTGCAGCACTGCATCCAGCCAGCCGGGCACCTCGGGATTGTAGCGGGAGGCTGGCGTCCACCGCGTAAAGCGCGGTGTGGAAAATGGTTCGATCTCCCCATATGGATATTTGCGCGTCAGCAGTTCATACAGGGTCACGCCCAGGGCATAAATATCCGTACGCTCATCGCCCATCTCGCCGGCAAACATTTCCGGCGCCATATAGGAAGGCGTACCCGGCGCCGAATAATGTCCGCCCTCATCAGGGAATTGCGTGTGGCTGGCCACCAGGCTTACGCCAAGATCGATGATTTTCACCCTGCCGGCCTTGGTAATCAGAATGTTTTCCGGCTTGATGTCGCGATGGATAATGTCACGGCGGTGCAATGCATACAGCCCCCGGCAGATTTGGATGCCGATATCGACCACTTCATCCACGCTGATATAGGATTTTCGCTTCAGGCGCTGCCGCAGGGTCTCGCCGCCAAAAAACGGCATGACGTAATATAATCTCGTTCGCCTTCCCGGCTCAATGGGCACGGCTCCGAGCACATATTCGCTCTGGATGCGTTTGCTCACCCACTCCTCGCGCAGAAAACGATCCATGAAGGATGTATCGTCAGCATAACGCAGGTTGGGAAACTTCAGCGTCACGATCTCGCCGGTGCGCTGATCCTCGGCCTTGAAAATGCTGGCCATATGGCCGTTGTGCACACACTTGACCAGCAGATAGCCGTCCAGCACCTTGCCTTCGCGCACGTCCTCGGCAAAGGGCAGGGTGGTTACCTCGGATTGCAAATCGGCAAACCGCTCATCCGGCATATCTTCAACACGCGCGACCTGCACCGAGATATTGTCCGTACCGCCCGCATCCAGGGCGGCATGCGTCAGTTGCTCGGCTGCCGCCTGCATATCGCTCTCAGCCAATACGATGTCACGGATATGCTCTTCCTGTATAGCGCCATGCAACCCGTCGCTGCATAGAATAAATCTATCGCCCTTGCGCAGGATATTCGTTCCGTTATCAATCCGGACATGATCCTCAAGGCCAATAGCGCGGGAGAGCACCTGCTTCATGTCCGGGTGATGCCAGACATGATCGCGGGTGAGCTGGGTGAGGACATCGTTACGCAACAGATAAATGCGTGAATCGCCAATATGTGCAATAAAATAGCGCTGGCCCTTCAGCACCAGGCCAGAGAATGTCGTGGCCATGCCACTCAACTCTGACTTGCGGCTTGCCTCCGCCCGCACCCATCGGTTGACATGCTGGATTACCTGATCCAGGCATTTATGCATACTCCAGGTATCCGGCGTGCTGTAATAATCTGTCAGAAAACTCTTGACGGAAATTTCCGCCGCCTCGCGGCCGCCATGGCCGCCACCAACACCATCAGCGACCACCATGGCAATGCCCTTGGACGACAGGGCCTCACCCTCGGGGGTTACGCAACCATAGAAATCCTCATTCGTGGCGCGTTTCCCTTGCAGGCTGCTCTGCCCCAGCGAGATCGTCAGCTCTTTCGCCATGGGGCTAAATCTTTGCAGATGTTATGGCTGGCGACCCCCATGTGGTACGCCAGCGGGTCTTGACTCTTATGAGTCCAAGCAGCGCCAATACGGCCAGGCCGGCAAAGATGACAAAGCCCCACTGATAGCTGTCCGTATACTGTTTGGAGAAGCCGAGGCTCGCGGCAAGATAAAAGCCGCCGACGCCACCGGCCATGCCGACCAGGCCGGTCATGATGCCAATTTCCTTTCGGAAGCGTTGTGGCACAAGCTGAAATACCGAGCCATTGCCCATGCCGAGCGCCATCATGCTGATGAAGAACAGGGCGAAGGCGCCCCATACCGATGATGGAGCAAAGGACACGGCAAGCATGCTGACAGCTACCATTACATACAGAATCTGCAACGCCCGGATGCCACCCAGCCGGTCGGCAAGCCCGCCGCCAATGGGGCGAAATAACGAGCCCGCAAACACACAGGCGGCCGTCAGGTAGCCGGCCGTGGATGGCTCAAGCCCATACTGGCCATTGAAATAGATGACCAGCGATGAGGCCAGGCCGACAAAGCCGCCAAAGGTGACCGAATAAAAGAACATGAACCACCAGGTATCCGCATCCTTGAGAACGATGAAATACTGACTGAACTTCTGCGGCGGCGGACATTCAGGCGAATCCTTGGCCATGACCGAATAGACCACGAAGGTAATCACCAGTGGGATCAATGCCAGACCAAACACAGCATTCCAGCCAAAATGATCGGCCAGCACCGGTGCGAACAGGGCGGCGAACACGGTGCCCGAGTTGCCGGCCCCGGCAATGCCCAGCGCCAGGCCCTGGTGCTCGGGCGGATACCAGCGTGAGGCCAGCGGCAACGCCACGGCAAAGGAAGCCCCGGCCACACCCAGCAGAACACCCAAGGCAAACAACTCATTGAGGCTGCTTAAATCAGCTAGCCAAGCCCACAACAGACCAAAAATGACGATGATCTGGCCAATCTGGCCGGTTCGCCTGGGTCCAATATGGTCGACCATCCAGCCCATGGGGACGCGCAACAATGCGCCAGCCAGCACGGGTATGGCGACCATCAGCCCTTTCTCACCAGCATTCAGGCCAAGATCACGGGCGATATGCACGCCCAAGGGCCCAAGCACCACCCAGACCATGAAGGCCATATCGAAGTATAAAAATGCGGAAAACAGCGTGGGCGTATGCCCGCTTTTTAGTAAGCCTTTGATATCCATTAGTCATCTCCCGTATTTTTTAACACGAACTCACCGATGAGTAGCAACATCTATGCCATTATGGTGGCTTGCTATAGTTATATTATGTAAGGGATTAACCAGACAGACGGGATGGTGACGTGCAGACTTGCCTGTTTCTTAGGCAAGAGAGTTAACCGCTGCTCAATTCATGGCCAATACACCAACCCTGTCAGGATTTCATTTGTGCATGTTTGGGTTTGGGCCGGAATACTTTGCAGTTAAAAGGGTCAGTTTCCAGATAAGGCCCACCAATCAAATCAATACAGTACGGGACAGCCGGAAAGACAGCGTTCAGGCAGTCATCAATAGCTGACGGCTTTCCTGGCAGGTTGATGATCAACGACTTTCCGCGAAAACCCGCCGTTTGCCGGGAGAGGATGGCCGTAGGCACAAACTTCAATGACTCCCGCCGCATCAATTCACCAAAGCCCGGCATCATCTTCTCACACACATCTTCCGTCGCCTCTGGTGTCACATCACGTACAGCCGGGCCTGTGCCCCCCGTGGTAACAATCAGACAGCACCCTTCTTTATCAGCGAGTTCTTTCAGCGTTGCTTTTATACCTCCCCGTTCATCAGGAATTACGCGCTTCACGGCCTCCCACTCGCTGGTCAAAACTCGCTCGAACCATGCGGCCATGGCAGGGCCGCCTTTATCCTCATATTCGCCACGGCTGGCGCGATCTGAGACGGTAATGAAGCCGATACGTGCGATACTCATCTCAATGATCCAAATCCGCTTCGCGCTGGAAATCCGTGCCCTGCAACAGTTGCACGGTCACCACATCCCCGGCCTGCAGACTCTCCACCCCAGCCGGCACGGCCATGAACCCCTCGGCCATTGCCATGCTCATCAATACGCCGCTGCCCTGCGTCCCTGTAGATGCGGCGACATACCCCTGATCATCACGTCCAATGAGTACACGCACAAAATGTACCCGACCTGCTCGATCTTTTAGACCATGTGCCAACCGGGCCTTGATGGTACGGCGGTACAGATTTGTATGCCCCATCATTGAACGCAATGCAGGAGCTACGAACTGTTCAAAACAGACCATGCTGGAAACAGGGTTGCCGGGAAGACCAAAGACGGCAGTTCCTTTTTCTGCTGTTCCAAATGCCAGCGGATGGCCAGGCCGAATTGCCACTCGCCAGAAATGCATATCAATGCCCAGCGCATCAAGTGCCGGACGGACAAAATCATGATGACCAACGGATACGCCGCCCGAAGCCAGTAGCACATCATACTTCAACCCTTGAGCAAGCTTGGTCTTCAACTCAATCGGATTGTCATGGGCGATACCAAGCAGCGTTGCTTCAATGCCCAACGATTTACACTGGGCATACAATGCATGCGAGTTGGCATTTGGGATTTTGTTCTCATCAATCGGATCATCAATATCTTCAAGCTCATCACCTGTCGATAAAATCGCCACGGTGGGTTTTGCGAATACAGGAACTTTTTTCTTTTTCACCATCGCCAGAATTGCCAACACACCCGGCGTGATGAGTGTGCCTTTTGTCAGTATAACCTCACCTGTTTTTAGGTTTTCGCCCAGTGGCCGGATGTTAGCGCCCTGCTTCGGAGCCGCTAGAAAAAAAACCGTATCGCCCTCTTCCATGACATCCTCAACAC
>QIFG01000014.1 GCA_003228735.1 Zetaproteobacteria bacterium
CTCCAAGAAGGCGGGCGCCGTCACCATTTCGCACCTCCGCTTTGCCGACAAGCCTCTCCACTCAACCTATCTGATCGGGGATGACCGGGCGAACTTTGTCGGCTGCCATCAGCCGGTCTTCCTCGAGCGTTATGACATGCTGGACAAGGCGCGCGAAAATGGCGTCTTCCTGCTCAACAGCGCCGAGCCGCAGGATAAGGTCTGGGACAGCCTGCCGCACAGAATGCAACAGCAGATTATTGATAAGAATCTGGAATTCTATGTCATTGATGCCTACAAGGTGGCCCATGACTCCGGCATGACCCGGCGCATTAACACCATCATGCAGACTTGCTTCTTCGCCATTTCCGGCGTTCTCGAAAAGGACACGGCCATCGAAAAGATCAAGGAGGCGGTGGAAAAAACCTACGGCAAGAAAGGGCAAAAGATTGTGGAGCGCAACTTTGCCGCTATCGACGCCTCCATCGCCAACCTGCACAAGGTCGATGTGCCCGCTGAGGCGACCAGCACATTCGAGAAGAAACCGCCGGTTTCGGACAAGGCTCCGAAATTCATCCGCGAGGTGACCGGCAAGATCATTGCAGGCTTTGGCGACACCGTTCCAGTCAGCGCCGTACCGGCCGACGGCACCTGGCCGCTCGGCAGTGCCGCCTGGGAGAAGCGCAATCTGGCGCAGGAGATACCGGTCTGGGATGAAAATTTATGCATTCAGTGCGGCAAATGTCCGTTTGTCTGCCCGCATGCGGCCATCCGCGCCAAGGTGTTCCCGGCCGAGCTGGCCGAGAATGCGCCGGAGACCTTCAAGCACGTGCCGGTCAAGGGCAGGGAGTTCGATGAAGGCATGCGCATCACCTATCAGGTCGCCCCGGAAGACTGCACCGGCTGCAACCTGTGTGCTGAGGTCTGTCCGGCGCGCGACAAGGAAAACCCGGAGCACAAGGCTCTGGACATGATGCCGCAGGCGCCATTGCGTGAGCAGGAAGTGGAAAACTGGGATTTCTTCGTCGACCTGCCGGAATACGACCGTGAGAAGATTCGCTGGACCGGCCTGAAGGGCGCGATGATCGCACAGCCTTTGTTCGAGTTCTCCGGCGCCTGCGAAGGCTGCGGCGAAACCCCGTACATCAAGCTGGCGACGCAATTGTTCGGCGACCGCATGATAATCGCCAACGCTACCGGCTGTTCCTCGATCTACGGCGGCAACCTGCCGACCACGCCGTACACGACGAACCCCGAAGGCCGTGGGCCGGCCTGGAGCAACTCGCTGTTCGAGGACAATGCTGAATTCGGCCTCGGTATGCGCCTGGCCGCTGACAGGCAGGCCGCATATGCGCGCGAACTGGTCGAAAGGCTCAAGGACAGGATTGGTGCTACCCTGGTCGAGGCCCTCCTGACAGCCGATCAGTCGGACGAACCCGGCATCCACGAGCAGCGTCAGCGTGTCGAGCAGCTGAAAGCGAAGCTGGCCGGTATAAAATCGGCTGACGTCGAAAATCTGCTGTCCGTTGCGGACATGCTCGTGAAGAAGAGCGTCTGGATCATCGGCGGCGATGGCTGGGCCTACGATATCGGCTCGGCCGGCCTGGATCATGTCATGGCATCCAATCACGATGTCAACATTCTGGTGCTTGATACCGAGGTGTATTCAAATACCGGCGGCCAGATGTCCAAGGCCACGCCATTGGGGGCTGTAGCCAAATTCGCAGCCAGCGGCAAAACCGTCGGCAAGAAGGACATGGCCATGATCGCCATGGCCTACGGCCACGTGTACGTGGCGCAGGTGGCCTTCGGCGCCAAGGATCTCCAGACCCTGCGCGCCTTCATGGAGGCCGAGGCCTATCCGGGGCCGTCGCTGATCATCGCCTACAGCCCGTGTATCGCGCACGGCGTGAACCTGTCGCACTGCCTGGATCAACAGGATTTGGCGGTGAAGAGCGGGCACACTTCGCTGCTGCGTTACGATCCGCGCCGTGCCGATAAGGGACTGAATCCGTTGCAACTCGATTCCAAGGAGCCTTCGATTCCGTACCGTGAATTCGCCGATACGGAAGGCCGCTTCTCGATGTTGAGCCGCTCCGATCCGGAAACTGCCGACAAGCTGTTCGCTCAGGCCGAGCGCGACGCTATCGCGCGCCATCGGCATTACGAGCAGTTGGCCAGCCTTTCCTATGAAAAGTTGCAGAAGGCGGTTGAAGAAGAAACCGAAGAATAGACCGAAACAGGGTGCCGCTTGGGGCTTGTGTCAAACAAGTCCCATCTGCTCCCCGCTTACATAACTGTCATACCCCCCTATAATAACGTTTGACGTTAATAACGCCACTCGTTAACCTCATCCCATGATCAAGAGCTTTGCGTGCAGCGAGACGGAAAAGATATTTCGCTGCGAGTTTTCCCGAAAGCTGCCGCAGGCGATTCAGCACCGCGCCAAGATGCGCCTGGATCGGATCGATGCAGCCGTGAAGCTTGCCGATCTTCGCCTGCCGCCTTCGCACCATCTGGAAGTCTTGAAAGGAAACAGACAGGGCCAGCACAGCATTCGCATCAATGAACAATGGCGTATCTGCTTTATCTGGCGCGGCGGGCATGCATTGAATGTGGAAATCGTGGATTACCACTAGGAGACGAACATGAGCAAGAAAATCGCACCCATTCACCCTGGCGAACATCTGGCTGAATTTCTGGAGGAATACAGTCTCAGCCAGTACAGGCTGGCCAAGTCCATCAGCGTTCCGCCCCGGCGGATCAATGAGATTGTGCACAAAAAGCGCGCTATCACAGCAGATACGGCATTAAGGCTGGGGCGCTTCTTTGGCATGGAGGCCCAGTTCTGGATGAACCTTCAGGCTCGCTATGACATGGACATCGCCGAAACCACGCTCGCAGACCGGATCGAACGCGAAGTTGTGCCTATGGCGGCCTAACCTCTCAATGCCCGAACTGACGTTACTTGGAACCGGCACAGCCGTGCCGCGGCTGGAACGCTCATCCAGCGCCTGTCTTCTCAAGGTCAATGACAGGAACATCCTGATCGACTGCGGCGCCGGTACGCTCAAAAGGCTTCTGGAAGCAGATACCACCTATCACGACATCGACCTGTTGCTGCTCACCCATCTGCACCCGGATCACACCGCCGATCTCGTGCCCTTCCTGTTTGCCTGCGGCTACGCCACGGTTCCACGAACCAAACCGTTGAACATTGTCGGCGGCAAAGGCACCAGGCACTTCCTCACGCAACTCGATAACACCTTTGGCCGCCATCTGCTCTCTCCGCATTACGATCTGGATATCCGCGAGGTTGGAGACGAGGGCTGGACTTGGGAAGACATCGGGTTTGAATCAAGGACGGTTTTCCATATCCCGAACAGCCGGGCTTTTGCCGTCGAGGTGGATGGCAAAAAGACCAGCTTTTCGGGCGATTCCGGCTACTGTCAGGCATTGATCGAACTGGCGAAGGATTCAGATGTGTTCGTCTGCGAGTGCGCCCTGCCAGATCACGAGAAGCCGGATAATCACCTGTCACCCTCGCTGGTCGGCGACATTGCCGCTCAGGCCAATATCTCCCGGCTTGTGCTCACCCATTTTTATCCCGAAGTGGAATCCGAACCGATTGCCGAGATCGTCAGTAAAAAATTCAGCGGTGAGATCATTCTGGGTGAAGACCTTATGCGGATCGAGGTCTAAAAGGACTGAACCACAAAGACACTAAGGGGAAGCTCGAAAAACGGCTGTTTTCCCGCTTGGTAATCGAGTCTGGGCATACGATCCCAAAATATGGTTGGATCATCAGTGATTTATCC
>QIFG01000013.1 GCA_003228735.1 Zetaproteobacteria bacterium
CCAAGGGCGCGCCATTGGCTGCGGGACGCGCCTTGCCTTGGTTCCTTGGGATGGCTCTGATGGTATGCTCTTCTACGGGATAGGACACTAGCGCACATGCGCACCCCACTCGCGATCTCATGAAGAATCCGGGCTAGATCGCCTGCTTTCTGCATACATTGATCATGCAACCTGACAGGTATGTCGGCAAGTGATCGCAGATTGACAAAACCGAGGTTTATGCCTTGTATCCGTTTCTATGGAAACATCACGCAAGCTTGGGCCGATCCGCGTGCTCGAGAAATGCCAGAGGCGCAACAAACGCCTGCTGAAGGCGCTGGAAGTCAACGAACTCATCTCCAGTGAGTTGCAGCTCGGCCCATTGCTGAAGCTGATTATGGAAGTGACACAGAAGGTGATGGAGGCCGAGGCCTGTTCGCTGTTTTTGCTGGATGCGGAGACAGGCGATCTGGTATTCCAGGTGGCGCTGGGCGAGTCCGGCGAGAAACTAAGAGAACTGTACCGCGTACCGAAGGGCACGGGCATTGCCGGCTGGGCGGCCGAGCATGTCCAGCCTGTTCTGCAGAATGATGTGTATTCCGATGAGCGCTTCAATCCCGATTACGACAAGCAGACCGGTTTTTGCACCCGCAATATGGCCTGTGTACCCGTTTGCTATGGCGAGGAATGTATCGGCGTATGCCAGGTCATCAATCGCATCGATGGCGATTTCAATGAGGATGACGTACACCTTCTGGAGACATTATCGAAGATGGCGGCGGTGGCGATCGAGAATGCCCGCGTGCATCAGTGTCTGCTGGAGCAGTCGCTGCTGGAACGGGATCTTGAACTGGCGCATCAACTGCAGCAGTCCTTCCTGCCCGCTTCGCCGCCTGCCGTGGAAGGTTATGACTGCGCCTTCATCAACCGCAGCGCCTTTGAGGTCGGCGGCGATCTATATGACGCCTTCCTGCTGCCGGACGGCAGGGTGGCCTACTTTCTCGGCGATGTTTCCGGCAAGGGCGTGGCGGCGGCTCTGATTATGTCGCGCGTGCTCAAGGATTTGCGCTTTGAGGCCGTGGCTGGCGGCAATGCCGGCGACATGCTGAACCGCTTCAACGCCGGATTTTGTGAAACAGTCAGCAAGGGCATGTTTGTCACTATGACGCTGTTGATTCTGGAGCCTGGTTCCGGGCGCGTGGAAATCGCCAATGCCGGTCATTTGCCGCCGGTTTATTTGCAGGATGGTAAAGTCCGCTCCGGTTTGGAGGCGTCCGGCCCGCCGGTCGGCATCCTCGGCATGGCCGATTACAGTTGTGACAGCATACAGTTGCAGCCGGGTGAAACGGTGCTTATGTACACCGACGGCATTACCGAGGCCAAGTCTCCGCAGGGGAAACTTCTGGGTGAGGATGGCATGATGGCTTTGCTGAACAAGGCGCCGCAGGGCGCAGGCAACTGCATCGATTTTCTCTGCCGTGGCGTGAAGCGATTTGCGGACGGCATGCGGCAAAGCGATGACATCACACTGCTGGCGTTGCATCGGGAATAGGTTTGGGGGAGAATCAAAGCGTGGGTAATTTCCAGTGTGCGATCGAACGGCTTGATGGACAGGGTGTGGCCATGCGCCTGCATGGCAGCATTGATCTGTACTCTTCATCCGAATTTCGCCTTGCTCTGGAGTCGGTGTTCAGTGACAGCAATAAGCTTGTGCTGATAGATATGTCGGATGTGGAATTTGTCGACTCTTCAGCCATCGCCACATTGGCCGAGGGCCTGACATGGAGCCGGCAGGATCAGCGGCGTTTTGTGCTGGCCGGACTGTCCAGCATGTTGCTGGACATCTTCTCAATAGCGAAGCTCGATACGGTATTTGACATCGTGGATGATGCCGACGCATTTCTGTCCAGCCTGTAAATCGAAAGCCTTTCTCAGTTCCCAGCCTTTCTGGCCCTTCTTTCATTGACGGTGTTCGAGATCAGATGCGCCAGACGGTCGATCTTGTATTTGCGCAGGTATGGCCATGAGCGCGAATCCTTGAAACGCAGGTAGTTTCTGGAAATCTTGATATAGAAGATATTGGGGTCGTCATCATCAATCTGGATGCGTCCGATGATATGCCGGTGTGGGCGGCGTTTGGTCGGACACTTGGTCAGAAACGCTTCCACGCCGGCCTCTCTTAGTGCTGCCATCACTGCTTTGCCGGGAATGCCCTCGCGTACGGAGGCAAAGCGCAACTGCCTTCCCAGCAGATCGGGAAATGTTGCGGCCGCATCCCGAATGGCCTTGATTAATTTCCCTTCCATCTCCGGCTGATAGATCTTCCACGACAGCATATAGGCGCCAATATCGAAGCCGGCCTCTGCGATTTCACTGATTTCCTCCCAGCCCATGCAGGGTATCTGTTCGCCATATACCTTCAACGATTTACCAATGTCCGGCAGGGAAATGAAGAATGTGGCCGGAAAGCCATGTTTTTTGAGTATCGGGAAGACGTTCTCATGGGCATCGGCATAGCCGCCATCGAAGGTCAGCGAAAGCAGCTTATCGGGCATGGGGTTGCCGCTTTCTGCCATCTCCAGCGCTTCGGCCAGCGGCACAATCCTGTACCCGTTATCGGCAAGAAAGGCCATGTCGCGTGCGAAGGCATTGGCCGAGATGCCATCCTCCATGGCCGCTTTGGGATAGGAGCCGACATTGTTGTACACGATGACCCGAATTTTCTTCATGGGGACAAGCCTGCCTTTTGTCCTGTTGTAATCAACAAGCTGGGCCAGGTTGGGGGTGGGTGAGCAGCCGTGCTACGCTCTATATATGGTCTTGATGTGTAGGAAATATGTTGTCGGTGACGACCAATATGTTGTCGGTGACGACCAATATGTTGTCGGTGACGACCAACAGGCAAAGGAGGTTATATAGCCATGCAAATCACCTCGGAAATTGTGAAGGACGTTGTTGTAATCAATGAGAACACAACCGCTCTGGATGCAGCCATTCTCATGACGGAGAAATATATCGGTTCGGTTGTTGTCAAGGGGGACTCCGGTGTCAGGGGGCTGTTCACCGAACGCGACCTGATGATGAATGTCGTAGGGGAGAGAAAAGACCCGGCCACGGTTCTGGTCAAGGACATCATGCCGCCGACCTTTATCAAGGTGGGCCCTGATGAAACATGCACCCGCTGCCTGGAATTGATGAAGGAGAATCGTTGCCGCCACCTGCTGATCTTCGAAGGCGATCATTTTGTCGGAATTGTTTCGTTGCGGGATGTCGTTGCAGCGATGATGTCCGAGAAGGAGATGTTGATTGACGCGCTGAGCCGTTACATCACTGGGTGATCGGACTAGGGCCTGTTAACACTAATTGTGGTTGAAGCGCTGCTGTCCCAAATGAGGCCAGTCAAGGCGCGAGGAGTGAGATTTGGTGAATCCAAATGAACGACGAGCAACGCCGGATGGTCTCATTTGGGGCGCAGCCCTGTGGGACGAACCATTTTTGCACTCTGCGGCGTTATTTCTCGTTGGTGTGCGTAAAGCACACTACGCTCGAAATGCTTTGCTGAGCTACAAAAATGGCCACGTCGCTACAATCAAAATTAGTGTTAACAGGCCCTAAGGAAGCTCTGAATAAGTCTCACATGGCCGCGACAACGGCTTTGCGGGATGGGATGCAAGGCGGGAGGCGAAATGCATGGTGGTTCCA
>QIFG01000041.1 GCA_003228735.1 Zetaproteobacteria bacterium
TGGTTCCATGCATGAGCCGAGCAACGCCGCAGACCGCCTGCAAAGCCTTGTCCTGAAAGGTTGCGCCCCAATCGGGCGCTCGCTGCGTCAGACTCCTTGGCATCGTAGCTATGGCTTTGAGTTGCGTCGCCTTCCTTGCGATCATCCCGATTGGGACGGCTTTGCTGCTCATGGAAGACTTGTTCAGAGCTTCCTTAAGAAAGAAGCGGTGCGATCACCAGGCTGACAATGGCCATGACGTTAATCAGGATGTTCATAGATGGCCCGGAGGTATCCTTCAGCGGATCGCCGACCGTATCTCCAACCACAGTAGCCGTGTGCGTATCCGAACCCTTGCCGCCGTGATGCCCCTTCTCGACATACTTCTTGGCATTATCCCAGGCGCCACCGGCATTGGCCATCATCAGCGCCAGCAGCACGCAACTGATGAGTGCGCCACCGAGCAGACCACCAAGAGCCTCGGGGCCAAGAGTAAAGCCAATAACCACGGGTGATGCAACGGCCAGCACGCCGGGCAACACCATCTTTTTCAAGGCCGCGGTCGTGGCAATATTCACGCAGGCCTCGGTATCCGGCTTCGCCGTGCCCTCGAGCAGACCCGGAATTTCCCTGAACTGCCGGCGAATCTCATGAATCATCTCGAAGGCTGCATCACCCACTGCCCTCATGGTCAGGGAGGCGACCAGAAACGGGAACACGCCGCCGATAAACATGCCGATCAGCACCGTTGGCTGGTTCAGGCCCAGGTTGAAGTCAGGGATGTTGATGGTCACCGTTTCTACAAAGGCTGCAATAATGGCCAGAGCAGCCAGGGCCGCAGCGCCAATGGCAAAGCCCTTGCCGATCGCTGCCGTGGTATTGCCAAGTTCGTCGAGCGAATCGGTAATCCTGCGCGTTTCCTCACCTAAGCCCGCCATCTCGGCGATACCGCCGGCATTGTCCGCCACCGGGCCATAGGCATCGATGGCCATGGTGATGCCGACCGTCCCCAGCATGCCGATGGCAGCGATGCCAACCCCGAACATTCCACAAAGCTGGGTTGAGGCATAAATAATCGCGCCGATGGTCATCACCGGGATCACCACGGACTCCATACCCACGGCAAGGCCCGTAATCATGATCGTCGCCGCTCCAGTTTCGCCTGCCTCGGCAATCTGGCGCACCGGCGGGCCACCCGTGTAATACTCGGTGACGAGACCGATCACTATGCCTCCGACAGCGCCGGAAATAACGGCAAACCACACATTGGCCGATATGCCGACAGCCTGAATCACGGGGTAGGCAGCAAGAATGAATATGATCGAGGCGCCCATCGTGCCGATCCTGAGCGCCAGTTGCGGATCCTTATGAGAAAACAGGCGCACCAGCACAATGCCGATAACCGAGCAAATGATGCCGACGGAAGCCAGCGCCAACGGTAAAAACATCAAATCGGCACGGTCTCCCAGTGGATCGAGAATGTCCGCCGCCATGGTCGAAGCCATGGCAATGGTGGCGATAATCGCGCCGCAATAGGACTCGAAGATGTCCGAACCCATACCGGCCACATCACCGACATTGTCGCCGACATTGTCGGCGATCACGCCGGGGTTGCGCGGATCGTCCTCAGGGATGCCCGCTTCAACCTTGCCAACGAGATCGGCGCCGACATCGGCGCATTTGGTGAAGATGCCACCGCCGACACGCGAGAACAGCGCCACCGAGGATGCCCCCATGCCGAAACCGTGAATCGTATGCGCGGTTTCCGGATCGCCACCGAAAAACAGGTACAGGGTGCCAAGCCCCAGCAGGCCGAGCGCGGCCACGGTCATGCCCATGACGGAGCCGCCTAAAAATGCAATCGTCAGGGCCTCGGCCGTGCCTTTCTCATGCGCAGCAACGGTTGTGCGTACATTGGCCTGCGTTGCTGCGAACATGCCGAAATACCCGGCTATGGCCGAACAGGCGGAGCCGGCAAGGAAGGCGATCATCGTGCCCATGCCAAGGCTCAGGGCGAGAATGACGGCAACAACGGCAACGAATATGGAGAGGACTTTGTATTCGCGCTTCATGAAGACCATGGCGCCCAGGTGAATCAGCTCGGCGATTTCCTGCACCTTGCCTTCACCGGCCGGTCTTTTCATGATGATCCGATAAATGATAAAGGCGATGATCAGTCCGATCACACCGAGTATGCTTGGTATCGCCTCAATTCCCATCACAATCCTCCCTGTAAAAAAAGCGGCTGGTTCCGCAGCCGCTTTTATGCTTGTTCAGCCTGTATGCGTCAAGTCATTGTATGCGTCCAGCGCCTATGGCACTGCGGTTGATGTTGAGCGAGGAATTGTAGCGGGGATATTTGGCCGTGGCTGTAGTGAGGTCTATCGCAGTTGAACCAGATAAGCCAATCCGCCAGATGATCATTGAAAGTCAACAGGTCAGTGAAGAGAAGGTCTTCATGAGAATCCACGAACTCCTCCTGGATAGTGCGGTTGAAGCGTTCATCATGGGCATTCATTTTGGGCGTCTTAGGATAGATGTGCCAATGGATGATGGCTGATTTCTCCAGCGCCTTGGCAAACGCTCCCTGAAACTCGCTGCCATTATCCGAAAGCACGGCATGAATGGGTTCAGGGAAGACATGCTGGATTATGCCAAGGAAGTCACTGGCCGCACGGCTGGCGTGTGATGATGCGCCTATGGCCAAGCTGATACGGCTGTGAATATCAGTCATGGTCAGGATGTAACGCCGACAGCCATCCCGGATGCGTTCCACGGTATCCAGCGCAATAAGGTGTCCCGGCCACTGAACAACAAAACCCTTGGGCTTGCGCGCCTTACGCTTTCTTCGGATAGCCCTGGGTTTACCCCTGGCGCTCAACCGTTGTGGCGCATGCCGCATCTTGTCCGGCGCGTCGGCAATGATCCGTCCTATGCTTGATGCGCAGGGGCAGGATAAACCCCTGACTCTGACAGAATGGCCCCAGCAGAGGATGAATCTTGTCTTTGCCCAGGTTGGGATGACACGTGCGCAACCGCCTGATCTCATCTGTAACCGGTTTGGGCCACTGCCGCCTGCGCCGCTTCTTCGGAGCACTGGACTCAGGGGTCAGCTCGGCGACATTGCCATTGGAACTCCGTAGCCTTGCCTGGCATCGACCTCGATGCCGCGCGGCGAATATTCCACGCCCGCAGCCTCCAGATTCAGGCCATCGACATTGGCGCGCCTGCCGGTGGCAATCAGCAGGTGCGAACCGGTCACGCTCTGTTTTCCCTCGTCGGTCTCGCAACAGGCGGTAATACCATCCACCGCCTTCTCCAGCTTCAGGTTGCGGCCGCCTTCATGGAAGCCAATGCCTTCGCTCCGCAGCTTTGCGATAACAATGCCTGTGAGTTCAGGATCGTCCTTAGGCAACAACCGGGCCATTTCCATGACTGTCACGTTTGCGCCCAGCCGCCGGTGCGCCTGCGCCATTTCCATACCGATCGGCCCGCCGCCGATCACGATCAGATGCTCGATCGGCGTCT
>QIFG01000079.1 GCA_003228735.1 Zetaproteobacteria bacterium
ACGCTATTTACTTCCATCTGGGAGGTCTCAATCTCTATCCGGAGCCAGCATCATGAGCCCGCTACCCACACGATTTGGTGAAGCGCCATTTGTTTATTCTCCACGGTTGTCTCCATCGTGTATAAGTTCTCTGCTGTGTAAGCGAACGAAACAGCCAACTATTGAGCAACTTGGTTTAGTATCTGCCATCATAACTTTTTTATTGAGCCTTAACATCTTTCTCAATATAAGCTCCGGGCATTCCATAAATTCCCCATGCCTTTCCAGAAGTTCTGTGTAGCGCCAAAATAGAACAAGCACCTATGATGAAAAATCATAAGTGCTTGTTGTTTTAAGTAATAAGTGGAGCCGATGATCCGAGTCGAACGGACGACCTGCTCATTACGAGTGAGCTGCTCTACCAACTGAGCTACATCGGCATATTAGTGAAAGGCTGCGCATATTAACAGCGCCATGTGAGATTGGAATACGCCAGTTACAAACGAAAAAACGACTTAATCGAGACAGGCCTGTATTGCTGCAAGCAGGGCGGGTGCTGCTGTTTCGGTGCGCATGATACGCGGGCCAAAGCGAAGGCCTGTGAAGCCAAGCTCCTCAAGCATTTTTATATCTCGATGGCTCCAGCCGCCCTCTGACCCGATGGCGAATGTGATTTCGGAAGCCTGGGAGATTGCCTGGCGAGCCTGGGGCCAGCGCAGGTGCGTTTGTGTGTGTAATGCAAAGCAGGAGCCATGTGTCTTAATGTCTGGAAGCGATGAGCGCCAGCGAATATAGGGAATACGCGTGCGGCCGCTTTGTTCGGCGGCTTCAGTGATAATGCTCTGCCAGCGCTGTAACCGGCGGTCGAGTTTGCCGCCATCAAATTTGACAGGAGTACGTTCACTTCGGGTGATCTGAAATCCAGCCGCGCCCAGTTCCGTGCCTTTTTGTAATACAGGCACCAGTTTGTCGCTACGTACAGCCGACTGCACGATATGCACATGACAAGGGAATTCCCGCTCCACTGGATCAAATTTCTGGACATGGCAGGCGCTGTGTTGTTTTGCCAAGCGTGTAATTTCAGCCTGATATTCGCCACCGCTGCCATCGAACAGGACAAGCTTGTCGCCACAGCGCAAGCGCATCACCTGCCGGAGATAATGTCCTTGCTCCGGGCTTAATATAGCATCCTGGCCGGTTTGCAGCGGTGATTTGATATGCAGTCTGCAATCGCTTATGAATGCGAATTGGGCCGCAAACAGGAAGCGTATGCAAGCCCTTGACCCGTTCCGTCCAGTGCCCATGATGCGCGCATGTTGTTTTTATCACTATCCAAGCAGAAATGGACTCCTGTACGGTCGTGGTCAGCCGGGGAAGCGGGCGTAAGCCCGGAGATGGCGGCGGTGCTGACCATTACAGGCTCTCTGACAAGATTTCTTGAGCGCCGCCATGGCATGCCTCTTACGTTGCGCCTGCACGAACAGTTCGTTGATAGTTGCAAAAGCGAAGAGGCCCCGTTGCTGGACTGCAAGGTCGGTGATCCGTGTCTGCGCCGCCGTGTTTCGCTGCTGCATCGGACCAAGTTGATGTTTGACGCCGAATCGGTATTGCCACTGGACGCCCTGCCCACAGAGCTTGTCCAACTGCTGGAAGAAGGCGAGCAGCCGCTCGGTAATCTGCTCCTGGATCGAGGCTTGTCGTTATCCCGCTCGGATTTGAGCGTAGCCGAGGCGGAAGTTCCCGATGGCAGTGGAAAAAAACGTTGGGCAAGACGCTCCGTACTTCGCTCGGCCTCCGGCACGCGGGCCTTGGTGGTCGAGTGTTTTTACAATGATATCTGGAAGCGGCTGAAGCATCTGGATCGTTATCGGTGAGGCTTGTTTTTTCTCCGCCTGGATTCTTGCGTGACTGGGTTGTGTTGCTTCGCGTGGACAGGCCGGTGGGTTACTGGCTGTTGCTGTGGCCGACCCTGTGGGGGCTTCTGGCAGCATCGAACGGCCAGCCAAGCCTGAAAAACGTGGTGGTTTTCACCGCTGGCGTGTTTTTGATGCGTTCTGCCGGCTGCGTCATTAATGATGTTGCGGATCGAAAGCTCGACCCGCATGTGGAACGCACCAGAGAGCGGCCTATTGCCGCTGGCCGTATTTCTCCGGCGGCGGCATTGCTTGGGTTTGGGTTCATGTTGTTTCTGGCGCTTGTCCTGGTCATGCAGACCTCAATGCTTGTTGTGCAACTGGCCTTTGTCGGCGCGGCTCTCGCTATCATCTATCCTTTTCTCAAGCGATTCATCCATTTCCCACAGGCCTGGCTGGGCATGGCCTTTGGCTGGGGAGCTGTGATGGCCTGGGCAGCGGAAACAGGCAGCGTTACGAACTCGCCAGTTCCCTGGTTGTTGTTTGCCGCCAATGTTTGCTGGTCGCTTTCCTATGATACGGCCTATGCCATAGCTGACCGGGAGGATGATGCAAAGATCGGCGTTAAATCCACAGCCCTGTGGTTTGGCGATCACGTCATCGCTGCCGTCGTGCTGCTTGGCGTTGGCATGCTCTTTTTCCTGGCCATGGCGGCCTGGCTGCATGGCCCAACCGCCTGGGCCGGCTGGTCTCTTGCTGCCATCTGGCAGGTATATCTGTTTTCCAGACTGAAGAGCCATGGAGAGGGTTGGGGGTTCCGGTTCTTTGTTCTGTCGCACTGGTCTGGCGCGTGCATGGCTTTGGGTTTTGTGATTCCCTCATAGGCAAGCCCGGATATGGGGCTAGTTCAATCTGCCCTTCTGGCCTTGCCTTAGGCACCCCTCGCTATTCTCTTATCAAGTACGTTAAATACAGCCGATGGAAATATTATCCCTTTTCCTTCAATAGAACTCAGCATCCTCCTAATTTGCCGACCATTAAAGTTTGAATCGCTTAATGGATTCCTGAGAATTTCAATCATGTCATTTGAGAGTGCTTTCTTTTCAGCCTCTTTCTTTTGCAATCTATTTGCTTCTGACAACACAAAAAGAAAAAGTCCTGAAAATAGAACCCATGCAATCCATAGCCATTTCGCATTAACAACAAAAGCCGCAACAAAAGAAAGAGGGAAATAAGAAAGCACAACGGCCCTTTTGACTCCGCCATCTTGCTGCTTAATTTCTTCCAAGATATTGACAGTCGTCAAATAGAACATGCTTGATACCAAAGCCCACTCTAAGTTTGGAGAAACGAAATTATCATTTTCACAATATTGATTTGCCAGTTCGTTAAGGCCATCTAAGGATGGCTGTAACAACCCTTTCACATCACTTGTGAGTTCGCCATTGCGATAGCCAAAATCAACTAGATACTCACCATTTGTATAAAAAGATGGGGCACACCAAACCAGATTAGGCGGATTCAACTGCCAAGTGCAACATCGGTGAGTCGCGATGTGGTATTGAAGAACACTTCATGGGGTGTTCTGTAGCCCAGCGTTT
>QIFG01000065.1 GCA_003228735.1 Zetaproteobacteria bacterium
GCTCAAGGCCTCCCTGGCCGATCTTGAACAGCGCACCGGGCTGACGATACAGTCGCAGCCGTTATCGGCGGATGAGGTGGCCTGCACGGCTCCGGAGCCGGATCATGTGGTGACGGTCAGCGGCGCCGACAAGATTGGCATTGTCCACGCAGTTACCGAGGCTTTGGCGAAGCTGAATGTTTCGATTGTGGATTTGTCTACACGCAGCCATGCCAGTGAGGATGGCGATGTTTACCTGATGGCGCTGGAAGTGGCTGCCGCCGACCGGGTACAGGATATGAGAAAGGCGCTGGAAGACGTTTCCAAATCGCTTGCCGTGGATGTGGATGTCCACGCCATAGACACCCAGGTGCTGTAGCGCCGGTCTGATGCGTTCCATTATTGCGCTGCCTGACAAAAGGCTGCGGCAGGAATCTTCACCGATTAAATGCTTTGATGACGGATTAAAAGAGTTGGCCAGTGAGATGCAGGCGGCCATGCTTGAAGGCCCGGGAGGCGTGGGTATTGCCGCGCCCCAGATCGGAGAGATGTCTTCCGTTGTTCTGGTGGATTGCCGGCAGACAAAAAGACCATGTGACAACCATGGGTTGCTGTTTCTCGTTAACCCGGAGATCATTTCCCTGACAGGTGGCGAAGTCCTGGGCCGGGAGGGGTGTCTGTCGGCGCCAAAATGGACGGGCATGGTGCCAAGGACAAGGGATATTCACCTGCGTTACCGGAACCTGAAAGGAGATGAGCAGGAACTGAAAAGCAGCGGTTTTGAGGCGCGCGTGATCCAGCATGAGATCGATCATCTGCACGGCGTGCTTTTTATTGATCGTATGATTTCCACCCGTGATCTTGTACGCCGCACGCCATAGCACCGCATCCGTGGCGGGTTGCAGGCGCCGTCTACTATTTATCGAAAGGGAAGGTCAGGGCAGTGGTGATCAGGCGTCTTTTTTCGGCTGATCTTTTAACTCGGACAGTTCTTCCTTATACATGCAGCGGCTTACCCGCAAATTGGACTGTGTCTGCAAATCCACGAGGCGCGACACGATATTATTGCCGTGCCGATCCATGCTCAGGCGCACCTTCGGACGCAGAGGCAGGCGCTGGTTCACGACGATTATTTGCCCCACATCGCCGGAATTGAGTTGTACATAACTCCCAACCGGGTACAGGGAAATTGACTCAATCAGCATCTTGAGCAGTTCCTGATCGAACTCATTCTTATGCTTGTTAATCAGCGCCTGGATGGCGTCCCTTGGCAACAGGCGCTTGCGGTAGGGGCGAAAGGCGACCAGCGCCTCGAAGACGGTAAGCAGGCCAACTACCCGGGCGGTATTGCTGATTCCGTTACCCGAGAGGCCAAGCGGTCCTGAACCGTCGTATCGCTCCTGCGCCTGGCTGGCCGCTGTCAGGATGCCCATGTCGTTGATGCCGCATGTTTTGAGGAATGCCTCTCCGAGGCCGGGCGCTCTGCGGACTTCTTCCCGTTCGCTGTTGCCTAATGTTCCCTTGTTATGTCTGATGCTGCTGGGGATTCTCGCCATACCGATATGGTGCAGCATTGCCGCAAGGACAAGTGTGTGCAAATCGTTTTCACTCAGGCGCATGCGCAGCCCCATCTTGATGGCATAGAGCATGAGCGTGATGCTTTTTGCGATCAGGTTGCCCAGATCAAAATCCACGTTGCGGATGTCATAGTCGTGATCGACCACCTGCAATTCCAGCCCATGCAGGCCGCCTGGCTTTTTCATCAGCGCCTGAACCAGTAATAGCGTGTGTTTGGAAAGCGGATCAATGCTGGCAGGCTTATCACTGGCCGCGGACTGAAACATCTGAAGCGTGAGTTGTACGCAGGTTTTCAGCCAGTTGATTGCGGCGTTGGATGCATTCGAACCCGCCTCGGTCGGCTGGTTCTGCCATGTTTGTTCATCGCGCAATGTTTTTTCCAGTTCCCTGGGTGGCGCCAACTGCGAGCGGGCGGCATCCGCCATCTCAGGAGCCGGCTCTTCGACGGCCAGATCGCGGCTCAAATCCCGTGGCGGCGTCTTTATGGCTTCCGATGCCTTTAGCCGGTCCTTCTCCGGCTGCTCATCAACCAGGATTTCTTCCGCTTCCGGGACCACGGTATCGGGTTCCTTTTTATCTTTGGTTAAGTGGGACCGTAAAAGGTCAATATATTTGGGCATCAGAAGGGGTAGGCTTCCACGGTTTCCGTTACCAGCTTGCTGTCCCAGCGCGTTGCTCCCTTGCGCATTCCCAGCAAAAGGCAACGATCTGCAAGGTGGTTGATGCGGCGAGGCACGCCGTTGGTATGCCGGTACATGGCATTGCCAGCCTGCTTGCTCAGGATCGGCCTGCGGTTTCCGGCTGCGCGCAGCCGGTGCAGGATGTAGCGCGTTGTGTCCCGCGAGGAGAGCGGCCCCATGTGAAGCTGTAAGGCGATACGCTGATGCAACTGTGGCAGTTTGTCGATTCTGCGTTTCAGTTCAGGCTGGCCGACAAAGAGCAGGGTGAGCAGGAAACGGTTGCCAAGCTGGAAATTCAGGAGCAGGCGAAGTTCCTCAAACGTTCCCAGTGAAGGGATGCTTTGCGCTTCGTCGATACAGATTATTGTGTCCCGGCCGGCGGAGGCGTTGGCTGAAAGATGGTCCTGCAACGCATGCAAAAGCTCATTTTTGTCCTGGCTGTCGACATCTACGCCCAGTTGCAGGTTGATCTCCCGGAGCATCTCCAGGGGGCCGAGGCTGGAATAGGTAAGAAAAGCGATGTCGAAGCGATCCTCGGGCAGGTTTAACAGCACCCGCTGCGTGATTGTGGATTTGCCGCAGCCAATATCACCGGTCAACATGATGGCGCCCTGGCGCCGCATGACGGCGTCGGTCATATCAAGCATGATCATGCGCTGTTGTTCCGCTTCAAAGAAGTAGATCGGGTCGGCGACGCTTTCAAATGGAAAATCGGCTAAACGCCAATGATCAAGATACATAAGAACTACTCACCCTCGCTGATGCCCTTAATTCCCAAGTTTCACTGGCTGACGTCACAAAAGTCAAGGAAACGAAAAGCATGCGGTAAAACGTTATCAACCATGCCTTTTCAAGCATGGCTTATAGATCCCTTCCTGGCACGGCTAATTCATTCTAACACGTAACTTTTTGCCAGATTACATAAAAGCCTTCATGTCTGGACAATTATATTCAGTTTACCTGCATGCTT
>QIFG01000063.1 GCA_003228735.1 Zetaproteobacteria bacterium
GGTTGAGTTCCGTCTATGGCTGGCGTGCCGATCCCTTTACTGGTGAGAAGGCTCTGCATCGCGGTGTGGATATAGCCAACCGCTATGGAGCGCCGGCTCTTGCCGCCAGCCATGGCATCGTGGTCTTTGCCGGCAAGATGAAGGATTTCGGTTACATGGTGGAAATTTCGCATGGCTATGGTTACCGGACACGCTATGGGCATCTGTCCCAGGTCAATGTAAAGGTGGGTGACGAAATCAAGCACGGCCACCTGCTGGGCCGCATCGGCTCCTCCGGCCGCTCGACGGGGCCGCATCTGCACTACGAAGTGCATCGCTACGGCCACCACCTGAATCCAAATCGCTTCCTGCCGCGCGGCTAGTTTTTATCTTCTTTAATTGACAACAGCGCCAGCGCGCTGCCAGTTCCGTTATATTACTTCCTGATCGGTCGCCCTGGCTGCGGCAATGGCCGCCATATTGACAATATCGTCCACGCTGGCGCCGGTTTGCAGCACATGCACCTGCTTGGGCAAGCCCAGCAGGATAGGCCCGATGGCGGTGCCGCCGCCGAGTTCTCGTAGAAGTTTGTAGGCGATATTGCCCGACTGCATGGTCGGAAAGATCAGCACATTCGCCGCATCCTTGAGCTTGGAGAACGGATATTGCGCCAGAAACTCCGCGTTGACTGCGGTATCGGCCTGCATTTCGCCATCCACCATCAGGTCAGGATGACGCTCATGCATGATGCGTGCGGCTTCGGCCACCTTGCGCGTCTCGGGATGATCCACGCTGCCGAAGTTTGAAAAGGAGAGCATGGCCACCCTCGGCGTAAAGCCCAGGGACTGCACCGTCTGGGCGGAAAACCAGGCCAGCTCCGCCATCTGTTCGGAAGTCATTTCCAGATTCACCGTGGTATCGCCGAGGAAAAATGTGCCTCTTTCCATGATCATCATGTACAGGCCATAGACACGGTGATGGTGCCCGGTCTGATCGTGGCCCAGAACACGCAGGATGGGGCGCAGTACCGTGGGATAATGGGCGGTACGGCCGGACAGCATGCCGTCAGCAAATCCCTGCCGCACCATCGTGGCGCCGAAGACATTGAGATCATGCTGCAGGGCCTGTTCGGCATCCTGATGCAGCACGCCCTGACGTTTGCGGTCGAAGTAATAGGCGTCAACCAGGCTGGAAAGGCGCGAGTCCCTTTCGTCAGGGTTGACGATATCGACGCCATCCATATCCAGTTGCATCTGTTCGGCCTGCTTGTGAATAAATTCAGGATTACCGAGCAGGATCGGTTTGGCGACGCCATAATCGGCCATGACCGAGGCAGCGCGGATGATGGTGGTGTCGTTGCCTTCCGGCAGCACCATGCGCAGTGGATGGTGCCTTGCCTTATCGGCAACCCAGCGCATAAACAGGCGGGATGAGTCGATACGGCCAGCCAGTTCATGCGAATATGCTTCGACATCCTGTATGGGCTTGCGCGCTACGCCGGATTCGGTGGCTGCCCGGGCGACAGCCGCGGGCACGGTCTCAATCAGCCTCGGGTCGAATGGCTTGGGAAGAATATAATCGGGGCCAAACTGGAGGCTTTCATCACCATAGGCCTTGAGCACCGTGTCCGGCACCTCGGTGCGGGCGAGTTCCGACAGGGCGCGCACTGCCGCCACCAACATCTCCTCATTAAAGGTTGTGGCCCGCGCATCCAGTGCGCCACGGAACAGGAAGGGGAAGCCCAGCACGTTGTTCATCTGATTGGGGTGGTCGGAGCGGCCTGTGGCCATGATGAGATCTTTGCGTGTGCTCATGGCCAGATCGTAGGCGATCTCCGGATCGGGATTGGCCATGGCCATCACGATCGGGCGGTCGGCCATGGATTTCAGCATCTCCGGGGAAACGATATTGCCGGCCGACAGGCCGACAAATACATCGGCGTCTTTTAATGCTTCCTCCAGTGTGCGCTCCGGACGTTCGCTGGCAAAATACTGCTTGTGGTGCGGCAGGTCCTCGCGGCCGGTATGAATGACTCCGGAGCGATCCAACATCATGATGTTTTCACGTTTGGCGCCCAGCAGTTCGCTCAGCTTCATACAGGCAAAGCCGGCGGCTCCGGCTCCGAGGCAGACAATACGCACATCCTCGATCTTTTTTTCCTGCAGCATCAGGGCATTGATCAGCCCCGCCGCCAGGATGACGGCTGTGCCGTGCTGGTCATCGTGCAGCACGGGAATGTTCATGCGCTTTTTCAGTTCCTGTTCGATGATGAAGCAGTCCGGCGCCTTGATGTCTTCAAGATTGATGCCGCCGAAGGTGGGTTCAAGACGCGCCACGGTTTCGACAAAGGCCATGGGGTCTGATTCAGCCACTTCGAGATCGAATACGTCAATATCGGCAAAACGCTTGAACAATACCCCTTTGCCTTCCATGACCGGCTTGCTGGCCAGCGGGCCGATATCGCCCAGTCCAAGCACGGCAGTGCCATTGGTGACCACGGCCACCAGATTGGCGCGCGAGGTGTATTCATCGGCCAGTTGCGGGTCCCTCTTGATTTCCAGGCAGGGAGCAGCCACGCCGGGCGTATAGGCCAGCGACAGGTCTCGTTGTGTCACGCATGGCTTGGTGGATTGGATGCCTATCTTCCCCGGTTTGGGCTTCTGGTGGTAGTCGAGAGCGTCCTGGCGCATGGATTCTTCGGACATTGATGCTCCTTGGGTGTGCTGGAACCTGATTTGAAAGTCCGGCTATCATAGCGGAGCGGATAGGTCAGGTCAGCTTGTGTGAGGAAAGATATGCGTATTGGCATAGCGGGAGCAGGGGATTCGTTGACCGTATTCATGCGCTTTGGTAGAAAGCGCGCCCTTTACCTGAAAGGGCGATTAGCTCAGTGGGAGAGCACTGCCTTCACACGGCAGGGGTCGCTGGTTCGAACCCAGCATCGCCCACCAGTTTTGATATATAAAATTGGCTCTTCCCCTGATCGTGTGGGTAACGTGATTACTGGAGGTTATGCTATGGGGCATGAGAGACAAAGCACTTTACACACAGATACTGG